>JAGVNY010000211.1 GCA_020053015.1 Candidatus Zixiibacteriota bacterium | reverse complement strand
GTCTTGTGCAAATTGAAATGAACGATGTCGAACCCCAAATCACCGGGTCTTACGATACCGAGTTGAGCATTAAGATTCGCGCCGTCCATATAGAGCAGAGCGCCTGCATCATGAATGACCTTTGCTATCTGCTCGATTTCCTTCTCGAACAGCCCGAGTGTATTCGGATTGGTCAGCATGAGCGCCGCCGTCTGATCGTCGACAACCGCCTTGAGCGTCTCGGCAGAGAGTGTGCCGTCCGACGAGGATTTCACCTGCTTGACTTCGAAGCCTGCGAATACGACCGATGCGGGGTTGGTGCCGTGAGCAGAGTCCGGAATGATGACATATTTCCGCGGTAGTCCCTTCTTCTCGAAGTATTTGCGAGCTATAAGCAATCCGCAGAATTCGCCTTGAGCTCCCGCCACAGGCTGGAGCGAGACCGCGTGCATACCAGCTATCTCAGCCAGATAAGCCGCAGTGTTGTAAAGCACTTCCAGCGCACCCTGCACTGTGTGGTCAAGCTGAAATGGGTGCACTGAGGCGAATCCAGCGAGCCGCGCAGTTCGTTCGTTGATCTTCGGGTTGTACTTCATCGTGCAGGACCCGAGCGGATAGAAGCCTTTATCGATGTGGTGATTCTTCACCGACAATCCGACATAGTGCCTGACGACTTCGTTCTCCGAGACCTCGGGCAAATCCGGCGCCGATGTTCTCAGATAACGCCTGTCTATCAACTTGTCAAGCGGTTGTCGAGGAACGTCGACGGCGGGCAGTGTATATCCCCTGCGACCCGGCCTCGACTTCTCAAAGATGTTCTTCTCATCCGACGAGCCGTGTGTCATCTCTTACTTCTTTCCTTCTTTAATCTTTGCAATCTGCTGATCGACCCATTCCAGCTCCTCGGACTGCGGGAACTTCGTCTTGAACTCGTTAAAGAATTTCAGCGCCTTCTTGTTCTCTCCCGCCCTCATGTAGGTGTAGGGAATGTAAATGTGCGCGTCTTCGTAGCTCTCGCTGGACGGGAATTCCGTAGCAAGTTTCTGAAACAGTCTTACCGCTTCGTCATAGCGCTTCTCTCTGAGTTCAACCTGAGCAAGTGACATAAGCGCATTGTCCGACAGTCCTCGAGCGTTGGAGGAATCCTCCGCAAGAATGGACTTGTACTGAGCTTTCGCTTTGTCGTACCAACCGCGGGATTGGTATCTATCGGCTACTTCCATTCGAAGTTCGAAGCTGTCGGGATATGTAGCGAGTCGAGTCATGTAGTCATCAAGTGTATTTCTATTCTGGAGCAGGTCTAAGACTGCGGGGATGAACTCTTCCGGAGGTAGGAAACCTACGATCCGGTCGATTTCCGAGCCGTTGGGTCTGGTGAACACCATAGTCGGGAACCCGCTCACTCCGTAGAATTTCGCCAGTTGCGAGTCTACTTCCGCGTTGTGCTTACTGAAGATCATGCTTCGTGACATCGACGCAACTAACGGGTTGCTGAACGTAACGCTATCCAAGCGTTTGCACCACTTTCACCAGTCGGTGTAGAAATCGAGGAGTATAACTCGATTCTCATCGAGCGCCTTCGACTGTGCACCAGCAAAACTCGATACCCACTCTGCTTTGAGCGAGTCTGCTGCGCCGGTCGTGTCGGTCTGAGCAGCTGCCATCGCAGATATGAGAATCAGCGCCAGGACCGAGAAGCTCATTGTCCTTGCCATCCTAAACCTCCTGTTATTCGTCGCCGACCGTCTGTCTCTTCACTTCGAGAGCCTCGTCCCTGAATTCCCGTGGCACGAAGATCTCGGCGTCGACCGCTCGTGTCCCGAAGAATCCGACAGATGACGGCATCCCGCGGCCATAGAGGCCACCAATTATACGGCAATGGAACGGGATTCTCGCCGACTTGAGTGTCTCAGTGAGAAAATCAGTGTTGACTCTGGAGAATGATCTATAGAGCAGGACGGAATCTTCCAGGTCGACATTCGCGCCCGGTCCCTCAACTTCATCATCGAGTTCGAGATCGTCCGGCTCGGCATCGACGTCGTCTTCCCCTTCATCGACCAGGTCATCCACCACGTCATTACCGCAGTACGGGCATGACGACACCGTGTCGTCCAACTCACATTTGCATACAGGGCAGTAAGGCATGTTGTCCTGCTCTCCTGTTATGCCGCTTCTGCGGCGAGTGCGGCTACGAATCTATCAAGATCGCTACGCCGTCTCTTCTCAGTGACCGCTATCAGCAGCTCCTTCTTTCTTTCCGGATAGAACCACTCAAGAGGAATACCTGCGAGGATTCTCTTGTTCTCGAGGAGCTTAAGAATACTCACAGCGTCTATTGGCGTCGTGACTACGAATTCGTTGAAGAACGATCCCTGGTATTTGAGCCCGAATCCCGGCAGCTTCGAGATCTCCGACGCCAGATAATGTGCATTCTGTACGCACAACTCACCGACCTCGACTATGCCAGCTTTGCCCAGCAGACTGAGGTAGACACCTGCAGTGAGCGCACACAGAGCCTGGTTGGTACAGATGTTTGACGTGGCCTTCTCTCTGCGAATGTGTTGCTCTCTGGTTTGCAAGGTAAGCACGTAACCTGTCTTGTTGTCAAGGTCCTTCGTTCGCGCAACCAGTCTCCCCGGCAGCTTCCGCATATACTCGCCCTTGGCCGCGAAGATTCCCACACCTGGGCCGCCGTATGAGATCGCGTTGCCGAGCGGCTGAGCTTCGCCGACACAGATGTCTACTCCGAACTCTCCCGGCGGTTTGAGAATGCCGAGAGAGAGCGGGTTCGTTACGCAGATCAGAATAGCATTGCCAAGAAGATCCTTCAGACCCGCAAGATTTTCGATCAAGCCGAAGATGTTGGGTGATTGGACTACGACACAAGCAGTTGTATCGGATATGAGGGTTTTGAGCGCTCCACGGTCAACAACGCCGTCAATGTCTGGGATGCTGACGATGTCGGGTTTGATACCCGATGTGTACGTCCGGATCACCTCGGTATAGAGCGGATTGACACCGGATGAGCAGAGAACCCTGTGCTTCTTCGTGTGCGAAAGTGACAACAACACTGCCTCTGCGGTAGCTGAAGCGCCATCGTACATTGAAGCATTCACGACGTCCATCCCTGTTAGTCGTGCGACCATCGTTTGGAACTCGTAGATTGATTGCAGAGTTCCCTGCGAGACTTCAGGCTGGTATGGAGTATACGCCGTCGCGAATTCCGGTCGGGAGACTATGAAGTCGACGACCGCAGGCGAGTAGTGATCGTAGAATCCGCCGCCGAGATAGATGTCGTATTGCTCTGAAGTTGCATTCCTCGCCGACAATTCTGAAAGGTAGCGAAGGACCTCCCACTCTGACCTGGCCGCCGGAAGCTGGAGGTCGCCGGCAAGTCTCAGATGTATGGGGATTGCCCGTAACAGGTCGTCGAAGGAGCGGATTCCGACCTCGCGCAACAATGCGTCGCGCTCGGCGCTGTTGCCTGGCACAAAGGACATATCAGGCTCCGACCATCTTTCTGTAGTCATCCGGACTGAGCAGCTTCGCCAAATCTCCCGGATCAGATAGTATGACCTTCACCATCCAACCGTCGGCATATGGTGACTTGTTGACCAGAGCAGGATCATCCTGAAGTTTGTCGTTGACCTCGGTGATCTCTCCGGATACCGGCGAATAGAGCTCCGACACTGCTTTGACAGCTTCGATCGTACCGAAAGTCTCGCCCATTGCGATCTTTCTGCCTACTTCGGGAAGTTCGACGTAGACCACGTCTCCGAGTTCACCCTGAGCATAATCGGTGATTCCAATTGTTCCGATGTTAGCCTCAACGCGAACCCACTCATGGTCTTTAGAATATTTCAAACCGCTCGGAATGTCCATGTTTCCTCCATTGGGTCTGTTTAGGATTCAGATTTCGTCACTTCAAGCTTGGCGGCTGATTCGCCCGCAAGAAACTTCTCTACGTAAGATGTGTCATACTTGGCGGACTGAAACACCGGGTCGCTGAAGACTCTCTTGTGAAAAGGAATCGTCGTGTCGACCCCTTCCACTACGAATTCCTCCAGCGCTCGCTGCATTCGCTTCATCGCCTCGGCACGAGTCTTGCCGTGCGTTATGAGCTTTGCGATCATCGAATCGTAGAACGCAGGGATCACATACTTCGCGTAAGCGTGAGTGTCAACCCGTATGCCCAGTCCTCCCGGGACATGGAGCGAAGTGATTTGTCCCGGAGACGGACGGAAACCCGCATCAGGGTTCTCCGCGTTAATGCGGCACTCCATTGAATGGCCTCGTATCGTGACATCAGATTGAGTCATTTCGAGCTGCATGCCTGCAGCGATCCGGAGTTGCTCTCGTACTAAATCAATGTCGGTGACCTGCTCGGTTACCGGATGCTCTACTTGTATTCGCGTGTTCATCTCCATAAAATAGAAACTACCGTCGACATCATACAGGAATTCTATTGTGCCCGCATTCTGATAGCCTGCGACTTCTGCGCCCCGGACAGCGGACTCTCCGATTTGCTTACGGACTTCAGGTGTGAGCACGGGTGAGGGCGCCTCCTCGATCAGCTTCTGATGCCGCCGCTGAACGGTGCAGTCGCGTTCACCGAGATGTATCACATTTCCATGCTCGTCGGCAAGAATCTGTATCTCTATATGGCGCGGATTCGAAACATATTTCTCTACATACACCTCGGAGTTCTTGAAGGCTGCTTCCGCCTCCATCCGGGCAGTTCTATACGCCGTCTGCAAATCCTCATCACCGCGGGCCACCCGCATTCCTCGTCCGCCGCCTCCCGCGGACGCTTTGATAATTACCGGATATCCAATTTTCCCCGCAATCTCCGCAGCCTCTTCGATTGAGCCTACCGTACCGTCCGACCCAGGTACAACCGGGACGCCTGCTTCTTTCATGAGTTTCTTGGCGGCCGACTTGTCTCCCATCTTGCGGATCACATCAGCTGCCGGCCCAATGAACTTCATCTCGCATGAAGCGCAGATGTCCGCGAAATCAGCGTTCTCCGCAAGGAAGCCATAACCGGGATGGATCGCCTCGGCGTTAGTCACTTCGGCCGCAGCGATAATCCGCTTCGGGTCGAGGTAGCTCCTTGATGAATGGGCAGGTCCGATGCAGACATCCTCATCAGCGAACCTGCGGTGCAAGGAGTCACGATCTGCCTCCGAGTAAACGGCGACGGTTTTGATACCGAGATCGCGGCAAGCCCTGATTATCCTGAGCGCTATTTCCCCGCGGTTGGCGATAAGTACCTTGCGAAACATGCCACGAAGATAGTGCGTGCGGGAAAGCTTTGGCAAGCGGAAAAAGCTCGCATTTACGCGACTCGGACTCTGCCTGACGATTTGTTGGCGTCAATGCATGAAGCCGCAGACCTATCGCCCGCGGCTCCAGTATTGGGTTGTCTTGTCCGACGAGACTCGGTCGGAGATCAGCGCTTGTTGGATGCGCTGTATTCTGTCCAGCCTCTGTCGGATGAACCCACGATCCCTTTAAGCTTCAGATCGAAGTCATCCGGGTTAGAGGCTTGTGACATGGCATCCTCATAAGAGATAACTCCCTGTCGGTAGAGCTTCATAATCGACTGGTCGAACGACTGCATACCGTACTGAATCATACCGGATTCAATCAATTCGAGCGTCGCAGGAGTCTTGATCTCGTCGATCAGATAATCTTTGACGGAAGCAGTCCCGATCAGCACTTCGACCGCCGGCACACGGCCGGGACCGTCGCTTCTCGAGAGAAGCCGCTGGCATACGATTGCCTGCAAAGTCCCTGCAAGGAGCAGCCTGATCTGCTGGTGCTGATGGGGCGGGAAGAACGATATGATACGAGAAATCGTCTCGATGGCGTTCATTGTGTGAAGCGTTGTCAACACAAGATGACCCGTGTCGGCTGCCGCGAGAGCCGTTGACATGGTATCCTGATCGCGGATTTCGCCGATCATTATTACGTCGGGATCTTGACGGAACGCGTGGCGCAATGCCGAGCTAAATGAGGGGGTATCGCCTCCGACCTCACGCTGTGAAATGATGCTCTTGTTGTCTCTGAAGATATACTCGATCGGGTCTTCGACAGTCAGTATGTTTTCGCTCCGGCTCTCGTTGATGTACTCAATCATAGCTGCAAGCGAAGTTGACTTGCCGGAACCGGTTGTGCCGGTTACTATGACAAGCCCCCGCCGGGCATCGGCGATCTTCTTCACGACCTCCGGCAGATTGAGAGCATCGAAACTGGGCACCGAGGTGTTCACGGCTCTTATTGCAATCCCGCTCGTTCCGCGCTGCCGGTAGAGATTTATGCGGAAACGGCCAAGTTTAGCCACCGAAAGCGCCAAGTCCATTTCGTTGCGCTGCTGAAAACGGCGCAATTGATCGGGGTTGAGAACCTGTTCGAGCACCGCGTTCATGTCCTCTTTTGTCATCGGGTTGGGATCGATTGACATCAGCTTGCCGTCGAGCCTCATCATCGGCTTAATCCCGACTCTGAGGTGGATATCGGACGCACCTTTAGACAGCATCTCCACCAGCATTTGGCGCAGATTCATTTGGAGACTCCTCTATTTCGGAGAGAGTCAGCCCAGAGGCTCAACCATGAACAGCGTCTGTCCGAATTCAACCGGCTGCGCGTTTTCGACCAGACGTTTCACGATCTTGCCCTCGAAATCCGACTCGATCTCGTTCATCAACTTCATCGCCTCAATGATGCAGACTACCTGCCCTACCGCAACGATTTGGCCGACCTCTACGTAGGGCGGCGCGTTGGGCTCCGGCGAGGTGTAGAATGTCCCCACCATGGGCGACTTGATCGCCTTATACTTATCGTCGGATTTCTGCGGAGATTCTGTAGCGGACGTCGGCGCCGAGGGTGTCAGCGAGACAGCCTGAGCCGGCGGGGAAGGGGGGGGAGCGTACCGGGGCTCGTGAATCACCACTTCCGTTGGAGTTCCAGCCCTGTGGTGATAGCCGTCATTATCGTACCGTTTGGTGATCTTCAGCCTGCGTCCCCAGCTTGAATACTCAAGTTGGGCGATGTCGCTCTCCTCAACAAGCTTCACCAGCTTACGGATCATCTTGTCCATCATAAGCTATCTCCACTTCGAGTCTATTCTTCTGCGTCAATTGCGCCTACTGATCGGTGGCTTTCTGAAAAACTGCAACCCAAGCTGGATTGCCTGCTGCCGATCGATGCCGATCATAGCTCTATGAGCTCCTTAGGAGCCTTGTTAATGACAGTGCAGCCACCCTTGCCAATAACTACGTCATCCTCGATTCTGACACCACCCCAGTCGGGGATGTATATCCCGGGTTCGATCGTCACGACATTTCCGGGCTGCAGCACATAGTCGGACTGCGGAGAGACACGGGGACCTTCATGCACT
>JAGVNY010000083.1 GCA_020053015.1 Candidatus Zixiibacteriota bacterium | reverse complement strand
TCGAGAAACACACATGCTTAACAAACTGTCCACAAAACCGGGGGAAGACCAAACCCGACCTACGAAGAATGTCTCTCTCCGGGGTTTTTCAACAGTCCCTTCCGCCGGAATGACGACGTCTAACATCATTCCGCCGCACCAAACCTTTGTCTCTTAGCTGGTCAGTCCTCTTAGGCGAGCCCTCGTGTCAGCAATCTCCTTAAGCTCGATGTCCGGGTTACCCCAGTACTTGATGACTTCCTGGTATCCAGCGATGGCATCTTTGTCGTTTCCCAATGCCTGGTTGGCGATAGCAGTGTAGTAGACCGAAGTCAAGTAGTCAAACGCATTGCTGGTTGCATCATCCCCTGACAGGAGGTTCTGCAAAGTCTCCTTGCCTCGATCGTATCGCCCGGTTAGCACCAAAGTCTTGCCGAGCATCGAGTAGTTCTCGGACCCCAACTGACCCATTCCAATCAGACTATCATATCCTGCGATTATCAGAGCCGTGTCGCTTCTGCACATTCCATCGAAGACGCTTTCCAGTGCATCCGTTAGCCCCCACATATCGGACGGAACCCGTCTTCGGAAGTCATCCACGCCGCGCTCGAAGATTGGACGAGCTGTTCCCTCTTTAGCCGGATCAATGGAGATGAGCATCATGGCATAATTGAATTCTTCCATTCTTGAGGCATAGTCGAGAATTCCTCCGCAGTAGGCGGACGCGCTGTCTCTCATGTCCACGGAAACATAGAGTGAGGCAATAGAAGAGTATCGCCGGGCGATGAGGATGCTATCGCCGGTCGTCTTGACCGCGGCCAGTGAGTTCTTTAGATACTCTGCGGCGGTCATGAACTTGCCCTGCCAATTGGAGAGCTCAGCGAGGTGGCCGTAGTATCGCATCATCGAATACGGATCACCCGAATTGTGCTGCCGTATCAACTCCGCGTATCGTCTTGCCGAATCGAAATCTCGTTTGAAAACATACACTCTGACAAGATCGCTCAGCACCGATTCATCTCCGGGAGACATTTCCAGCAATGATTCACATTCTCGGATCACGTCATCGAACCGTGACGCTTGGAAATACCATTCCACGAGATAGGCGCGCGTGTCTCGCGAGCCGGGATTCTCATTCCTGGAGCGCTCTGCATACTCTATTGCCTTCTGCCGGTTGCCCAAGTCGTTGTGGATTGAGGAGAGAAAGAGGAAAGCCTGGCTGGAATGCGGATCGGTCATTATGACAGTGTCAAGCTGTGCAAGCGCCTCCTGAGACTTGCGCTGCAGGCTGTGGAGCATGAGAGCGTAGAAACTTCGCATTTCCAGATCGTCCGGATAGTTGCCGAGGTAGACCGCACATTTGATCATCGCGTCGTCGAAATTGGCGTTGAACCAGATGTCACGATAGATATCCAGCATGCTCCGCTCTTTCACGGGCAGATTGTCGGCAAACCGGGAGGCTGCCTGAAAGTATGGGGCCGCCTGCTGAGTGCGTCCCCGATAGGCGAACCTCATTCCGATCCGCAAATATGGAAGGGCAAACGACGAGTCGATCTCGATCGCCTTCTTGAAATGCCCAATCGCCAGATCATAGTCCAGCCAGAACTGCTGCGTGCCGAGTATGTAGTGCTTGTACGCCTCGGGCGAAGAGGACGTGATCTCTGCAACCTGAACATTTCCCGCCGCCAGTTCCTTCAGGTTCAGCGACAGACCTATCTTCTGTGTGAGGCTGTCGACCAGAATGAATGGATCGGGGCCAACCACCTTCTCGCCAAGCAGTATCTTGCCCGATTCCACATCCTCCAGACGAGCGTCAATCCTGATCTTGTCGCCAAGTTTGTAGAACGCTCCCGAAAGCACCTTTGATGCACCAAGAGCCCTTGCCGCCTCTATGCTCTCTTTGTGACTCGGCTGCTCGCCATTGCCTTCGTCTTCGAGATAATCGAGGATGCGATTCCTGTTGATGAGATCGACTGACCTGCTCTCGGCGAGGTCTGTCATAAGGATCTCAGGCAGGCCAGAAGTCAGCCAATCAAGCTCGCTGTCGCCGGTCTTGTTCTCAAAACTCAAAATCGCGAGCGAGTTTCCCTTCGCCTGAAGTACGCCAGTGCGTGAGCTGTCGGAACCGACGAATTTGCTGATCAGCCCGTATGCCGCGAGTCCGAGTACCACGACAGCGGCAAACGGCCACACCCTCGATATCAGACGGGAACCGCTCTTTCTCCGCAGAGCAGCGGCATCTGTTTCCAGTGATGACGAATCCGATAATCCGCTCTCAAACTGTCTCCGGAGTGTTCTCAAATCGACTACCAGGTCTCGAGTGTCCTGATACCTGTCATTCGGGTCCTTCTGCAAGCACTTATCGACGATCCGTTCGAGTTCGGGCGGAATGGCCTCATTCTTCTGACGCATCGGAACATGTTTCGACTCGAGTATCTTGGCGAGTGTCGAAATTCTGTCATTCGACTCAAATGGGTTTGTGCCGGTGAACATCTTGTAAAGCATCGTGCCGAATGAGAAGATATCCGACCTCGAATCGACGTTTTCACCCCTCGCTTGCTCCGGGGACATGTATGTCACAGTCCCGAGAATCTTGCCTTCCTGAGTCAGCTCCTTTGAGACGGTATTTCCCTGAGCTTCTATGTCATCCGACATGGGAGACGAAACAGGTTTCGCGAGGCCGAAATCGAGAATCTTGGGCTCGCCGCTCTCGTCGATCTTGATGTTATCAGTCTTGATATCCCGGTGGACTATGCCGAGTTTGTGCGCAGCAGCGAGTCCCGCGGCCGTTTTCTCAGCCACTCGCAGCAGGTCCTTCATCGGCGGAGATCCCGTCGCGAGATACTCTGTAAGCGACACTCCGGTCACGTGCTCCATAACGATGTAGCTTATCTGCTTTCCTGACTTGACGTCCACATCGGACCCGATGTCATAGATAGACATGACATTCGAGTGCGAAATCCGAGCAGCCGTCTTTGCCTCGCGGCTGAATCTCTCGAGCCTGTCCGGACTGTCGAAGAACTCGGACTGCAGAATCTTGATGGCTACACTTCGACCGAGTTTCTGATCTTCGGCGAGATAAACCTCTCCCATTCCGCCCTCACCTATTTTGCGGAGTATCCGGAAGTGCGAGAATTCCTGATTCGGCTCGAATGTCATCTTCAGACCCTCTTAAGGAGCAAAGTAGTTATGTCGTCGGAACGGGGAGCATCACCAATAAACTGATTAACATCCGATATGATTTGCTCGGTAATCTCTTGCGGACTCATATCGCGCCGGTCGATGATCATTTTCTCCAGCCGATCATCGCCATACTGTTCGAGGTCCCGTCGCTGCGCTTCAGTGACCCCGTCAGTGAAGGCGGCCAGTACGTCGCCTGCTCCCAGATCGACATTCTGCTCTCCCCAGTCACCGAAGGGAAACGCGCCGATCATGAAGCCGGTGGCGGCGAGATGCTCAATTCTGCCGTCGGTTCTCGCGAGCACCGGAGGGTTGTGTCCTGCGTTGACGTACTTGATTTTGCCCGTGCGAGGTTCTGCGAGTCCAACGAACAGAGTCGCGAACTCCCCGGATCGACTGTAGTTGTTGAGGTGGAGCGAGACTCTCTTGACGGCGCTGCACAGGTCGAAGTCGTCAGATTCATATAGAATTCGGAACGAAGCGAGGATGTTTGACATCAGCAGCGCAGCTCCCATTCCCTTGCCACTCACGTCAGCAACCATGAACAGCATCCGACCATCCGGGAGGATCTTGAGATCGTAGAGATCACCGCCTACCGATCTTGATTGCTCCTGGAAAGCGAATATGCGGTATCCCTCAATCTCCGGTGGCTCAGTTACGAGAAGGCTTTTTTGGATTGCCGAAGCCCGTCTGAGCTCGGCTTCCATTATCTGCTTCTCCTGCCGCTCTGTGAGAAGCTCATAGTTGAGAAGACGTGACGCGATGATGTTCCCGAATGCCGCAAGTACACGAAGGTGCTCGTCATCGTAGCGTTCATAGGGTCTTGTCGTGTCGGCATAGAGGATTCCGAGTACTTTGCCCTCATCGAACAGAGGAACCGCCACTGCTGACTTGAGCTCCGAGAGGATTATCGATTTCTTCTCCGCGAATCTCGGATCGTTCTTCGGGTCTCCAATCACGATCGCGTTCTTGTTAGTGATGATCTCACCGACGATGGTTCGGGACAGCGTGAACGCACCGGGATCCTGCTTTCCGGTCAGGAGCGTTGCAACGGTATAGACCTCGGTCTGGTCCTCCGATACGAATAGCACGGCGAGACGTTCAGCAGGGATCACGCGTGAAATCATGCCCAAAGATCGCTTGAGCATCTCTTCCTTCGGCTCAGGCAGCACGAGCATCTTTGCCATCTCAAAGAGAGTCGGCAGAAGGAGCGGCTGCTCTGTGACCTTGGTCGGAAGTGGCTTCAGCGCCTCGTCGATAGACAGAAACACGGAGTTCTTCAGATCTGCATCAGCGAGCTTCGTGACCGTTGACCCAACCGGGGGAATATGAGTTCCATCGGCGGGCGATAGCGTGAATTCGGCCTGACCGAACATCACACTGTCACCTTCTGCCACCCTCACTCTGCCGCTGATTCTTGCACCGTTGACGAATGTGCCGTTGTGGCTGCCGAAGTCCGACAAGAACACGCCATCGGCGGTAACTTCAATCTCCGCGTGCCTGCGCGAGACAGTCTTGTCTTCGATCGCGAACTCGCAGTTGGAGCCGCCAGAGGCAAGCCTGCCGATTGTGTGCTTGCCGGGTTCGAGCGCCCACGAGTAATAGCGCTCGCCATCTGTGCCAACGAGTTTGGTCATGTCAGGCAGAGAATTCCTTCATTGCCCGCTCGGAAATGATCGTTGGACTCCAGATCGATGCTTAGGCTCTATAACACAGGAGCCCGCATTATCATTCCGTCACTCGGGATCATTAAGTAAGCTGCTGCAATGCAGCATCATTGCCGCGATGCTCGTTCCACGTACGCCGCACTCAGTCAAGTGCAGTGTGAATCCTACTTCTTCGTCGCTGCCGAGTCGGGCTTGTTTCCCTCGGGTTTCTTACCAGGAAACATGAACAACGAATCGGCCAACGGTATGTTCACCTCGACCTTGTCCATGATGACGCTTGATACAGTCTGGCCACCTGACTTGACCTCTACTGAGTGGGCCATAAGACAACCAGCGACATCACGATAATCCGTGAAATACTGATCCATTTCGAACTTGGTCGTATCGATGGCGCCCTTCACGGTCATCTTTGAGTCAAGGAACGTCTTGGAATCAAGATATATCTCGGCAGCGGCATCTTTCGCAAAGTCGAGCCCTGTTACACGCAGATGATGAACCGGAGTGCCGTCAAGGTCCTCTTCGCCGACAAGCTCCACTTTGTAGCCTTTTTCCTTGTAGTGGGCCAGGTATCCATCAATGTCCGCTTGCTGCTCAAGCATCTTGGCCTCTGCTCCGGTTACCTCCTGAGGCTCGGTTGAACCGGTCATCGGGCTGAGAAACCACGCTGTCTTTCCATCGAAAGCCTGCACCATCATCATCCCCTGAAAGGACGATTCCGACCTGAAGAGGTTGGGTTTCTTGACCATCGCTTTGAACGGTATCTCCATGCCCTGCATGACTATCTTGCCGGACATCTTCATTGACTTGATGGCGTCCATCTTCTCTTTTCCGCCTTTTGCGACGATGTTCTTGGCAATGATTTCGTCGGCGGTCAAAGCGAAGACCTGCGAGCAGAGAAGCGCCATCAGTACTGCGATTAGAATAAAGAGTCTCCTGTTCATGCTGTTTCCTCCTTGTTACGCGCGGTAGTTGAATCACTACTCGATTTCATTACGGAAATTACCGCCGCTGAACCCGTCTGAGTATCAGAACAGCTTCCAGTGTATTGCCGGCGGCTACGTCAGGGTTAGGATAAACAATAAGTCAACCTTGCGCACCCACAAAATCAGATCAGAACCGATCTCCTTCGAATCAGCCTGACTCGCGGAGGCTGGGTCTCCCAGCATGGACTGTTGGCAACGGTGAATCGTCCCGTACGTCGACGCAACCTTTTGACGGAGATCAGGGTATGTAGTATAATGGAATCTGCCGGCGCTGATGCTGGCCAGCCGTACGTTTGGCTCGAACTGCCTGCGGCTATCGGGACATTCTCATTGGGAGAGAATCAGCATGAAGAAGGTAATATACGGGGCGGTGATCCTTGTGGCCGTGCTCGGAGGGTACTACGGCGTTAATGCGGTCTTTACGGTTTCGTATGATGTTCCCACCACCGAAGTGATGAAGGGGGAATTCGTGCTCTCGCAGAGAGCCAGCGGGACTGTCGACGCAAAGCGCGCCTTCACGATCACAGCGCCTCGGATCAGGGGATTACAAATAACCTGGCTTGCGCCCGAGGGCTCGACGGTCAAAGAGGGTGACCCGGTCATCAAGTTCGATGCTACCCAGCAGACTGCTGATCTCTCGGAGCATGAATCCACTCTGAAGATTGCGAACACTTCGCTTGAGCGCGCGAAGCGAGAGTACACTATACAAGAGAAGCAGCTCACTCTCGATCTTCAGAAGGCAGAGCGCAACTACAATGAGAAGAAACACGACGCTCCCAAACTCGCGGAAGAAGCGAAGCTCGAGCTTGAACTCGCTCAGTTAAATTTCAAGGCGAAACTTGAGCAGCTTAAAGCGGATGTGCAAAAAGCCGAGCTTGAGGTGCAGCGCGCGCAGGACAAGGTAAACATCGCGCGTCGCGAACTCGAGCAACTTACGATTTCCGCACCCATTCCCGGCATGGTTGTCTATCTGGAACTCTGGAAGGGAAGCTCGATGTCAAAGGTGCAAGAGGGCGATTCGCCCTGGCCCGGGCAAGGGCTTGTTAACCTTCCTGATCTCGCAGATATGGTAGTTGACGCCACCGTATCCGAGGTGGATGCCAGCAAGATCGACTCCGGTCAGGCCGTCATAGTCACTCTTGACGCGTTCCCTGACAAAGTCTACGAGGGATCCGTAGCGAAGAAGAGCACGTTAGCGCGGCGCAAGGAGCCGGGCTCCAAGATTAACGTCTTCGACGTCGAAGTGACCATTCTCAATCACGACGATAACGTGAAGCCGGGGATGTCGGCATCCTGCAGGGTCATAATGGACCGAATCTCCGACGTAGTACAGGTTCCCCTTGAGGCAGTTTTTGAGAGAGACGGCGAAGCCGTCGTGTACTTGGAGAACAAAGAGCAGCGTGCCGTAGAGGTAGGCAGACGAAACGACATGTCGATCGAGATTCTGAACGGTCTGTCCGGCGGCGAACGAGTCTGTCTTATTGATCCTACGCTCGAAGATCAGGCGCTTCCCGGGGAGAAAGCCACGGAGCCGGAGCTTAACAAGGGCAGAAGCCCCGAACAGCGAAACGATAGAAGATCAAGACGTGGACCATAGACTTCTCTTACAGATGTCGCTGGATTCGCTGGGCGCCCACAAGCTTCGCACTCTTCTTACCATGCTCGGCGTGATTATTGGCGTTGCCGCGGTAATCGCGATGCTCTCGATAGGCGAAGGCGCCAAGCAGGAGGCTCTTGAGCAGATCTCTATCCTCGGGATCAACAATGTGATAGTGAACGCCAAGATTCCCAGTGAGCAGCAGGCTGACGGCGTCACTCTTCAGCGATCACCCGGGCTTGTCCCGGAGGATGGCGACAACATAGCCCAGTATGACGAGTTGGTGGAGAACGTCGTCCCTCAGCGCTTCGAGGCGTTCAAATCGATAAGCTGCATGGGAAACGACGTACCCGCAAGAGTCGTGGCCACCACCCCCAACTTTACTCTTTCATCATCGATCGACGTGGAAAGCGGTCGATTCCTGACTGACGCCGATTTCCGCGATTTCAGCCAGGTTTGCGTCCTCGGAGCGAAGACTAAGCGCCAAATGTTTGCATTCGATGATCCGATTGGCCGGACGGTGAGAATTGGCGATCTCGACTTCACCGTGATCGGAGTCATGGCAGACAAATACATAGGCCGTGGCAAGGTGGAAGGACTCGAGCTGAAGAACTTCAACGAAGACGTCTATATTCCTCTCTCAACCGCGCAAAAGAAGTTTGACCGCTCGGCACAATCTTCGAACGCGAACAGGGGAGACTACTTCATCGCGGTCTCTACCGAGACAGAGCAGGCTTACAACACTCCTGAACTCGACCAGTTGACAATCACAGTGACCGATCTGAAATACGTGTCCGCTGTCACGAAACTCGTTGAGAGAATTCTGGAGCGACGTCACGGCAAAGTCCCGGATTACGAAATAGTCGTTCCAGAGTCTTTGCTGCGACAGTCTCAGAAGACACAACAGATCTTCAACATAGTCATGGGCGCCATAGCCGGATTGTCGTTGCTCGTTGGCGGCATTGGAATTATGAACATCATGTTAGCGTCCGTGCTCGAAAGAACGCGCGAGATCGGGGTCAGACGATCGGTCGGTGCAAGGCGAACCGACATAATGCGGCAATTCCTGATAGAGGCTGTCACTATCTGTCTGATCGGCTGCGCGGCAGGTCTGGTAATCGGTTACGTGATCTCCCGTGCGATCTCTTTCTACGCGGGTTGGCCGACAATCGTCTCGGTCTTCTCAATCGCGCTTGCGATAGGAGTCTCGGCGACCGTAGGAATCGTGTTCGGGATGTTCCCCGCTCGCAGAGCTGCCAGACTTGACGTCATCGAGTCACTGAGATACGAATAGTCTGCCGCAAATGAGATGAGGTGAGTCAAATGCCCCCATATTTACGGATCTTGACCAGATACTCGTTGTACCTGATTCTCACTCTTGTTGCTCTGCCTATGAAAGCAAGATCGGAGGCGATTCGACTCACTGAGGCGATTGACGTCGCTGTCAACCGAACCTCCCGAGGAGGAATGATTCGAGGCAACCTGGATGTCGCCGAGCAGAGTTACTTCGCAAGGCGCATCAATTTCTATCTTCCCGAGATTTCAATTAAAGGTTCGCTGCCAGCGTACAGCGTCGACGAGTCATACAGGCTGTTCGGAGGCGCGACCCGAAGCGCGCTGTATCGGACGCGCGATCTGGGTCTGAGTTCGTTTATCGAGATGAAACAGAGCCTCCTGACAGGCGGTGACGTCACTGTAACAGCGAATCTCAACGCCCGCGACTTCAAGTACCCCAACACCGGCCCGGACGCCGCCGAGTCGCCGTTCGTGAATCAGAAATCCAAACTGGGCGATTTCAGCTTCTCGTACAAGCAGCCGATTCTCAAAGGTTCCGATTCCAAGAACAGGCTTTACACCGCAAGAGATGACTACCAGATCGCCAGGTTGACAGCTGTCGAAGAGCAGACATCCCTTTCCAAAGAGGTTGTGGAGGCTTTCTTCGGCGTGCTCCAGTGGACGGTGAGGTCCGAGATCAATCGAAGCAAGCTGGAGTCTGCGCAGCTCTCCGCATCAATCGACTCGACCAAGTTCCTCGACGGGATTTTGTCCGAAGAGGAGTGGCTCGTGTCGGCGTCCAACCGGCTCGACGCCGAGCTGAACTTGTTCGACGTGGACAATCAACTTATGGAGAAGAAACGTGAACTGGCAATCCTGCTCGACAGAGATGCCACAACCGAACTGGATCCGGTCGAGCCGCAGGTCGATCCTCCTCTGATCGAAGGTGAAAGAACTCGACTTATGTCATCGACCGACAAAACAGCCGCAGTGCAGAAGTCTTATCTGGCATCCGTCAAGGCGCAGCGCGATGCCGGTTATGCGGCTTCGGGTCACGGACTGAGCGGCGATCTCTCAGCCAGCTACAACACCGGTCGCGGTGATGTGGACGTCGACGGCAGCAAAGAAGACATAAACACGCAAGGCTGGGGTGTATCGCTTGATTTCGTCCTGCCGTTGTGGGATGGCGGAGCTTCCTCATCCGCAGTCAAAGCGGCGAGGATTGCCGCCGATCAGAAAGAGCTTGAGCACAATCGCACAATCAAGACCGCCAAAGCCGAGGTAACGAACCTCGTCAATCAGATCGACGTCGGTTATCAGAGACTGACGATTCTAAGCAAGCAGATCGAGCTTGCCGCCAGCAAGCTGGCAATCGCCGAGTCGAGATTCGGCGATGGACAGATATCGCGGATCGAGCTTCTCGGGAGTATGGTCACTCACCTCGAGGCGAAGGACAAATACCTCGAGGAACTGAAGGCGTACACGAACAACAGAATCGAGCTCAAGGGGAAATTCGGAGAGGCGTTGTAGCTGCCGCAGCATTGTGGACTTGCAGTCGCCTACGCTGACGACCAGATCATTCCAGACTTCCGAGTTTCGTAATCCGCTAAAACAAGAGTCGGCACATGTTCGGTGTGCCGACTCAGTTTTCGAATATCTCGTGAGAGCAACTCTCTTCTACGGGCATTCAACGCACGGCGCTGGTCCACCGCCGAAGACATAAGTAATCAAGTACACTATGTCGTCGATGTCAACGAATCCTGAGCAGTTAGCATCGCCGGCTTCCATGGTCACGGGCGGCTGCCCGCCGGAAAAGACGTATCCGATGAGCAGCACCACGTCATCTATATCTATGCCGCCGACTCCATTCGCATCGCCACACTGGTAGAAGAGGAAGATCACGGTAAATCCCGACTCACAATAGAGACTGCAGGCGTCGGAACATCGAACGGCCACGCTCAGAGTCTCTGACTCAGTCGGAGTATATTGCCACTTACCATTGACGATGGAGCCGCGTCCTTCGACAACGGCGCACCCCGTCAGATTGCCGTTAGCGTCAGTCGCAGAGAACGGTATCTGGACGAGCATTGGCTCGGAAAGAGCAACCGTTGTGTCACTCCACTCCTGGCATACTGGCGCCAAATTCTGTTCGAACGTAACCGTGAAGCTCTCGTCGCAGGATTCGCCACAAGCATCAGTGCTCCGCACGATGACATCCACCGACCCTGGCTCGGACGCGGTGTAGTGCCACAAGCCCTGTGACGCCGATCCGGGACCTTCGATTACCTCCCAGGATATAATGTTGTTGTTCGGATCAGCCGCAGCCAATGGCAAGTTGACATCGCTCGACGAACAGAGAATCACCGTCGTGTCGCGAGCATCCGGACATGAGGGGGAACTGTTGGGATCGAAGGTCACGGAGAATGTGTTGGTCGTGAATGATCCGCACGTGTCTGTGCAACGTATGGTCGCGCCGACGGTCTCGGGCCCCGTTGGAGTGTAATGCCAGTTCCCGCCAACTATCGAGCCGGATCCGGAGACAAGCTGGAAGTTGACGGTGCCACCGTCTGGATCGAATGCCACCAACGGAATATCCACAGTCGCCGGCGAGCACTGAACGATTGTCGTGTCATGAGGTGATGTGCCAACCGGAGGTGTGTTGATCTTGAAGATGACCCTGAAGTTCTCTTCGCATACAGCTCCGCAATCATCCATGCATCGTATCAGCACATCAGCAGTGTCGTTTCCCGAAGGCGGCGTGTAGCTCCAGGTGTTCCGAGTTAGAGAGCCTGGTCCTTCAACTACCATGCACGAATCGACGTTTGCGTCCGGGTCCCATACTGAATAAAGCAGCGTGACTTTCGCGGGCGAACACTGAACAATGGTGGTGTCGTTCGGAAGCTGGCAGCTGGGCGCATCGTTCAGATTCACGTAGACTTCAAATGTAGACTCGCACGACAGCCCTTCCGAGTCAACGCACGCAACCGTCAGCGTCACGAGCTCGCTCGCGGACGGTGAATAACACCAGTTGCCGGAAGCGATCGTTCCTGGGCCGGAGACCAATGTCGGACCCGACAGCAGGTTCCCGTTGGGGTCATCGCATCCCACAGGAAGACAAACTTCTGCCAATTGGCAAAGAAATACTGTCGTATCCGGCGGAGTCAAGCATACCGGCGGGAGATTGCTCGTCGTTACTGCAGCCGATCCGCGGTACGGGATGTAGTTCCTTCGAGTCACAGTAACATACATCGTTCCCGTGGTCTCGGGCGATGCGTCAAACGATATATTGCCGGAAGCGTTAGTTAGACCGGTCTCAAAGATTTCGCCATCCTTCCAGAGACAAACATATGCATCACTGAGACCGAAACCGGCGAATCTCTTGACAGTAACCGAGAATGTAGATGACCCGACCGGAAGCATGCTCGGATAGGTCACTAAGAAGCTGTCCGGAGGAGACGTCCATATGGGCATCTCGGGCTCGCCCAGAAGATTCAGCGTCCATTGACAGTACTTCCAATGTTCATCCCCGTGCGGCGAATTGTTCTTCGTGTACGCGAGCGCTTCTCCGAGCCTGTACTTATCATTATCGAAGAGACCCTCCCACCATTTATAATCGAGCTCAGAAGAAAGCGACATCGGATCGCCCACATAGAACCACCCGCTTCGAGTGTGGCCGGTGAATGCCACAGCCCCTCTGAGTTCATTGTAAACCACGAAGTGTTCTGCGATGCAGTCGTTGTAATCCATCTCGTTCGGGTGACAACCGAGCGAGTAGATCACACTTAACTGATTGAGATTGTTCAAAGCGTCGACATCAGAATTGTACATGCACCAGCCATGATTCCTGTCACCTGTGCACATCACCGTCGTGTTGCTGTGATCGCAGTGATTGACGAGATTCTGTCCCGCGTTAAGCGCGCTGATGAAAGCTGCAAAGTGGTTACCGCTATAGCTATCGTAAACCGTGGTGACATTGAAGCTTGAAGGTATGTACGCGGTGTCGATGTAGTTCTTCAATTCTTCGCCGGCAGTCAGCGTGTAGTAAGGCGGATCGAACTGCGTAGTAAGATCCATGCCGAGCATTGTGGCATCGAGAATGTAGCCTGTGCGGGGCGGATCGGTCTCGTACTTCATCAACTTGGCGATGAATCTCGCAATCTGCGTCTGGTCATCTGCAGTCACCCGGCCGACGAACACCTCCATGAGCCAGTCGTCATCAAAATCAGCGTAATACTCGTCGCTCGGGATCGACTCATCGACATAAGACTTGAACTTGAACGGAACATCACCGTGTTCGCCGCACATTAGGAAGTACAGCGTACCCCACGTATTGTGCGCATCTATCACGAAATTGCGAATTCGCTCCTGATTGTCTACTCCGGAGTAGTTTGCGTAAATGTAGGATGTCGTGAGAATAGTGTCGCGGACGCCCTTCTTGTTGTGCCAGACCATCAGGTCATTCCAATAAGGCGCATCGGCCGACGAAGCTATCATGATATGATCGAATGGGCCGCTGGGTGGGAGCAGAGTCGACTTTGAAGCTCCTGCAGCGCGGGATTCCGCGTTGACATCCTCGGGATTGACCGCTATGCTCCGCAGCAAGGCGTCGTAAGATTGCCTGACCGGGTCTGATACGGTCTCGGGAAGGTAGTCTTTGCACACGTATCCGGAAGAGCACTCCAGGACTATTGAGATTGACGAGTGGAGAGTCAGCTTCTTCTCCGAGGCGACATAGCTGAGCGGATAGACTTCGACGACAGCGAAGGACTGTCCAGCGAGGTCGGTCTGTCCGAGCAGAACCGCAGGAACAGGAGGATAGTCAGCGGAGGAGGAGTAAGCATTCGGATCTGGGCTGATGAAATCTATTCCGTCAAGCGATTCTCCTATCTTCACCGGAACTTGCGAGGGGACCAGATTATACGACCCGGAAAGGGCCAAATCCGAGATAGTGGCAACTCTCAATGACTTGACCTCGGCTCCGGACGGAAGGGCTATGCTGTATTGTCTTGCCACCACCCAGGGCATACCAGGAGATGAAAGATGTCCGCCGCCTCTTAAGTTGACGACGTCGTAATCAAGCATCTTGCCGAAAGAGAGCTCGGACTGATCGAATTGGAAACTGAAGCCGACTTCTTCGCCGTTCGCGTTTGAGGCAAGTCCTACCAACATCGCGATAGCCAGACTGACCAGGACGGACAACTTCGTCCGAGCGGAATGCTGAGTGAGTGGCTCGCTTAACATCATCGTGACTACCTTTCCTATGTTATCAGGCTACATTCAGCCGGAATTACTCGACATAGCGCTCAATGCTTAAATCGGCAGCATCAAGCATCCTTTTGCATCTCGAAACGGCTCTATGTATTCCGATCCGGACAAATCATGTCCGCATCTCTCGGAAGTAATTAACATGTACCCTTATTAGTATAGTCTGTATTGGCGCTTTGTCAAATGTTGTTTTGCGACAGCGGGTCCGCCGAAATGGGGTGACTGCGCATCTCCTGAGGGTTTTCGGCGAACGGATTCTCCTTGACTTTGCCCAGCTGTAGCGCATATTTCGTTGGAGAATTCTGGGTACTCATCGCCAAGTCACATAGAGTTGTGTAGCATTTCCAACATTTCCCGATTGGAGGTTCCGTGGCATCTCTAAGAGACCCGCCGTCGTCCGATATAGGAATAATGAAACACAGCGGGCGCGACGTAAGAGCGCGCGAGAGCAGTAGAAGGCAATCACTCATACCGCGGGGCATTTGAGCCTTGCGGTCCACGTGAAAGGAGAGATAAGGTGAGATTGACCAAGATTTGGATTCTCTTGTCGATTGTTCTGCTTTGCGCAGCAGGCAATCTGCTCGCCACATCTGACGACACGAGCCAGCGCCGTGCGATGTCTGAACCGAAGATCGCCGGCGGCGGCGATGACATGTCGCTACCGTCATCCGACGTAAGGTTCGGCTCGTCTCTTACAAGCGCAATTCCCGATCCGCCCGGCGATACAATAGGCAGCACCTATTACGAGTACCAGAAGAATGGCTCTATGGGCCGTCAGGTTTCCTGGATTCACATAAGCGGCGGCCAGAAGTGGGTCAACTTCCTCTGGATGTGCCGGCAGGACATCGGCGCCAACAGGAGGATTCGGTATAACGGCCGGAATATTGATACGGGTGTCTGGGCTGCAGGCACGGGCATCACCGGCGGGGTTGAAGTCTCCGGCATAAACGGTGGCTACGTGACTATGGACGTCACGAGCTCTGGTTTTGTCGTTGGAGCTTGGCATGAGGGTCCTTCCAGCTCGCTCTACACGACAAGAGCGGGTCAACAGGGCGCAATCGGAACCGGGAACTTCACTATGAACATATGTCCCGGCCCTCCCGTTCCCTTTAGCAGGATCGATTGCGAAGGCATATCCACCGGGCTTTACGAGACTCAGTCCACATACATTTGGCCGACCGTCGACTGGCAGAATGTTAACGGACATGACGTGCGTCACGTTGTCTCCACAGAGTCTACTCCAGAGGCCGCGGTGCCTGCTGACGACATGCACACTCTCGTTTACTATAGAGTTCAGGACGGGAAATTCGACCATGATGGCGACGGTATTGCTGAGCATGCCGACAGTTGCGGTATGTATATAGACAGCTCAAGAGCCATCGGCGCTATAGTTCAGTCTGATCCTCGTTCCGATAGGGTCGCCATTGTATGGCTTAGGTCGATCTATGCTCCATCGGATCCTCGAAACGATCTGTGCAGCGCCTTTGTTGCGTTCCAGCACGATGTGATGTACATGGAATCCAGCAACGGTGGTGTCAACTGGGGCGCGCCGGTGAACGTCACCGATTACTCTCAGGGCGGAACGCTGGACATGGATGAGATCCATTATACTGCGTTCAACGAAGTCACGGCATTGTACGATTATCGCGGCTACTTGCACATCGTCTGGACAACGCCGAACAAGGACATGACCGACGATCCGTGCCAGCCTCTGATTGCGTCGATAATGTGGCATTGGAGCTCGGAGTATTCGGCCGGACAGAACATCGCCAAAGTCATTGACGCGACAGTGCCGCGCGGATTCTGCTCCAATGGCACGGGCGGCAATCTTGGCGGCGTATCGAAGCCGAATCTGTCGGAGTGCTCGCGACCGACAGATACGCTGCTCTACATCTCATTCGTCCGTTTCGGAGTTGTCAGGACCGGTTCGTCCGGGCAAAACTGCGGTGACTGCTCGGCTGGCGGGTATGCCAACGGCGACATTATGCTAACAGCGTCAGCTACCCATGGCAACACATGGGGACCCGACTCTGATCCGACGGTGCCAGATCATGACACACTGACTACTGCTGGAACAGGGCAACCCGTCAACCAGGGAATCGCCGTTGACGTGACCAACACTTGGACCAATAACTGCGCAGCGGGAGCATGTCATAGCGAGAACTGGCCCAGTATGGCAGAACGCTCGGACGGCGGTCTTCACATATTCTACATTGATGACACCGACGCTGGTGGTTTTGTTAACGAAGAAGGAGCAGAAACTCGGGCGCTCGTGAAGTACATGACGTACGACTGTTTCACTCCAAAGACCACGTTTGATTACTCGGTAACTCCAACTGACGCCGTGCTACACATCGCACCGAGCGAGTCGCAGCCAAGCGATCAGTGCACAGTCGGCAAAGTCGACACCGTCGACATCATCGTCTCCAACAATGGCAACGTTCCCATCACTTACAGCGCGACAGAGTCAGCCCCGTGGCTAAGTCTCGTGAACCCATCGGGCGCGATCAGCGCCGGCGTCAGCACTACGGCCACGATCAAAGCTATTGTCGGCCCCTACACGCCGCAGGGTGAATACAGCACAGTGATCCAGATCGTAATCGACAATGTGCAGGGTCCCGAGACGGGAACCGTGAACGTCAACGTCGACCTTGGCGTAGCGTGCAAGTACTTCGCTCCGGAATATGTGGTGCTTTCCACGTTTTGCTGGTCGGTTGGAGTCTGGAACGCACCAAGAGCCGGCCTGCAAGCAGACGACGCACATGGAAACATGTACTGGTTCTTGGATTCCATCGCTCCAATGTATGACGAAGGCGTCATAATATCGATGGACAATGACACGACAGAGACTTGGTTCTCCTTCTTTGATGGATCCGACTCCAATGCGGAATTCGTTCTGCTCGATTCGCTGATAGTGGATTCCGACACGGCATACGAGTATGCTCACGGTGTGTTCACCAATCCGACGGACTCCTGTATCCGCGGCGAGATCGAGTACTACGTGCCGATCCACCCGGAGGCTTGCGTTCTGATTGAGCGGGTGAAACTCTGTAATGTCTGTGATCACAACGTGACGATCAATGTCGGAGAAGGCATTGACTGGGACATTCCGGATGGCAACGAAAACGTCGATAACAGATCGGGCGTAGATGCCAGCCGCCAAATGGTTTATCAGTACGGGCCCGCAGGCGGAGACGAAGAAGACTATTATGGCGGCGCGAGTTTCTGCCAGCCAATCGCCGGAGCCATTGCACTTGAGAATGACATTTGGGTGCACCCCCACTCCGGTTATCTGCCTGCGAAGGTCGGAGGACTTCTCGCGAGACATACCGGCCTTGCAGTCTCGCACCCGGATTCGGTAGAGGATCTGAGCGTGTTGAACGTCGTCGCTCAGAATCTGGTGCTTGAGCCTGATTCATGCTACATCTTCTGCAAGGTGAAGGCATCATCGCTGTCTGGTCTTGAGACCTTGCAGAGCTATATTGACGTAGGCAAGGCGTGGATAGCCGCTCACGGCATCGATTGCCCAGGATGTGTAGGCGTTGCCTGCGCACCTGGCGATGCGAACGCAGCAGGCGATCCACCAGTCGATATCGATGACATCGTGTATTTGATCAACTTCGTGTTTGGCGGAGGTCCTGCACCG
>JAGVNY010000040.1 GCA_020053015.1 Candidatus Zixiibacteriota bacterium | reverse complement strand
ACCTCGACCAATGTACTCAAGAAGCGGTTCCTGTCAAGCTCCAGCTACGTACCAGAGGGTGACTGATGCCTGTGCAATGTACTCAAGAAGCGGTTCCTGTCAAGCTCCAGCGTGTGGTGTTTATTGTGTCGCATCTGGAGCAATGTACTCAAGAAGCGGTTCCTGTCAAGCTCCAGCGCGCGTCGGAACCGCAAAGTGGCAGACCAAAATGTACTCAAGAAGCGGTTCCTGTCAAGCTCCAGCGGTCGGTGATGTGCCCCACGCGGCGGGCCTAATGTACTCAAGAAGCGGTTCCTGTCAAGCTCCAGCTTCAAACCGGTTAAGGAAACGTCTGCAAAGGAATGTACTCAAGAAGCGGTTCCTGTCAAGCTCCAGCTGCGTAGTGCAAAACCTGTATGACGGTATCCAATGTACTCAAGAAGCGGTTCCTGTCAAGCTCCAGCCCAGATGCAGGAAGGCTTCTTTAAGAGCGCAAATGTACTCAAGAAGCGGTTCCTGTCAAGCTCCAGCAAGATGCGGCCGTTATGTCGCTGCGACCAGAATGTACTCAAGAAGCGGTTCCTGTCAAGCTCCAGCGGTTACGCATGATGCAAAATGAGGTCAAAATAGAAACTGCCGGAGAGGTTCTGCTCCGGCAGTTCGTATTTTGACCAGTCGTCGAGTGACTATTTCCTCTTCCTCGCAGCGGACTTCTTCCCCTTCGCAGCCATCTTAACCGGTGGTTGCTTCGACGATGTCTTAGTCTTCTCCCGGGCGGAATCGGCCTTCTGAGAAGAAATCTTGGCGCCAGTCAGCTTGCTTTCCTTCAATACTGCCTGTGCGCCTGCGAGACGCGCAATCGGGACGCGGTACGGCGAACAGGAAACATAGTTGAGTCCGACTTTGCTGCAGAATTCCACCGATTTCGGATCGCCGCCATGCTCGCCACATATCCCAACCTTGAGGTCGGGTCTTGTAGCACGGCCCTTCAAGACGCCCATCTGGACAAGCTGCCCTACTCCCGACTGATCGAGACTCACAAATGGGTCGTGCGGGAGTATGTTCTTCTCGGTGTAATGCTTGAGGAACTTGCCCGCATCGTCGCGAGAGAAACCCATTGTCATCTGCGTGAGATCGTTGGTTCCGAACGAGAAGAACTCGGCCTCGGTCGCGATCTCATCGGCAGTCAGCGCTGCGCGCGGAATCTCAATCATCGTTCCGACCTTGTATTCGACCTGAACCCTGTAGTGTCGAAGTACTTCTTCGGCGACGCGCACGACTACTTCCCGCTGATTCCTGAGCTCGTTTACATGTCCTACAAGCGGGATCATGATTTCGGGAATGACCTTCTTGCCCTGTTTCGCCAGATCGCAGGCCGCAGTCATGATCGCCCTGACCTGCATCTCGGTGATTTCGGGATAAGTGATTCCGAGACGGCAGCCGCGATGGCCAAGCATCGGGTTGAGTTCGTGCAACTCCTCTATTCTCTTGATCAGCGCTTGCTGCTTCTTGATCTCATCTTTGCCGGAACCCTGTTCCTCAAGCTCTCTGATCTTCGCATTCACTTCGTCAGCTTTCGGGAGGAACTCGTGAAGCGGTGGGTCGAGTGTCCGAATAGTCACCGGCAGACCATCCATAGCTGAGAAAATGCCCTTGAAATCGGATTTCTGGAACGGCATCAGCTTGTCGAGAGCGGCCTGGCGATCGGCCTGGGTCTCGGCAAGAATCATCTGCTGAACAACCGGCAGTCGGTCCTCCGCAAAAAACATGTGCTCCGTTCTGCAAAGACCGATTCCCTCCGCTCCGAAGCGCCGAGCGGTCTTAGCGTCCTCGGGAGTGTCTGCGTTGGTTCTGACCCCGATCTTGCGAACCGCGTCCGCCCACTGCATAAACTCGCCGAACTCGCCGGATAACTCAGGCTCTATCGTCTTTACATCACCCTTAATAACCTCGCCGGTGGATCCATTGAGAGTGATGGTATCGCCTTCCTTATATATGTCCGTGCCGACCGCGAACTGCCGACGGCCCTCGTAAACGCGTATGTCCTCGCAACCTGCCACACAGCACTTGCCCATCCCGCGTGCAACGACAGCCGCGTGGGATGTCATCCCACCCTTCGCCGTCAGCACCCCGGCAGCAGCAGCCATGCCGTGTATGTCGTCTGGGTTGGTCTCCGTCCGCACGAGGATCACCTTCTGACCGTCCGCAGCCATCTCCACCGCATGGTCGGCTGTAAACACGACCTTGCCTGAGGCGGCTCCCGGCGAAGCGGCAAGTCCACGTGCAACCACTTCGTACTTCGCATCCGGGCTAATCCGAGGATGAAGCAGCTGATCGAGATCTTCGGGTCTTACCCGCAACAGGGCTTCCTCTTTCGTAATAAGACCCTCTTTGACCATGTCGACTGCAATCTTGATGGCGGCAGGCGTGGTGCGCTTTCCTGTGCGGGTCTGCAGCATGTACAGAGTGCCCGCCTGAATAGTGAACTCGAAATCCTGTACTTCCCTGTAATGATTCTCCAGACGCGTCGTAATGTCGCGAAGCTGTTTGTAGACTTTGGGCATGACGTCCTTGAGCTTCGTGATAGGCTCAGGCGTTCTGATTCCTGCTACCACATCTTCGCCCTGCGCATTCATCAAGAACTCTCCGTAGAATTCCTTGTCGCCGGTCGATGGGTTTCGCGTGAACCCTACACCCGTTCCGGAATCGTTGCTCAGGTTGCCGAATACCATGGCTTGGACGTTGACACCGGTTCCGGAGTCATCGGTGATTGCGTTGAGTCTGCGATAAGTAATCGCTCGCGGGTTGTGCCATGAACGAAAGACGGCGTCGCGCGCCATAGTGAGCTGCTCGTACGGATCCTCCGGAAACGACTCTCCAGATCTGCGCTTCGATATCGCTTTGAACTTGCGCACGATGTCCTTCAGATCTTCCGCGGAGAGAGACGAATCCTGACGGATCTGACGCTCTTTCTTCTTCTTCGTGATTATACTCTCAAATACTTCTTTGTCGATACCGAGTACAACGTTGCCGAACATCTGGATGAAGCGCCTATAAATGTCATAGGCGAAGCGATCGTTTCCGGTCCTGCTGGCGATTGCATCCAGGGTCTGATCGTTAAGCCCGAGATTCAGCACGGTGTCCATCATTCCAGGCATGGAAATGGGAGCGCCGGAGCGCACGGATACCAGGAGCGGATTTTCGGTGCCGCCAAACTTGGCTCCTGTCAGCTTCTCGAGGCGCGAAATATGACTTCTGATCTCCTCATCGAGTCCGTCCGGAGCCGACATGTCGTTCTCATAGAACAGCCTGCAAGTTTCACAGGTGATCGTGAATCCTGGCGGAACAGGGATACCGGCGTTGGTCATTTCGGCCAGACCGGCTCCTTTTCCGCCAAGAAGCTGCTTCATAGTGCCGGTACCCTCGGCTTTTCCGTCTCCGAAGAAATACACCATCTTCGGCAAATTCGACACGGCTTTTGACGGTTTTTCTGCCTTACTCGATCTCATCGACGGGGCGCTTTTGGTCTTCTTCATTGCCCCAGCAGCTTTCTTGGTCATATTGCGTCTCCGTGACAGAGTTTCTTTCCGTTCCGCTGTAATGTCGGCAGGAATCTAATCCGCTTTATTGCCCAAAGCAATACATTAATTTCGCCGCTGCATTGACGGTGCAGCCGCAAAACAGAGCAGTGGATGACAAGAACAGGAGTAGAGGTGTCGAACCGGAACGCCTTCTTACACAGCCGACATCCTTACATCGTGAAGTAACGCTCGCCCGCGATAATCTTCTCCAGCATCTTTAGCGTCTTCTCCACCGGCGCGTGCATCAGATCATGAGTGTTGAACGTCCCTCTCACAGGCTCGCGAACGAACTCCACTCCATTTGCGCCTTTGATGCGCTGTTTCTTCTTGTGCGTTAAGTTGTAGAGCCTTTGATACTCCTTGGCCTTCTCCTTGTGAGCCAAATAGTATCTTCTCTGATACTCGGACCTGGCTGCCTTTGCCTCATCCGGAGTCATCACTTTCTTTTTGTGGCTCTTAGGTTTAGAGATTTGGATTCTCCCCATGGCACCATCCTTGGTTTGACTCGAAACTTATGCAGGCGCAACCGCCTATCTTACAATAACTTACACCAAACAGACCATCGGAGGCATACCAATGTAGTAACTAATTTAATCCTAATCAGTTATCCTGTCAATAGGATTCTGCAATTCTGTACAACTTTTTTGCAATGAAATTGATCGCCCTGAACTGGCTGTGCGATAGGCACCTACAAGCTCGATTCCATGAGCTACCATTACTGCCCTTCCGACTGCTGCTGGCGCCCGAAGTCCTCGCCAGCAATCTCTTATCGATTCCCACTTACAGTGGGTTCAGGTCCCAGTTCGCTTTTGAGCCCATCTCGCCGGACTGGGTCTGGAGCGCAGAAACTCAAAAAATCCTCACACAACACCGAGACGGAAACACTTCAATCGTACACGCCTGCAATTCGGCCGCGAATATCGGTCTGTGCGGGGTACGTGGCATAGGTACCGACATCTCCCGCAGCCTAACCAGCAATGCGACCACGTGAAAGAAGATCAGTATGTCTTTACACAGCCTCTTCCCATCGCCTATTATACGTCGAACGGTTTCAAGCGTTTGCGAAGTTTCGGTGATATGAGCTCCGCAACCGCGATAGGCATGTCCTCCTTCCTCAGACTGGTCATGAGAAGAAGTACGCGATGAGCATCGCTCCCCAGTCCTCAAGTTCCGCGATGCGCTGGACGAATAGCGAAATACGCGCCATGACCGTGTAGCCGAAACTGGCTCCGAATCCGATCATCAGCACCAGGATGCCGAATTTCGCAAATCCTCCGAAAGCTCCCTTGTGCGCCTTGGAGAAGAAGAAATATACCAATCCCGCAAGCGTGCCGAGTACAATCAGGATTCCCCAGACTTCCGTGAGCGAGCCGAATCCCATGCCAAGGTCAAGAGTCGACGAGACCTGACGATTGACGTTGTTGTACATATAGAGCGGAATCGACACGCCGGAAGTTCCGATGTAGAAAGCAATCGAGTAACGCGATATCCACGAGAGCTTCCGCGAGAACCTGAGCCACATGAGCACTCCGAGAACACCGGGGATGATATACCAGAGATGTCCCTCCGCGAGAGCGTCGAAAAGCTTCGGCTTCAGGGTCGTATAGACAAGCAGGACGAGAAAGTACCCGGCGCCAACGCCTACCACAAGATGCTCTGCGACTTTGTAGATGGGGTTATCCCTGTATAGAAAGGAGAATGTTGCGACAGTCAGAAGCGCCCCCAAAGTTGTCCACAGCAGCGTAACTGTGGCGCTGTCTTGAATGGTCTCATGCATTGTGTCTGACCTCCCTCTCTATGACACGGCATTAGTGCTCTTGCGCGAGAGCAGATAGCCGATATTCCCGATCATAATGAACAGCACGATCGTGAGGTGCGCGACGACCTGAGCCGGCATACCTGCATTTGCATCGGCTGAGCGATCAATCAGTTTCTCATACTCAGCAGCGCCTTTCCAGCCTCCGATCAGGCCGAAGATTGCGTTGCCGAGATACGGATAGTAGTCAGTAGCCATCACGCCCGTGACGCCGAGGGCCAGAGGCATGTCGTAGCGGGCATTGCCGTAAACGATCCAGAAGTCAGCGGTTGTACCCGAAGTGATGCCTATTACCGCGTTGACGTCGTCGTAATTGCGAACGCCCTGCATCAGAGGAATGCTGTCAAGTGGCGTATCGTAGTAATCGCGAGGGAAGAACACCCGGAAATTTTCACCCATTCCGAGAATCACCATAGCAGGGTACGGTCGATAACCCACGAAGCAGTAATCTCGTCCATACTGGGGATCTACGCCATAGGCCTCTTTGGCCTCAGCCGCTACTTCTCGAAGTATCTCCTCGACCATACCCGCTCCATACTGCGACAGGGTCACGGCCACAACACGTATGCCCCTCCTGAAGCAATGAAGCATGATCGCTCGAGACATCGGATGTAACTCGGCGAGTGAACTCGGGTCATAGTCGAACGAGATCAACAGCTTGTCGCCCTCGTTGCGTTTCTCTATGAAATCGTAGATCGACTTCACTTCCTTGGTCACGGTAATGTCGACCGAGAAGTAGTTCCTCAGAAGGTAAGCCATGGAAACTACCACGAACAGGAAGAGAAACACCCATCGCCGGTCGAGAGCAACGATTCTATTGAGAAAGTTCATAAGGTTCTCCTCCTAATCTCTGCCCAGGTAGGCTCGCTCGATGCCGAGCATGATCTTGAAGGCAGTGGCGACAGCCCCGAGCCCCACACCAATGATAATTGCACGTTTCGCCGCCATGTTGGGCACTCGCAGGATCCATCCTGCCAGATCCGAAATCGGTTCAGAGAGGAATCCGAGCGGCACAAACCGGATCATGATCACCAGTCCGGAGATGAGTAGCAACGTTGCAAGAAGCGACCTTGCTCTGAAAGCTCGAAACGCCGCAGAAGCGATGAAGAATGCCAATAGAGAGAACATGGTCGCCTGGATCGGCACAAGCACGTAGCTGAAAAGGTGCTGGTAAAGGTAATTGTCGGTCCGACCCCAGCCCGACAGAAAACCAGCAATCGTCATGATGAAGAAACCGGTGAGCGTTATGATCGCATATTGCCAGTTCTCCGATTTGCGCTTGATCTTATCGTAGTTCACCCTGCACAACGACCATATTCCGAGCAACAGCGCGAAGACGCCGATGATGATCGTATAGTCAAGGAAACTCCGATACACTCTTTCAAGGCTGTCCAGCGGAACGAAGTACTGGATCACCATGAACAAGCTCACGCAGAATACTATGATAAGTGGAACGCGTCTCTTCATTGATCCACCTCCGTCACAGATTGACTCTTATTAGTTCGCGAAATCCATCCCATCCGAAAATTGTCGCGACAACGCCTACTACTATCAGCGCCATCACAATTCCCTTTCCCCAGTCCTCAGCCTTCAGTGAGCCGAGCAACAGCGGGTCTCGCCCGAGGTAAGCAGAGGCCGCGTAGAGCTCTTCGCCGATCAGTGTGTAATCGCAAGCAACCACGAAGAATGGGATCTGAGTGATCTGATCGGTACCCGCTATCTGGATGGCGCCGATCGAATTGCCCGTCTCTGCCAGAATCAGCGATTCAGCGGCGAAGTAACCGAGATAGAAGTTGGTGGCAGGCCTCTGGCGCATCATGATTCCGTTGACTCCCGCAACATAGGCAAACTGAGCGTTGGTCACGAAGTAAACCATATCGTCGGAATACTGATCGGGTCGTCCTGCCTGCAAGTAAGAGGACCTCACCACATCCTGAGCAATCGACATCACGATGGCGTCGTAGCAGGGGACAATCAATTGGGTTTGATACTCAGCGATCTTCTTCGCAACCCGCCCGAGAATCGCGAATGAAGCGATAGTTGCTATCTCGCTCGCTGTGCCAATGCCGAGAATGTAGAGTGTTGGCTTGCCCATCTCTGTCGCTCTGCCGATGGCTTCATCAACAGCCTCGATGCCGGCAAGCGGTCGTACATAAAGCTCTTTTCCCTTCTTAGCGGCTCTGATGAAGTAGAACGTGAAGCATCCGAAAAGCACTACACCGACCAACACGGGTGTCTTGCCTCTGTGGAACCACTGACCATAAGTTCTAAACGGACCTCCCGGCTCCGATTCGGTCCTGAGGCCGTTTTTTCCAATTGCAACGACCTTGTAGAAGAAGTCGGAATTGTTGGCCATAAAGTCTGGGGCAGGCGTCTCCTTGTTTCCGATATCAAGATACTCGAAGTAGTCGTTCGGGGCCTGGCCGAGCATTCTGAACTCCCCGGTCGGCGATGTAGCCCTCCAGATTTCGAACCCTGTGATATCTCCAACAGCCTCCGCAGGATATTGCCACTTGACTCTGAGCTTGTGCCCGTTGTCGTTCGGCATATCCTCCCCTGCCAGGCCGAAAGCTGAAGCTGGTGGCGGTGTCACCGGTTCAGTTGCTACGCTGTCTGCAGTCGAAGTTACAGGATCGGATTCCTGCGAATAGACGGACTGCCCGTCAACCACGAATGCAAGCAGGAGAATCAAGAACAATCGCAAGAGATGTCTCATTCTCACCTCACTGTTGTTTATGAAGCATCATCTTATCAATCCAAGCCAATCGTCAAAAAGAAACTGCATCCTTCCGACAAGAAGCGATATTCGAGCCATGACCGTGTACCCGAACGAGGCTCCAAAAGTCACCATCAGCACGATGATACCCGTGCGGGCGCCGGTCCCGAACACCCCTTTGTGCTCCTTCGAGAAGAAAAAGTAAATCAGACCGGACATCACTCCAAGGAATATCACACTATTCGATATGGTCTCACCGAGATTGAATCCAGCAGCGCCGGATGCGTAGAGCGGAATCATCGTGCTGCTGATCTGGGCAATGAAGTCGGATCGCAGGTAACGCACTAGATTCAGACCGGCCGTAGTGCCCACGATAAATGCAAGCGCCCAGCGGGAAATCCAGCCAGCTTTCGATGATAGCCGCAGGAGCAGCAGTACGCCGAGGAAGAGCGGTATTACCATGAACGGCTCGGGCGGGTTGTCTTTGAGAGCGGGAATCACCGAGCCGACCATCGGCGGATACAACTTTCCGAAAAGATTGGGCACCATCGTTCCCCAAAATCCCATGCACATCCAGTAGGCTGCACTGACACCGACGAAGAGATGCTCGGCGAACTTGTAGTAGGGATTATCTTTGTAAAGAAAAGAGAAAATGAAGAGTGTCAGAAGCGCACCCACGGTGACGAGCAGGCCTTTGACTACTATGCTCAAGGTGCACACGAGCAGGACCACACCCAGCACGATGTGTCCGGTCAGTCGTTTCGTCGTCACTTCTCACCCCCCGGCTTAGTCGAGGCATTGCGGTTGCGCCCGATGAAATAGAGCACGTTGCCGAGAACAACGAAGAACATTATAACTATATGCGATACGGTCTGTGACATCATAAGGCTCATGCCAGCCATAGGCATGTTGCTGAACTTCGGGTATGCCTGAATCAGCGCGTTTTCGTACTCAGCAGCTCCTTTCGCACCGCCCATCAGGCCTACCAACTGACTCGGGTAGTAGGGATAGAGCAGAGGCGCTGACACCGCAGTGCACCCGCCACCTATCGGGATGTGACCCGGATCGCCGGCGTAGAGAATCCATTCTTTGATTCCGGGGAAGCCGCCGCCGAACGAGAAGATCAGATCGAAATTCTTCAGATTGCCGATATTCTGCATCATGGGGATGCTGTCGATAGCAGTACCGGCGGCGTCAGTCGAGTACATCCGCTTGAAGTCGACAACAAGAAGCCTGATCAGACCCTGACTTCCCGCTTTGTAGCCAAGATTGACATAGTCCTGGCCGTATTGGAGCTGAGGATATTCTGACTTCAGTATTTCCTCAATGGTCTGACCGACCAGGTTGTGCCCTGTCGCCCAGACCGCCATCATGTACAGCTTGCATTTTCGCTCTATGCACTGTCGAAGAACCGCATCCACCATTGGCTGGATCTCCGGCGCCGTCGTGGGCCCATAGTCAAACGACAGCAACACCCGCGAACCTTCGGGCAGGTGATCCACATAATCGAAGAGAGCTCTGACAATCGGCGTTGTCTCTTCCTTGAGCGATGCTCCAAGCAGCAGCGGAATTATAACTGCAGCGGCTATGAACACGAATATGATCCGTCTGTCGATCGACTGAAGCCTTTCGATCGTGTATCTCGATGTCGTCTGCCCGTTGCTCATCGATCAGCTCTCAGTCGTTATCCTGCCCAAGGTAAGTTCTTTCCACCCCGAGGATCACACGCAATGACATCGAAATGACTCCAAGAGCAATCCCGATCATGATCGCGCGCTGACCCGCGAGGTTCGGCACATCAAGAATCCAGTTTGCGAGGTTTGGCAATTCAAGGAAAGAGATACTGTCAGGTATTCCCTCTGTAAGCCATAGCCCGAGTGGCGTCCTTCCAAGAAGTATCAGAAATGCAGAAACCAGAAGTATGGTGGCCTCTTTGTTCTTTGCACGAAAAGCTCTATATGATGCTGACCCTACGAAGAACGCGAGGAGCGCAAACATCGAAGCCTGAAGCGGCGTGAATATCGAAATGTAGAGATCGCTGAAGAGTGACCCCAAAGCTGCGACATCACCTTTGATGTCGTCAGGGTTTCCGATCTTGAGCAGTCCCGCCGCAAGCATGATGAAGAAGCCTGCCAGCGTCACAATCGAGAAAGGCCAGTCCTTTCTCTTCTTCGACAGCTTCATGATATGAACTCTCACGAGGTTTCCACCGCCCAGAATAAACGCAAACACAGCGATGATGTCGAAATACAGCGAGAAGTCGTCGCCGAGTGTTCCAAATGGTCTATGCGGAACGAAATCTGCGATGATCAGCGCTGCGCCGACCACAAGAGTTATCAACAATGGGACTGTTCTTTTCATCCGCCTCTAACTGGCCGAAAAATGCGACTTGAACGCAGTTGCAAGATCGAGCAAACTCTGTAAACCGGTGATCGATGCCAGAGTAAACAACGCACATCCAATGAGAATCGCAGCCATCGCTATCATCTTGCCGACGTCCTGTCCCTTTAATGAACCGAGCTGCTTGGGTTCGCCGGAAAGATATGCCGAAGCCGCGAACAGCTCCTCGCCGATCAGCGTGTAATCGCACGCCGCCACGAAGAAGGGCAATTGAGCCGGTTGTGCGGTTCCGGCAATCTGAATCGCTCCGATCGAGTTGCCGGTTTCCGCCATTATGAGAGATTCGGCATAGAACGCACCGAGATAGAAACAGGTAGCCGGTTTCTCCCTCACCATGATTCCGTCCACGGCGGCCACGTATCCGAATTGTTCGTCGGTTAAATAGTGAACCATGTCGTCCGAGTAAGCATCCGGTCGTCCAGCTTCCACATACGCCTGCTTAATTGTCTCGCGAGCGGTTGTCATCACGATCGATCTCGACACCGGCATGTTGATCTTGGTGTCATAGCTGGCAACGGTTCGTGCGATACGACCGAGGATTGTGATGCCTGCCACGGTCTGCACATCGTCCATGTCCATAATGCCGGGAATGAACAGAATGGGGCGGCCCATTTCCGTGGCACGCCCGATCGCCTCGTCGACAGCCTCGAGACCCGCGATCTTGCGAAGAAACAACTTCCGTCCCTTCCGTGCGTGAAAAATGAAGTAGATGACAGCAAGGCAGATGATCAGGCCGATTACGAAAGTGTCGACGTCTCTTGAGTTAAACCACTGCGCGGATGATCGCGTCCCAGGGGAGACAGGGGACGGGGATGAACCCGCATCGGATAAAGTCGCCACGTAGTAGAAATATGTGACGCCGTCATCTGTCGTCGCATCTTCGAATTCGGTCATGCCTGCAGACGATGAACCCACGGAGACGAATCCGGTATCCGGGTTTTCCGATCTGAAGACCGTATAACCGATGACGCTGTTTGCTCCTTCGCCGTCATCCGACGACTTTTTCCAAGTGACAGTGATCGAACCACCGGCGTCGCCTCTGGAGTCGGCAGCAATCACACCCGTCACTGAGGCGGGAAGACTCATCGCTGCAGTGGAATGGTCGGAAACCGAATCAGCGATGTCGTGGTTATCGCTCTGGCAAAGCGCAGCGGGACACAACATGAGAAGGACTGCCTGTGCAACCGCGCAGACAGTCAGCAGACTTCTGAGCAATTTCGTCTCTTTAGCTGAATGTTCCGATCAGCCACTGGTTGACGAGGAAATCAATGCGGCCGATCAACAGCGACATTCGGCTCATGACCGTATAGCCGAATGAAGCTCCGAAAGTGATCATTAGAAACCACGTGCCGATCCGCGCCGCCCCTCCGAACAACCCCTTGTGTTCTTTT
>JAGVNY010000148.1 GCA_020053015.1 Candidatus Zixiibacteriota bacterium | reverse complement strand
GACCTAATCAAACACTAACTGCCGTCAAAAACCTGTGTAGAAAGGCAGCTTGAACAACTTGGATACACCCCTTTTACACATTTCTATGGACATTACCGGTCTTCGACTTGACTCAAACTAATGGTTGACAGATGGTTATCAATACGTATATTGGAAGTATCCTTGTGCTCGGTTCCTGAAACCGAGCTACTCTCTCCTGCTGTTCTCTGCTCGGACGGAGGTCTGTTCTGTTCGAGAATTCTTGTTACTCGCTGGTAGGCTTGCAAAGAAAACATATCAATGAATCATACAGCTCATAGGAGGGTACCCTTGAAGCTGGTAAACACCATATGGACAATTGGCTTAGCATTGTCGTTGCTTGTCGGACTTCCGCAGCCGACAATTGCAGCTTCACAACAGGCTGCCGCGGCGTTTGAGAGACTCAGTTCTGCTCATCCTGGCATCATGGCATACGAAGAAGGCGGGAAGATTGTAAGAATCTACGGATCGGCTTTCGGGGGAGGAAGTAGTGTCGAAAACGCTGCCGCTGCTTTCGTGGCGGAGCACGCCGGGGTTTTCGGGGCCCGTTATGACGATCTGACGAGTGGTAGCTTGCTTCGGGACGGACGTGCGACTCAACCTGCCATGCCTGACCGGCAAGCAGGGGGTTTCAAGTTCACAATAGCGTATTATACACAACATCGCGGCGGGGTACCGGTCTTCGGATCCGACCTGCGGATTCTCGTGAAGAACACGGCTGGCTTTCCAATAGTCCTCGCGGCATCTGCTTTGCGGGAACTTGGCGACTTCGTTCCCGGAAGTCCTGATCCGTCGGCACACGATCTTGGAAAGCAGAGTGTCCATGCGGATCATTCATCGCTGGTTGAGTTCACCGAACCCAAGACTGTGATCTGGGCCGGAATCAATGACGAGAGTGTCAGGCCGGTGCTCGCCTTGGTCTTCGAAGGGTCCAACGATTCACCGGAGAAATGGCTGTTTGTTACAGATGCTAAGACCGGTGCCGTTCTTTACGAAGAAAACCAGTTAATCTTTGAAGACGTGACAGGCAACGTAAGCGGCTACGCCACAGAAGGTTCTGGTGCCGAGCAATGCGAGGATGAACCTCTGACAGCTATGCCGTATGCGCGGGTCAACATCGGGCCTGCGTTTTCGTATTCTGATATCAACGGCGATTTCGTGATTTCAAACCCCGGTACGTCATTGGTTACTGTGCAGTCGCCTGTTCGTGGTCAGTACTTCTGGGTTTACAACTCAGCGGGCGCAAGCACGGTGCTCATGCAGAGTGTCATGCCTCCTGGGCCAGCGAATTTCGTGCACAATCCTGCTAACACTGAGCAGACGCGAGCTGAAGTGAATGGGTACATTCAATCGAATGTAGTCCGCGACTTCACGCTTGCACATAATCCTTCATATCCTGTGGTCTCGACTCAGGTTGAATTCCCGGTTTATGTGAATCGTAACGACGGTTACTGCCCGGGGAATGCCTGGTATGATCAGATTGAACAATCTCTCAATTTCTGTCTCGCTGCCAGCGGCTATCCAAACACGGCATGGTCGTCGGTGATTCACCACGAGTACGGACATCATCTCGTGGAGATGGCAGGCAGTGGACAGGATCAGTATGGCGAGGGAATGGGCGACGTGATGAGCGTAATCATCTTGGATGATTCCCAGCTCGGTTTGGGTTTCTTTGGCAGCTGTTCTCAGGCGCTCAGGACCGCTGACAATACGATGCAGTATCCTTGTTCCGACGAAGCTCACGCTTGCGCTCCACTGCTTTCGGGTTGCGTCTGGAGCACTCGCAACGAGCTTGTCGTTACAAATCCCTCAACTTATCGGGAGATTCTCGGAGACCTTGCCGTAAACTCCATCCTGCTTCACACCGGCTCGACGATCACTCCGCAGATCACGATTGACTGGCTGACACTTGACGATGATGACGCGAATCTGAACAACGGTACCCCTCATCACGCGGAGATTTGCGCAGGATTCGGCGCCCACAACATGGATTGTCCAGAGCTCGTGTACATCTCATTCAGCTACCCGGAAGGACGTCCGGAATTGATGGATCCATATCAACCGACTGGATTCAAAGTTGTAGCCAATCCCGGAGCGTCATCTCCTGTGCAAGGCACCGGAACTCTGCATTACTCCGTCGATGGTGGTGCATTCCAGAACTTCCCTATGACGGAGCTTGTTGCGAATGAGTATGAAGCAGTTCTCCCAGCATCTGGCTGTCTGTCGCGGATCAAGTGGTATGTTTCGGTTCAGGCCGAGTCTGGCGGGACGATTTACGACCCTGCTGGGGCGCCTTCGATTGTATACTCCGTAGTGGTTGCGACCGGGATGTCGGCTTTCTTTGAGGACAATTTCCAAACCAATCAGGGGTGGACCGAGAGCGGAAGCGCATCTGCCGGCAGATGGCAGCGGGGTGTCCCCGCCGGCGGCGGAGATCGCGGTGATCCGCCAACTGACTATGACGGTTCTGGGCAGTGCTTCCTCACCGGTAACGCATACGGAGACTCGGACATAGACGGCGGATCAACGACATTGACTTCGCCGACCTTTGACCTCAACGGGCTTGAGGCCAGCATAAGATACGCGAGATGGTACTCGAACTATTGGGGCGCCACGCCATATACTGACACTATGGTGGTCGGGATTTCGAGTGACGGCGGCGTGAACTGGACACAGGTCGAGCGGATTGGACCCACTGCGGATGAACAGGCAGCGGGGGGCTGGTACGAACATGAATTCTTCGTCAGCGATTTCGTTACGCCGACCTCCAACATCAAGATCAGGTTCATTGCGTCCGATCTCGGCGACGGTTCGGTGGTTGAGGCCGCGGTTGATGCGATCGCAGTGACCACTTTTGAGTGTGTTTCGTTTGTCTGCGGAGATGCTGACGGCAGCCTGTTTGTGGACATCGACGACGTCGTGTATCTCATTACTCACATCTTCGCCGGTGGCCCTGCACCCAATCCTCTGGAGGCGGGTGACGTAGACTGCTCGGGGTTCGTGGATATTGACGATGTTGTGTATCTGATCACGAACATATTCGCAGGCGGTCCAGCGCCTTGTGCGGACTGCTGAGCGCACTACTTGCGTTGAGATTAGATGAATGATAGGAGCAACAGAAAATCGGAGGAGAGACATCGTGAAGCTGAATCGAAATCTGCTGGTCGTACTGACGATCACCGCATGTTTGGCGACGATCGGGAGCACGTCTCAAGCCAGGGAGAGGGTGACTGCTCAGGCAGCCTTTGAGCAATTGCAGCAGGAGTACCCAAACGTCCATGCCTACGGTGAATTCGGACGAGTGACGCGGTTGTATGGACAGTCATTCGGCGCCGGATCAAGTCCGGAACTTGCTGCCGACCGATTCAGGACTGATCACACTGCCGTGTTTGGCGCAGAGGCCGAGGACTTATTGCCTGTCAGCTTGCTTGCTGATGGACGGCACACACAGGGTGTGATGTATAACGAGGAGTCAGATGAGTACAAGTTCACATTGGTCTACTATACACAATTCAGAGATGGCATTCCGGTTTTTCGTTCTGACTTGCGCGTTCTCGTACGCAACATCGCCGGTTATCCCGTTGTGCTTGCGTCGTCGTCGTTGCAGAATCTCGGAGATGAGCGCTTTGCGGGAAAGACAGTTGGCAGCTTTGAGCTGGCCAAGCAAGCAGCCATGGCGGAGAAGCCGGGCCTTCTTCATTTCACCGAGCCGACCTTGGTGATTTGGGCCGGTTACGACGAGATTCAGGCCAAGCCGACACTCGCAATGAGCTTCACCGGCTACGGTGACAATGGTGAGAAGATGCTGTTTGTCGCAGACAACGCGACAGGCGAGATTCTCTTCCAGGAGGATCGGATCATTTTTGAGAACATGCAGGGTAGCGTAAAGGGCTATGCCACCGAAGGCACGGCCGCTGAGCACTGCGAAGAAGAAGTATTGATGCCTTTGAAACACGCCCGGGTCAGCATAGGATCCAATTACGTCTACACGAATAACAAGGGCGGATTCTCGATTCCCGCTCCGGGAATCTCGGCTGTGATGTCGGAAATCCGCGGGCAGTGGTTCCGCGTGTGGAACAATGCAGGCGCTGAAGCTGTGCTGGTTGACACAGCTGCTCCTCCCGGCTACATCAACTTCGTGCACAATCCGACGAACACTGAGCACGTTCGCGCTCAGGTGAATGGTTACATCCAATCCGATAAGGTCCGTGACCTCGTGATCAAGCACAATCCGAGCTATCCGGCCGTATCGAGTGAGACCGAGTTTCCGGTTTACGTCAACCGTAATGATGGTTACTGCCCGGGCAATGCATGGTATGATGATGATGATCAGTCGATCAACTTCTGCCTTGCGGCAGGCGGCTATCCGAATACGGCGTGGGCTCCCGTTGTGCACCACGAATATGGACACAGGCTTGTGAACGCTGCCGGCAGTGGTCAGGGTCAGTACGGCGAGGGGATGGGCGACGTCATGGCTCTGCTCCTCGCAGACGAATCGGGCGCTGCGTTCGGTTTCTACGGCGACTGCGACACTCCTCTAAGGGATGCGAATAACACTATAGTGTATCCGTGCGGTGGCGAGATTCACTACTGCGGTCAGCTCCTGTCAGGGTGCGTCTGGAGCATCAGGAATCAGCTTGTCTGGACGTATCCTGTCGGTTACTTGGACACGCTGGCGAATCTTGCGGTCAATGCAATGCTTGTGCACACCGGCAACCTCATCACTCCGCAGATCGCAATCGATTATCTCACTCTCGATGACGATGATGCTAATCTTGACAACGGAACTCCGAACTACTTTGACATCTGTGACGGGTTTGCCGCTCACGGTATGGACTGTCCGACGCTCACACCGATTTGGTTCGAGTTCCCCAATGGAATTCCTGAGATTGCCTCTCCGGCGGGAACTACTACTTTTCCAGTCATCGTCAATGCGAGCATAGCCGCCCCTATCGAGGGAACTGGGAAGATCTACTACAGGATAAACGGTGGGTCATGGCAGCAGGGCACAATGACGCAGACGTCGCCCAACCATTACGACGCGCAGCTCCCGGGCGGCAACTGCCTCGATCAAATCGACTGGTATGTCACAGCAGATGCGACGGGATGGGGAACGATCTACAATCCCTCCGGGGCGCCGGTTAATCACTACACTTCCTATGTCGCTACCAATGCCGTAACTCTATTCCAAGATGATTTCGAGACAGCGACGGGATGGGTGAGCTCCGGTGGGTCATGGGCACGGGGAGTTCCCACAGGCGGCGGTGGCGAGTACGGGAGTCCCGATCCGACAGGCGGGCACAATGCTCCGAATGTCCTTGGCTACAATCTCAATGGTGACTACGAAGACAACATGCCCGAGCGGAACATGACAAGCCCGGTCTTCAATTGCACGGACAAGACAAACGTTCACTTGAAGTTCTGGCGATGGTTGGGGGTCGAGCAACCAAGCTACGACCATGCCTATGTCAAGGTCAGCACGAACGGCTCGACCTGGACAACGATTTGGCAGAATGACTCCGAGGTTGCCGACGCGGCTTGGACTGAAGTTGACCTTGACCTGTCGCAGTATGCGGACGATCAGGCCACGGTTTACGTTCGTTTCACGATGGGCATGACCGACGGTTCATACAGGTACTGCGGCTGGAACGTCGATGATCTTCGTGTGACTGCCCTGGTGTGTGACGTGATGGCCGACTCAGATAGCGACGGAATCCCGGATGCCACTGATAACTGCCCGTCTGTTTCCAATCCGCTGCAGGAAGATGCAGACGGCGATGGAATCGGAAACGTGTGCGATGCATGCACCGACACGGACAATGACGGCTTCGGAAATCCGGGCTATCCAGCCAATACCTGTCCAACTGACAACTGCCCGACAACATCGAATCCAACACAGGCTGACGCAGACGGAGACGGGCTCGGAGATGCCTGCGATGCCTGCACCGATACCGATGGCGATGGCTTCGCGAACCCGGGCTTTCCGGCAAGCACCTGCCCACTTGATAACTGTCCTTCCTGGCCGAATCCGTATCAGGAAGATTTGGACACAGATGCGGTTGGTGATTCGTGCGATAACTGCCTGAGCACCCCCAATCCCGATCAAGCGGATAGCGATCAAGACGGAATCGGCGATGTCTGCGAATGGGTGTGTGGCGAATTCACCGGCGGAGTGGTTGATATCGACGATGCCGTGTTTCTGATCACCTACATCTTTGGTGGAGGTCCTGCGCCTAATCCCATCGAATCAGCAGACGTTGACTGCTCGGGTGGCACTCCCGACATTGATGACGTCGTGTACCTTATTCAGTACATATTCGCGGACGGACCGGCTCCCTGCGCCGAGTGCAAGTAGTTCGCGTCCGGCCTTTCTTTCCGAATCGCCTCCGGAGTCTTCTCCGGGGGCGGTTTCTTTCTTGGTGACCAGCTCATGTCTCTGCTCGGATGAGCGAGTGAGACCTTGACGTTGACATTCGGCCTGCCGGCAATATATTCTGACAGACTTAGAGCGGGATGAGCCGCTACAGAAGGTCGACCTGAACCCACCCCGCCTTTTCGGGGCATGGGATTTTTGTGTTTAGTTTGATGGCAGGACAAAAACAAATACTCGATCTGATCATTGAATCGGAGCCATTTTGCGCCTTACTGACACGACTGAGAGACGGAGCTGCCAACGTCAGTGTATCGCAACTCAGTGGATCGTCGAGATCGGCGCTGCTGGCCGCACTTATGATCGAATCGCCGGGGCAGCGGCTCGTGGTAACTCCAAATGACGAAATGGCCGAGAGTATCGCGAATGATACGAATGAATTCCTGGGACATCAAGCGGCATTCCATTTCCCGGAATGGGGAGTTGACCCGTATCAGTGGCGTCCACCCGTTCCCGCTGTCGTGGGAACCCGTCTTGAAGCTCTGAGACGGCTACAGGATAGTGGACCTTTCACCGTCACTGCAAGCGTACGAGCGCTGTTGGAGCCGACCTTGTCACCGGCGGAACTTCGCGAGTCTTCTCTGCTGGTGGAGGTTGACCGCGAGATGGAAATGGAACAGATCATAACTCGCCTGTCATTGCTCGGCTACGAAAGATATCCCGTTGTAGAAGAAGTTGGCAATTACGCGGTACGAGGGGGAATTCTTGATGTCTTCCCGCACACAACCGAGAATCCCGTCCGCATAGAGTTTTTCGGCGACATTGTCGAGTCGATTCGCAGCTTCTCGGTGGCCAGGCAGCGATCAATAGAGAATGTGAAATCGGTGGAAATTCTCCCGCAGCGAGAGGTGCTGATCGACGGAGGTCGTCTGGAGAAATATCTCTCTGTCATCCCTGATGAAGCCGCAGCGGAGGCTCTAAGAGAGAAATTCAAGTTTGGGATAGACTTTCCGGGTCTCGAGTGGGCTGCGAGTCTCTTCCTCGAGAAGCGTAGCTACCTCACCGATTATCTTGCGCCGGATGCTTCATTGTATGTCTTGGAACCGTCGACAATCCAGAGCGAGGCCGAAAGTATGCTGCAAGGCTTCGCCAGTCTCTTTGAACGGGCAACATTGTCCGCAGATTTCCTGCCCCAAGTCGAGAAGATATACCTTTCACCAGAATCGCTGCTCAAGGCGTGCGCTTCCCGAGGCTGCATCTCGGAGTTGGCCTTCCGAGATTCGGGGGGCGGGACCATCGATTTCGGAACTGGAGATCATCCGGTCGTAAACGCACAGATCAAGCTTCTTCATGCGAGACTCGACGAGTTTTCGATGAACGGGCGCCGAGTGTTCATAGCATGCGACAACAAAGTCCAGCTCGAAAGAATGGAAGAGATCATTGGCGGCCATCGCTCTGATGTCTCGCTAATTGTCGCTGATCTGACCGAAGGTTTTACCTACCCCGCGGGCAATATGGCGTTGCTCTGCGACCATCAGCTCTTCGCCCGCAGGTATCACCGTTACCGGGTGCGCCGCAGCAAAGAGGGGGTCGCTCTCGCATCCTACACGAATCTGAACGTCGGCGATTTCATCGTGCACGTCGATTATGGAATCGGCAAGTACCGGGGGTTGAAAGAGATCATGGTCGATGGGCGCAGGCGCGATTGCCTGCTGATACACTACCAGGATGATGACCGCCTGTATGTGCCGATTGAAGAGTTCAACCGCGTGCAGAAGTATGTCGGAAAAGACGGCGCGCCACAACTGACGCGGCTTGGAGGCACGACCTGGGAGAAGGTCAAGGCACGGACGAAGAAAGCTATCGCGGCAATGGCCGAAGACCTAATCAAACTCTACGCCGAGAGGAAATCGAAACCCGGTTTCGCGTTTTCTGCCGACGACAACTGGATTCGGCAGCTCGAAGCTTCGTTTCCATACGATGAGACTCCCGACCAGTTAGCGGCCATCGCGGATATTAAGAAGGATATGACCGTCCCGCATCCGATGGACAGGCTCGTCTGCGGAGACGTCGGATTCGGTAAGACAGAAGTGGCAATCAGAGCGGCTTTCAAAGCAGTTAGCGACGGCAAACAGGTCGCGGTTCTGGTGCCCACGACCATTCTTGCGCAACAGCATCTGGCGACGTTCAGCGAGCGGCTTCGCGATTTCCCAATTAACATCGAGATGATGTCAAGGTTCAAGAATCGACAGGAGCTAAAGGAGATTGCCCGGAAGCTCTCCGCGGGTGAGCTCGATATCGTCATCGGGACGCATCGGCTGCTGTCGGCAGACGTAGGATTCAAGGATCTCGGGCTTCTGGTCGTCGATGAAGAGCAGCGATTCGGCGTAAGTCACAAGGAGAAGATCAAGAAGATGAAGCGGTTGGTTGACGTGTTGACTATGACAGCCACACCTATACCGCGAACCATGCAGATGTCGCTGCTCGGCGCCAGAGACATGTCGGTCATCAACACCTCGCCAAAGGACCGCCTGCCCATCAGGACGGAGATTGTGGAGTTCCATCCGGAGACAATCAGGCAGGCCGTGCTCTCGGAAGTAGAACGGGGTGGCCAGGTGTTCTTCGTCCACAATCGCGTCCAGACCATTCAGTCGATACGACGGTACATCGAGAAGCTGCTTCCGGGAATACGGATTTGCGTCGGACACGGGCAAATGCCGGAGAAAGAACTGGAGGAAGTCATGCTCGGGTTCCTGAAAAAGAATCACGACGTTCTGCTGTCCACGTCCATAATCGAGTCTGGCTTGGACATTCCTTCGGTCAACACGATCATAATCAACCGTGCGGACAGATTCGGGTTGGCTCAGCTCTACCAGCTGAGAGGTCGTGTGGGGAGATCGTCGCTTAAGGCCGTGGCCTACTTGCTGATTCCTCCGGTGAGGTTGCTCACTCAGACCGCTCGCAAGCGGTTGAAAGCAATAGAGCAGCACACGGATCTTGGATCGGGCTTCCATCTTGCCCTCCGAGATCTGGAGATCAGAGGAGCCGGAAACCTGCTGGGGCCGCAACAGCATGGCTTTATTGAAGAAGTTGGCTTCGATTTGTATCTGAGACTTCTTGAGGAGGCTATCTCCGGGCTTCGCGGTGAGGAGCCACAGCCAACCATCGATATCAAGATCGATACTGATGTGGACTTGTTCATATCGAAGGAGTACGTTTCGGATAATCAGCTCAAGGTGGACGTCTACCAACGCCTCGCACAGGCAGTCACATACGCACAGATCAATGATCTTGAGCTCGAATT
>JAGVNY010000247.1 GCA_020053015.1 Candidatus Zixiibacteriota bacterium | reverse complement strand
GTAGAAATCATATAGAAGCGGCCACAGCCTTACATCGTCCGACGGGTCATCAAAGTAATCGCCGAGATCGTAAATCGCAAATGGCACCGAGACTCTGTAGCGATCCTCCTCGGCCTGTGACCCTCCGTAGAAGTACGCCCAGATCGTGTCGTCGTAGGCGTCGAGATACCGAATGGTAGAATAATCGGTCCCCTCGATATTGATGGTGGGACCTGCCACAGTGTCCCATGGGTTTGCGAGGAACTTGATCTCGAAGTCTCTGTAATTTCCGTTTGCGCGAGCGTTGCGACCAGTCATATATGCAGATGAACCGGAATGCATATCAATTTCGCTCGAAGAGCTGTAGTCCTCGTCGATAAACGCTATCCCCGGGTTCGGCCCGTAGACACGCACCATCATCCCATCCACAACAGGATAATCATAGTCTCCTGACAGATTAGTCTGGTTCATCAACAACCACAAACCGGTTGTCTGGTCTTGCAGATTCCATGTACCGTCCTCATTGAAGGTGACACGATAGTCGTGACCCGTGAGAACCTGCGGTTCAAGCAACTCAACCCGAACCCAGCCGCCCGATCGCCCCGCTATGTGGTCAGCTTCGATAGAATACGGGTCGTCGTCCGAAGTCAGCACAACTTCAAGAGGCTCGAACGAGCTCTCAAGGCTGTTTGACAACATGCCCGCAAAATTCGGTCCAAAGAAGACCGAATCCGCAGCATAGATCTGCTGGATATTAACTCCATACGATGTGACAGCAAAGTAGTATGGGTGGTATTGTGCGAAAGGGGACCCATACCGAGGGTCAGAGTTCAATGTAAGACCGTACGACAACCCGCTGTTGGTGCCGCGCTGGACAATGACTCGCTCGAGATCGATGTCCGCATAGAGACGAGCAAAATCCCAGATGCGGGGCACTTGTGCATCCCAGCAGTCCCAAACCTGCGAAATCGAATCCCACTCACAGTCTACCCAAACGTCCACCGACAAGCTGTACGCAGCCTCCATCTGCTCCGCATCATAGTCGAACGTCACGACCCTTGACCAGGGTCCGGTCGGAGCATCGGCAATGTATATATTGTAGCCTTCGAACGCATAGAGCTGGTTCAGCGTCAACCGATAGTCCTCGAGATAATTGTCCGGCCCTTCGGCGTCATCATCCCAGATGATCGAAATCGAGCTCGCATAACCGTCGGCATATGCCGTGGGCGACGCCGGCGGATCAGGCAGGAGGAAATTGGCGTCATACACCTCCTGCGCGGTCTCATCAATACTCCGCAACAACGTAATGCTCGAGAGCGGAGTATAGTTTTGTGCTGCCAACACCGCGGCAACGACAACCTGGGTATCACCCGGCGCCATCGTGAACGGCCCTGATGACATCATATACCTGCGATCAGCAGAAGCTTCATCTGTCCACCCTGTGCCAGCAACCGGATCGCCCGGAACAGCAAACATCGTTGGCAGCGATGTTGTATGGTCAATCAGGGGTAACCCATCACGATTAAGCCCCTTCATGTAATTGTAAGTTTCGGTGGCATTCTGAGGATCAGTCCCGTTTATGTACTTGTTGAACGACGTCATCCCCAGTTCCCTATATCCCGGATATACGCCGTCCGGCAGGAAGGCCGTATCTCCGGGAGACGGAATCAGTGGACATTGAAAGAAATCGAACCCCACAGCAGGAGCCGCTGATCCATAGACATCATCGGAACCATCGTTGTATGCATATCCCAACGACAGAGCGGTGTCGCAACCGACCAAGTCATCGCTCGCGTCTCCGACATCAGGATCAGCCCAGAGTGAAACATACATTGAATCTAAGGTATTAAGCCCCTTGTTAATGATCATGTACTTCAGGAAGATGACATTCTGGTATGCCCCGTAATTCGAGAATCCCAGAGTGCTTTGCTGAATCTCGACGCCGAGCGGGGCGGTCTTCATGTTCGTGTGCTGCTCTGTATCGGCGTCGTTGAAAACCGACCAAAGCATCTGATCGCCGGTGAGTTTCGGATTGCCGAATTCGTCCACCGGCGCACCATCCACGACCGGCCAGTTGTTCCGGTCATCGGTATCATCGTAAGGCGTGCCGTTCAGGTTCTGTCCGCCACCAATCTTGTACACTCGGAACCTAGGATCATACGGCTCCGGCTGTTGATCCACCATTCTTCCGGGAGTGAATTCAGACGAGTATTCAGCAACTGCAACCCTGATTTCGTCATTTACTTTCGCCCCGAGCCAAATCCCTGCCGAGTAGATCACGGTCTTTGTGTCATACTGATCGTGAAATGGGAAATACAGCCCGTCGGTCTTGCCGAGGAACCCGGCATTGTCAAAAGCGAAATTGCCATCGTTGTAGACGAGACTGAGAATGCTGTTGATCCAGATAAAGCTGTCATAATCATAGGTAGCGGCCTTCTGTGCATCTGCCTGCCTGTGTACAACTGGCGCTGAAGCTAATGAGACAACAGATGTCGACTCAGCCAGCAGTAATGTCAGTACAGTTAGCAATGTTTTCATACCAGGCTCCGTTTCAACGCGGGAGGTTCAACCCGCAAGTTTATCATAACCGAGCACATCATACTGATCGAGTATGCCGACTTGGCTTAGTCCGACCTCCGCAGCTCTGTGCGTCCTTGCTCTCGTAAGGAGGTTTCTGAATTGATACTATATTACAATACAACCAGTGACCAGCGACTGTCAACGAAAAAAGTAGCCCAATCTGTCGAAGTAATCAGGGCCGGTATACTGCGGTACCTTGCATCCTGACTGCCGGCACGGCGATCGAAAGTGACATGCAGAACACATCGCAATCCCCGTGAACGGGGACTGAGCGGTTTTGCCTGATAGTACTGCAACGGATGTTATGATGCCTGTAAGGTAACTGACGCGGCCATCCTGTTCTGGCCAATCATCCTAATCGCACATGCGAATTACGGCACACGCTGATACCTGCCGGTCAATGCGCCGTCGGTCGGGTCCTGTTTTGTGGTGCGGTTAGAAACCCAATATGCGGCGACCGGATAGTCCCCGTCTGTTCTGTACAGAAGTCGCCACGATGGGGGAACCAGCGAGTCTTGTGGATTCAGCAGGAATTCGAGCTGAGGGTGAGTCCAGGTGCTGTGTCGTTGAGCAAATACAAAGACATCGGCATCCGTCTTTGCGACCTCGGACGCGAGATCTGAAGGCTGCACCACACCGAGCAGATACATGGGTAGATACCTGCGGTCGGCGTACCATGCGAGATTGGGCGAGCTGTACATTACGGCAGCGTCAGCAGGCGTGTTCTCACGCAGGAACAGCCCCGCCTTCTTCTCATCATCAATGTTGTACGATGCGAAGTCCTTCGGAACTTTCAAGAAGCAGAAAAGAACTGCGATCGCTATGCTCAGAGCTATGAGCGCACTCCGGACGGGGACTGCCCGAGCCCACCCGGATGGGATGTACGTGGATAGGGTTTTCGGCTGACACACCAGCAGCGAGTACGCACCAAACAGAAAGATTGCAGGTAACGCCCAGACGAAGAATCTGCTCTCCAGCCAGGTCAATGACGTAACGGCAACCATCGTCAGAGAGTTGAGAAGAAGCGCAATCTTCTCTCTCGAGGGGTTGCGAAGCGCACCTGTCAGCCCGAGAATGGCAACTGCCCCCGCGACATGGCAAACCTTCAGGACAATCTCGGTGGGAAAGTGCAGAAGGTTTCGGGCCAGGTGCATTGTCAGCTCGATGGGATGTGCGACTATGAGAGAAATGAGAGTGGGGTACTGCTGTTCGTATTTCTCCCACTGCAACCACGAATCTGTCTCGTCGAACATTGCGAACGCGATATTCGTGTGAGTCATGCTATGAAGGTCGCCGAAGCGCGCGATGTTGAGCGCTGCCCACGGTACTGCGACCACACAGAACCCTGCCAAGAATCCAACGGCGGCACGGAACTTCTCTCCCACGGACCC
>JAGVNY010000017.1 GCA_020053015.1 Candidatus Zixiibacteriota bacterium | reverse complement strand
ATCTCGCTTCGGGCTACGCCCGACGCTCGATTCTCCGATGTCTGAAAGTGTCACCCATGTCGTGGCAGAACTTGTTACCCATCTATTGGCACTTGACAGTGCCATGTCCAAAAAGGATTTGGCACGCCAAAATCCCTACGATGTGCATGGGAGGAGAATCAGCCGTGAACTCGAAGCTCAGTACCAGAAACACAAAGGCCCCGATCGATCGAGGCCTTCTTCTCGCTGATGCTGGTCTCTGGTTCTATTTGAGGAGAACCATTTTTCGTGTCTCAGAGTGCGATCCCGCGATAGCCCTGTAGAAGTAGATGCCCGAAGCAACGCGAGATCCGCTGTCGTCGGTTGCATCCCAGCGAAGTCTGACGACTCCCGCTGATGACGATCCGGCGTATGACTTCACAATCTGCCCCTGTATGTTCAATATTTGAACAGACCATTCCGAAATGTTCGGCAGACTGAGCTCGAACTCCGTCTCCGGATTGAACGGGTTCGGATGATTCTGACTGAGCGTGAAGCTCTCCGGAATCACCACGGTGTTCCGTTGGTAGACTCTCAATTGATTTCCAATGTAGTCAGAAGCCTCACTGCTCACGAGAGTCATCTCTCCGTCGCCGTCCACCGGAATCGTGAGGATCGCATTCGATCCCGCGTCAATCTTCTCCTTCGATATCGCGTGGATCAGCACCCTCATTGTGCCGTCCACGACCGAATAGATCATCTCCATATTGGACGCATCTCCACCCAACTCGGGTATGCCCGGTGTGACCTCGGATGGATCGAAGCTGAACACCAGATTCGCTGCGCCTATCGTCGAGCGGCATTCGGTCGAGATACTTACGGTGCTGCCGGAACGCGACACGTCAATGGCCATTTCGTCGGCGTATGGCGACAGCTTCGGAATCGGCTGAGCATCGTCGGTCAGAACCCGGATCAAATAGACAAGATCGCCCACCGTCAGCGTCTTTCCATCCGCGTTGACGTCTGTAGCTGCAATCTGACCCTCGCGGTTAATCTTGAATACTCCTGATCCCCATATGAAGTAGTTCGTGAAGAGCACAGCGTCAGCAACATCGTACGGGACATCATTGAGATTGATGTCGCCACGCAGGTCAATCGAATCCGGGCTGATTATGCAAATTCCACCGTTTTGGAATGCAATACACCTAAGTGGAGCGGTCTTGCCACCCTCTGCGCAGGAATCCGGAGCTCCGATGTGGGCTGGGCGGCTGGCTTCCGGATACAGTGCGTCATCGAACTCGTTCCAAACAACGCGATCGTCCGGCCCCAGAATTAGCTTGTCAACGAACAGCGTGTCTCCGCCGATCGACGAGACTCCGTTGTCACCGCAATCGATCCAGTAGAAATTCACTGGGAAGTGGTATCCGCCGAATTGTACGTTGTCCGTTACGCTGAAGTTCAGCTTGATTATCGATCCCGACGGGTAGAACGCACCCGAAGGCGGATGATGCGCGCCATTGTTGATGTCGGTCATAGCAACAATGCGGATTAACCCTTCCGGACACGGTCCGCCACAGTCAGTGCCTGTCATGTAGACATAATTGAACATTTCCCAGCCGGACAGTGCAGGTCCGGGTGTGGCGCTGAGGAACGTGAAGCCGGTAACATCGTACTTGATGAGAATATCAAAACCACCTGTGCCGACCGGCATGTCCGCGAAGACATTCAGCGAGATCGTTGAGCCGTTGTAGACACAGTCCTCAGTATCCTCGATCGTGACGGTTATGCATGTTGCCGTGTCGCAGACGTTCACGGCTCGACTCGTAATGTGTGTAGTTACCTCATCGTATGATCCGCACTTGTCGGTCACTCTGTAACAAAAATCGTAAGTCGTGTCTTTCAACACCGGAACGAAGCAGGTGGTCAAACTTGAAGGATCGAATGTTCCGGGTCCGCATGTCTGAGTCACGGTGAGAACATCAGGTATGTCCGGATCGCTCACCGCCAAGCCTATGAAGCACTGTGGATCCGGTGTGTCCTCCGGTCCGCAGTAAACAAATTCGATTTCCTGATCGGCTGCTACGATATCGGGTGAGTTATTCAAGTCAACGGTGATATCAACGGTGTCTCGATCCGACGCCCCGCATAAATCCGTGACCTTGATGATGAACCTGTAGTTCCCGGCGCCGGTCGGAGTGAAGCATATCTTGCCGACTGATGGGAGGATAACTCCCGAACCGGAAACGAGTTCGAAAGTCAGCTGATCTCCCGGATCAGGGTCGGAAAACGCGTTCGTGAAACAAACCTGTTCCAGCGCGCAGAGCAGCACTGTAGTGTCATTGGCAGCGATCAGCGCAGGAGGACGATTCATGGTTACTGTGACGAAAATGTCATCGTCCCTGTATTGTCCGCACTGATCCGCAGCTCTCACGACGAAGTAATACCGTCCGGCCGTGTCTGCGGCAAAGCAGACTTCACCCGGCTTCACCGTCCCGTGCCCAACGACGATAGAGACTGTCGGCGTGGTTCCGTCAGGATCGGTGGCTGTGTAACTGAAGCACACCGAATCTCCCGGATCACATGCGCTCAGATTCTTATCCGGCCCAAGCGTAATCGTCGGGTTGGCATTCACGCTGACTGTAATGCAAATCTGATCTTGGCCCTGAGCTCCGCAGTCATCCGTGGCACGCACCGTTACACAGTACGTCGTGTCCTTGGATGCGGTGAAACAGACCTGCCCGTTAACCAAGCTTCCGATCGGAAAAACCTCGATCGATGTAGGCCCGTCATCTTGTATGGTCACAGGGACGCATATTTGTTGAGGCGAACAGAGATCTTGAGCGAAATCAGAAGGAAGCGTGACGACAGGAACGCCGTTCGCGTCGACGGTAACAGAAGTCTGCGCCGTGTCGGCAACGCCGCACGGATCGACAACTCGAAACACGAATTGATACAATCCTTCGGTCGACGGCTTGAAGCAGAACCTGTTGCCGGCGAGTAACCCGGCAGCGCCTGAAAGCTGCTCGACTACCAGCTGCTGTCCGATATCCGGATCAGTTACAGTGAGGTCAAGACAGACGGAGTCCGAGGGCAGGCACCACAGCACGTTCGAAGCGGGGGGCGCAGTGATGTTTGGTCCTCTGTTCAAACCGATTATCACGTCGCCTGTGTCGACGTCGGACAATTCACAGTGATCGGTTACGCGAACGATGAATCTGTAGGTGCCGGCGCCGACCGGCGCGAAGCATACCACGCCGCTCGTCGGGTCAATCGTTCCCGGTCCCGACATGAGAGAATATTCGAGAACCTCTCCAGGATCGGGATCCGAACCGGTCACGTTGAAGCAAATCTGTTCAAGAGAGCAGACGAACAGCGAAGTATCTGGAACGTGAACTATAGGTGGAGAATTCAAATCAACGGCGATGACGATTGTGTCGGCGTCAAATGCTTCGCACTCGTCTTTCACTGAGACTATGAATGTATAGTTCCCTTCACTTGTCGGCGTGAAGCAGACTATTCCAGTGTTCGGATCAATCTGGCCAGTGCCCGTTTCGAGCACATAGTGCACCGGCTCGCCATCCGGGTCTGAGCCGGTTGCCGAAAAGCAAAACTCCTGACTCTGGCAAAGCGCTAAGGTAGTGTCGTTCGGAACATACACCGTCGGTGCTGAGTTGACGTCTACCGTCACTGTCGCCGTATCAACGTCCGTGACACCGCATTCTTCATCTGAGACAGTCACGACGATTTGGTGAATGCCATCCTGACTCGCAGGCATGCAGACAAGGCTGGTCTGCGGATCGTATGTGGCAGGCGGAGTAACTGCGACATCGTAAGGTCTGTCGTCAGGCGAGCTGACAACAATCGGGAAGCAGATCGTTGATGGCGCGCACAGTGCGGTGTCGACATCAGGGACCGACACCAGCGTGGGAGCCTCGTGCACTTTCACCGTGATAGCCACAGTGTCTTCAGGACATCTGTACGGACACAACGGATCGAGTGAGCAAATGCCTTCTTTCGTGTAGCAACAAGGGTCTTTTGCTATTACGCGGAACTTGTAAACAGCTGAATCGCCAAGTGTTGGTGTGAAGCAGATCTCTCCGGTGACAGGGTCGATATAACCGTACCCCTCCACCATTTCATATTCCAGAATATCGCCGTCAGGATCAGTGCCCGAAATCGTGAAACAGACCTGTTCCTGCGAGCACACGGTTGTGTCGAAGTTGCTGGGCACTATCAGGCTGGGAGGCGAGTTTATGTCATAATCGACAATTAGAGTGTCATAATCCACAAGACCGGCGTTATCGGTGACTTTGAATACGAACGTATATCTCACGTCGGACGAATAGGGCATGAAGCAATGCGTCGCGCTGACCGCTCCTACGCCAGCTACCGGTGCAAACGAACCGAATCCCTGCACCATGCTTACTGTCAACGTGTCGCCCAGACAATTGCGGTCATAGGCTTCTATGTCAAAGCAGACGTTTTCGGCAACGCAAGCGTTTATGTACATATCTGATGGCAGTTGCACAACTGGCGGCTCCTGTGCGAAGCGGACCTTCATTATCATGTCATTGAAATCATTGTCTCCGCCACCCCTCAGATCCTCGAATGCGATGATGTACTCGCTCCGGTTTTGCTTGGTCGGGAACAACTTGGCATGATCGTAATGGTCGCGGTTGAAGGCTGGGTTTGTATACCAAGTATAGCCGCCACTGATTCCGGGTTTGAAGTACACGCCAACCGACATGGCGTTGGTAATCACGAACTCAACTGAATCGTCTGCTTCACTGGTCGGACCAAAGAACTGGCTCTTTTGGGTTGAGTCTGACGAGTTGTGAATGCCAGAGTAGGCACTTGCGTAGGAGCTGGACATCTTGGCAAGCAGTGTCGCAACATTGGTGCCGGTCGGAGCACAGAACTCAGTCCAACCGAGCTCGTCCGTCTGGACGTTGATGTCATAGCCGAGGCTATCGAGAATCGCCTGTAGAGACGGTTCCGCAGCCAAGCTTAGAAGCGAATCTGACCATACGTCATCTCCGCCTCCCGCGTAAGAAGTGACCCCTGGTAGTGCTATCAGTAACGCGAGGAGCAGCGCTGTACCCGGATTCCAGCGAATACTCTTAAGCATCACAACTTCTCCTTGTATGTAGCCCAGCATACCACAGCGACATGACTAATCTATGGGTACCCTTTCTAAGGTCGCTCGAACTATCATTGGGATGGTGCACAGAGCCCTCCATTCCGGCCTCTAATCTGAAGCCAGACCCCTCGTCCTTCGCTCTCAAGCACCTGACCGGTAAGATCAACGACGCAAGTACAACAACGGCAAATCGATGTGGGCTCTACTGACTCAGCAGTCGCCCTTACCGAGCGCAATATATCAATTAGGGCTGAATTGTCAAGACGTTTTTGGTGATTCTGAGCTGGCTAAGGTGTTGAATTTTTAACCACTTACAAGACTATTCTGAAGTAATAGATGCGGACTCGACGGCGCAGAGTTTGCGCCCGTTCTGGCATCGAATTCGTTCTTGGTAGAAGTGAAGCGAAGTGATTGCCGGACACACGAATTCCTTCAGACGGGGTTGGAGCCTGACGCAAGCGGGCTCGGACTCTCACAGGCTTCTACAATAGCTTCAGCAAACGATGTTTACCTCGCAGAGCGAGCTATGGTTACGGTTGGCGCTTCCTT
>JAGVNY010000194.1 GCA_020053015.1 Candidatus Zixiibacteriota bacterium | reverse complement strand
GTTTCTGAAGGAGGGCTTTTTTGTCATACCGTCATTGATTTTCTGTTCGGTTGTCCACAAGCATTGACCCCTTCGGTTAATTGCGGGCTTTTCTCCGTCTGCTATCGTTGAACACATCTAAGCACGAACACCGACCATGCCACGTACCAATGACTACCCTTATCCGAACGAGCTTCGGCGATTTCGCCACCAGCGCGGAATGCGTCTCGTCGACGTCGCCCGCAAGACCGGGCACATCAACCTGTGCCAGATCGTGGCTTGGGAGAAGGGCGAGAAGCTTCCGTGTCTCCGAAACGCCATCAAACTTGCCTGTGCCTTGAAAGTGCCAGTCGAGGTCCTGTTCCTCCAACTGACCCACGAAATCCGAAAACAAATGTCCGAGCAGCGGAGGGAATAGGCAACTTCGTAACTCATCTTACTTGTTTACTAACCAGAATCAACCATGAACAACAACGATTCGCGGTCATCACAGAAGACCGCAAAACCGATCAAATATCAGCCCGCCACCGACACCGACAGACTGGCATTGGAAATCGCCAGAGGACTTGGTGAAGAAGAACGTCTGCCTATCTACCGTATGGTCTGCGAGAACAGAAGCGAAGAGGTCGTACGCCGCGCGTTCGAGCAGGCGAAGAAGACTCCGCAGGAGAAGATCAAGAAGTCCCGTTCCGCACTGTTTTTCTACCTCGTAAACAAATACGGCGATGAAGAACAAGACTAACGTTCTGGCCATTGATCCGGGCACGCGGGAAATGGGTTACGCCCATTTCGAGGGATTCGACCTCTTGGACTACGGCGTGCACAACCTCCGCACGAGGGACGACCACCGGCAAGCGATCTTCGGCAAGGTCGATCCGGTGGTCACGCGACTGCTTCAAGAAAAACGCCCCGATATCGTCGTACTGGAGAAGAACCGATTCTCGCAGATAAGAGCGAATGTCAGGCTGGCACTCACGGTCTACCGGATTCGTTCTCTCGCCAGACGCAGGCGCGTACCGCTCGTCGAGTACGATCCCCGCACCGTGAGGCGCGTGGTCTGCAACAACGGCAACTGCCGCAAGACCGAGGTCGCCCGCACCGTGGCCGTGCGGTACCCGGAACTCAAGGTCTACCTGACCTCGGACCGCAAGTGGAAGGTGAGATACCACCAGAACATGTTCGACGCCGTCGCTTGCGGTCTGGCTTACCTGCTGCTGCACGAGAACCGCGAAGCCGATGACTCGGCATAGCTCGAAACCAAGCCGAAACCCTTTCAGGAAGAAACCCGTATACCGTTTCCCAAAAACTCCCCGCTGCAGGATATGCAGGAGAAAGATCGATTTCGGCAGTCTCTGCTACTACTGCCGGAAGAGAAGAACATCATAACAGACTCGAAACAGCGTCAGAGCACGCTGTCGGATACGGCTCTCTCGATTCCATCCCGCTAATGAAGAGAGAGCCGTACCTTCCGCCTTCAGCGTCAGGAGGAAAGCTCGCCCCCTTCGTCGGGACGGTTGCGCTTCTCCACCACCCCTTGCCACAGGGAAAAGACCAAACGCGGGTAGCCTACCCGCATTTGAGAAAGTAGAATCCTTTGCGAAAGGAATCTACTTTCGGCAAGGCTTATCGCCTTATGTGGCAAGGGGGTGGTGTCGTCGCTGACCGCCCGACTTGACCTGTTTTCCGCGACCGTATCTGCCGTACTACCTCCTTTGGCTGACCTATGAGACAATGCTCTGGTTGGCTGGTGGTCTGCAGGCGGCATGAGCACGGTTCGCGGCTTCGTTTCGCTCCTGTACCGATACGTACAGGCGAAACTTCGGGTCTCGCCCCATTCCATATTTGACAGAGGATGGGCTCGACCAAAACAGGTCAAGTCGGGCGGCTCGACCCGCCATCCGCTCGCGCTGCCTCGAAAATCACGACTTGCGCTCGCGGGGCGGCCAGCCCATCTTACGACGGGCTTGTCGGCCTCCGACGAAGGGGGCGAGGGAGCAAAGCAAGGTAGCCGCTGTTCGCGGCGATTGAAGAGATCATATGACTGAACCCACCCGCCGAAAGACACTTCCCCGATACCAGCGCGACAAGTCGGCGTTCCCCAAGTTCACCCTCCGGGAAAGGGATCGTGAGATAGTGCGCCTGGTCTTCGAGCATCGGTTTCTCGATACCGAACTAATTTGGCACCTTCTCAAGAAGGAAGGGGATTCCGATGCGGATTACCTAACGGGCAGAGACGGCAAAGCGCGACCTGTATCCTACGGATTCGGTCGCAAGGCGCTGTACAAGCGCCTCCAAGCGCTCTATCACACATCCTACCTGAACCGCCGGTTTCCGGCTGACCAGCCTATCGGTCGGGGCTACGACGGCCCGCGGGCTATCTACGGCATCGGCCCGAAAAGCGTCGGTATACTGCCTGACATAATGGACGTGACTCCGCAGGAAGTCCGCCGAATGGTCGAAATGAACAAGGTCGGAGACCCGTTCATGCGGCACGCCCTGGAAATCGCGCGCTTTCGGGTCATTCTGGAACTGGCCTGCAGACGGTCGCAGGAAAGAGTGAGACTGCTTTTCTGGGAACAGGGACAGCACCTTCGGGACACGGTCTACGGCATTGATGAAGACGGTGGAGACAGACGCTACACGGTCTATCCCGACGCTTTCTTCGGGCTGGAAGTACGGGAGAAGCGGCTGGCCAACTACTTTCTGGAAATCGACCGGGGCACGGAGCCAATCGTCTCCACCAAACAGCGCACCGACATCCGAAACAAACTCGTCGGCTATCGTTTCTACCGCAAGCGTGAGCGTATTTCCAGTTGCTACGCATACAGCAAAACGCCTGACGGTGCCGTGACCGGTCTGGACATTCTCAAACAGGAAGACGCGAGCGGGGAATTTGACAGGCTCCGAGGATTCAGCGTGATGTTCGTCACCAACGGCTCGGTCGGCAACGACGGCACCGTCTGCGGTCGCATTGCCAACATGCTGGGCGCGCTGCCCGCGCTTGGCAAGTTCTACGCAAACAACTCGCTCTACTGGTTTACGGCAGTCAGCATGCTGAAACTCGAAGAGCCGGACTCGATGTTCGGGAATATCTGGATTCTGCCGAAGGCGGGAAGCGGTCTGGCCGGTCTCATCGACTGACCGGCAGTCTTTGCCTCACACATTCCGTTCTCCCCGCAGTCGGGTCAAGCTACCCCGTGGGAGCAGGGCACGCTGACGGTGGCGACGCTGCTCTGGTCGAGAGTGCTTTCCACCAACACTGGGCATTTTCGGCGCGGAATGGTGGGGCGAGGGTTGTCCGGTCTCTGTTTCAAGAAGATCGGGAGTCGTTGTCTCCCACGGAGAGCACAATGTGCGCTGAAGTGGACTTTGTCGTTTTCGCACGCGACTCTCTTCGTTACATTGGCTCACAGCGAATGGAGCGATTCCGTGTCTGAATCTTCAAAGAGACCTGCAAACAGCCTGCTGGCAGAGGCGACCCGATATTACTGGGCTGACGAATTCCGGAAAGCACTCCGACTGGCTGTCAATGCAGCAGAACGAGCTACGAAAGAGAAAGACTACCGGTTGCTCGTGGAATCGCTCCTGCTGCAAATGAACTCCTGTATGTCACTCGGCGAGAACGCGCACGCGAAGAAGCTCGCTGACCAAGCTGTCAAACTGGCATCGGAGAAATGCACTGTGGAGACGCACGCCAATGCGCTGGTGGAATCCGGCTACCTCCACCTGCAGTTCCTTGAGTATGTTCGTGCAGAAGAGCAGACTGCTGCAGCCCTGATCTTGGCGCGGGACAACGAGCTTCCCGCTCTGCAAGCGGATGCTCTGGTTCAGTTAGCAGAACTCGACAGATTGCGGGGCAGGCACGGGGAAGCTCTGGTGTTCATTCGCACTGCCATGCGTGTAGGGGAAGGCCTTGACTGCGAACGCGCCCGTCTTGAGGCTTTGCAGCAGCGAGCTTCCATCCACAGCTCTATGGGACGGTACGTTGATACTCTTGAGGGGCTGGAGCATGTTCAGTCAGGAGCAAGTAAAGCCAAGCTCACGGACATGGAAGTCGAAAGTATCATGTGTCAGGGCGACGTGTACCGCGCCATCGGGGATTTCGATTACGCGGAACGGCTCTATGACAAAGCGCTCGATCTCTCCGACCGGGCCGGTGCACAGACGAAGACACCGGACATCCTGAAGCGGGTTGGAGCGCTTCTGTTGCACAGGCGTGATTTCGCAAGGGCACTCGAATGGTACGGATTCGCGGAGAAGCAGGTCAAACGATTCAAGTCGGAGCGGCTCTTTCCCTTCATCTATCTCGGATACGCTACCGCTTACAATGGGCTAGAGAACTACAGGGAAGCGACAAGCTACCTATGGAAGGTTTTGGATATCATTGCGCCCGATTACATGCTTCACTCCGAACTGCTTTCACAGATTCTGGACCAGTTCTCGCATTCCCTTACGTATCTCAACGAACCCGCACACGCGGAGAAGCTGACTGAACTCGCGCGACGCGTACGTGAACTCGGTCGCACCGGTATCGACTCGTCTCATCAGGTGGCGATGTTGCACAAGACTCTCATCAGGGACCTGGACGCGATCCTGACGAGCATCAGAGATCAGGAGATTTCCTTTTTCACGCAGAAGGGCGTGCGCGTTGACCTCAATACCGGCGAGGTCTATACCACCGGCCGCCGCGCGACCGCTCAACTGAGCGACAATCAGCTGGCCATGTTCCGATTGCTTGTCAAACATCAGGGGCATCCGGTGAGTAACGAAGAGCTAATCGCCACGTACCAGGAACGGGCGCACACGCTGCAAGGACTGCCCCGCAGAGCACATTACTACGTCCGGGAGATTCGCCAGAAGCTCGGCCGCAACGACATCATCAGGCCCGTTCGCGGCGTCGGTTACAGCATTCCCCGCGCATAACTCGTCCTTACAATCCTTACAGATCAACTGGTTGGACAGAACCGCATTCGTCCGGCAATTTGACTCCGTGATTACAGGAGCAACAAACCTTAACCCAGAGGTAGAATCATGGAAACACAGAAAGAGTCTCGCCACGAGGAGCAGGTCGGCCTCGACTTCGGAACCGCGCTCATCGGCGGAGTGATTATTTGTCTGGCCGTCTATGGGGGGTACAAGCTCTTCCAGAAGGAATCGAACCACACGCCGCTTCTCGGCAGCGGAGTCGACTCCGAGATCATCAAGCAGATAGTCGACCGGGAGCTGAAGTCGTGACGTTGCCGGTCATACGGGAGGTAAGTGCCGAGCGATTGCTCGGCACTGCCTCGTTGGAAATGCTGCGGGGACGGGCTATCAGCAGCGTCTATGACAATCCGGACTTGACTCGCAGGCAGAAGAGGAGAGTCGTCAAGGAACTCGACTGCCTGCTTGAGCACGAGCAGCGACGCCGGGCTCAACTGGCTGCTCACCAGTGGCAGCGGGAAGAACTCGATCACCATCTTCTCGTGGCCGGGAAGCTCGAGCAGATACTGCGGAAGTACGCGGAAGTTGCCAGCACGCTGAGGCTGCTAAAGGCTCGCACGGACCGGGCGGTCGCACGATACGAACGCGACAGCCTCATGTGCAAGATCGACGTGCTGGAACGGATATTGCAGATAAGGGCCAAATACAAACCGGCCGTCAAAGACGACGACCATCTTCAGGAGTTGCTGAAGATCAAGAGACAACAGAAACTCTCCGAGGCGAGGGAACAGGCGATACTGGAATCCATCAACCGCAGAGCCATGAACCGGGCAGCGTTCATCAGAATGATAAACGAGAAGTTCCCGGATATGGCCGACGAACTCACGGACTTCTACGACCAGCAGATATTCCAGCAGGGGACGGGGAGGTAAGGGTGCAAGAAGCTTTCAACATCGGACAGAACACGCTGAACGGAAAGCAGCAGATGATAGGTTCTGACGACATGTCGCTCCACTGGCTCGTTGTCGGCGGCACGGGACGAGGCAAGAGCAAGATGCTCGAACTGCGGATCAGATATCATATGGAGCGCAATCAGGGTCTGCTGCTCCTCGACCCGCACGGCACGCTTTACGAAGACGTGCTTTCCTACGTCACCGCCGCAGGATATCGCAGCCGCGTTGTGCTGGTCAATCCCAACGACACCGAGCACGCGGTCGGCCTCAATTTCCTAGCACGAAGCAGGATGGACGTCTCCGCGCACGCCTCACAGGTGATGAAAGCGATTGCCAAAGTGTTCGGAGAGACCGCGAGCGATACCAAACCGAGGCTGGAGCGCTGGCAGCGCAATCTCCTCATATCCCTGATCGAAGCGGGACTGACTATGGCGGACATGCTCGACTTTCTGTCGGTCGCGAGCCCACTCTACCGGGAAGCCGCGCTCTGCTCCGTTTCCAACCAGTACGTCAAACGCGAGTGGCAGGGCTTCGACGCCATCAAGAAACGCGACGAAAAGGAGAACCTGATCGAAGCCCCGCTCAACCGTGCGGCCAAGATGATTCTCTCCGATCCCATCCGTCGCATCATCGGACAGCAGCAATCGACCGTTGATCTTGGCGAAGCTATGCAAAGAGGAAAAATCATTCTGGTCAATCTGGCTCCGCTCACGGTATCCCGCGAGTGCCAGCAGATTCTGGGAATTCTGCTCGCCGACCAGATCGTCAACTCTGCTTTCCAGCGCACGAAGACACAGGCAAGACGGCCCTTTTTCGTGATTGTCGACGAGGCCGCGGAGCTTACTTCCGACGACCTGCCCTATTCTCTCCAGGCCTTGAGGAAATTCGGAGTGTACTTCACGCTCTGCTATCAGACCCTGACGCAGATCAGGCGGATTCCCGGATACTACGAGAACGTCATGACGAACTGCGACGTCAAGTTGGCTTACAAATCCAGTCGACAGGACAGCGAGGAACTTGTCGGCGAGCTGTTTGCCGGACGGATCAGCGGCAACGAAGTCAAAGACGAGCTGTATCGGACTATGCTGATTCCCAGAGAGACGGTACGGCAGGTCACCAGCGTGGGCAAGTCAATCTCCGAGTCGACCGGTGAGGTGGATTCTTCAGGCACGAGCTATGGCTCAAGTTACGGCTCAGGCTTGAGCATAGGCTATGGTTCGGGAAGCGCTGACCAATCGTTACCGGGCGCGGGCTTGCCCTTTGCCCATCCCGTATGCTCGCACACGGATTCACTCTCGGAAATGAGTTCGCAGGGCAGCTATCAGTCCGAATCTTCTTCGTCATCGGACAGCTACAGCACCATCAGCAGCAGTTCCGAGTCGCGAAGCGAGTCGACCGCAATCGTTCCGTTCTACGAATACGTCAGGGAGCAGGAACTGGCCAACCGGCAATACTACACCATCGAGGAAATCAAGGAGAAGTACATCGCCTGGGTCATGTGCCAGCCCCAGCGGCACTGCCAGTTGAAGCTCAAGGACGAGAAAGCCGTGCCCTTGCTCATCGGATTCGTGGAAGAGGTCAGGGTGAGAGAGAAGGACAAGCAGCGGGTCAGGGACCGTTCGAACGAGAAGTACGCCCTGCCCGCACCGACCGTTGACGCGCTCATCGAAGACCGCCGCATCCGGCTGCTGCAGGGTGACCGAGTTACGGAAGCAGTGGAAATAGAAGAAGCTGAAATCGTCGAAAGCAGGTGGCAGTAGGGAGGCAGGATGGAGAGATTGTTGACCGTTCAGGAATTGGCCGAGAAGCTCAACGTGCCGGTCTCGTGGATATACGACCGGACGCGAAGCGGCAGCACCGATCACATACCGCATTACAAGATAGGCAAGTATCTGCGCTTTGCCGAGGAAGAGGTCATTGATTACCTGAGACTAAAGTGCGTGGAAAGTCCGCAGCGGTGTATGTGATTGACAGTGTTTCGCCCGGTGCATACATTGCGGCATGCTCACGACAGCCTATCACAACCGCGAATCGAATCGATCGGCGTTTATTCCGCTCGGTTTGCTTCGATTCATTCAGTCCGCCAAACCGAAAGGAGGTGAAAACGAATTGGCAATAGGAAGCGTGCAAAAGCGCTCTGGAAGCTGGTATGCCGTCTATCGGGTCTGCGGCAGGCAGAAGTGGGAACGAGCCAGCTCCTCGAAGAAGGACGCCGAGCGACTTCTCTCGGCCAGGATGAACGACGTTCACAGCGGCGAATACCGCGAACGGCCGAGAATCCGTTTCAGCGACTTCGCGGCGAAGTGGCTCACCGATTACGCCAGGGTGAGCGTCAAGGAATCGACTTACTCCAGCTACGCCGACATGATCCGCCTGCACCTGATTCCTCACTTCGGCAGCGAGATGCTCCACCAGGTCACCGCCGGTGACGTGCAGCGGTTCATATCGCAGAAGATCTCACGCGATGGATTGTCGGCCAAGTCGGTCGTCAACATCATCGTCGTACTCAAGGAGATGCTCAAACACGCTCAGATATGGGGATACCTGTCCCACAGCCCGGCGACTCACGCACAGAGACCGCGCGTCGAGGAGAAGGAGATGGAATTTCTCACGCCAGACGAGATTCGTCTCTTCCTGCAAAACGTCAGTCCCTGCTGTTACTGCCTGTTTCTTACGGCAGTATTGACGGGCATGCGGCGAGGCGAGTTGCTGGGACTCAAGTGGAGCGACATCGACTGGCAACGCTCTGAGATAGTAGTCCGTCGTTCTCTTTACAAGAACGGCTTCGTGACCACCAAGTCCAAACGTTCCAATCGTCGCATTCAGATGTCCCCGGTGCTTGCGGACGCGCTCAAACGTCATCGTGCGTTCGCTCTGCAGTCTGAGCAAGAGCTGGTCTTCTGCAACCGCGACGGGCAACCGCTCGATCCCGATAACATGGTGAAGCGCGAGTTTCACCCCGCGCTGGACAGAGCAGGCTTACGCCGGATACGCTTCCATGATCTGCGGCACACCCACGCGTCTCTCCTGATCGCGCAAGGTGAGAATGTCAAGTTCGTCCAACAACAACTCGGTCACGCGTCGGCCAAGACGACGCTTGATCGCTACGGACACCTGATGCCGAGTATGACTTCAGAGGCAGGACGCCGCTTGGATCAGACAGTTTTCGGAGAGCTTTCTAACAAAGCTGTTAGAAAACTGTTAGAAAATCCGGTATCTGAAGGGAATTCCCCGAAAAGCACAACCCCCGAAGTAATTGAACTTCAGGGGCTTAAGATTGGTAGCGGGGCTGGGATTTGAACCCAGGACCTTCGGGTTATGAGCCCGACGAGCTACCAGACTGCTCCACCCCGCGATCTGAACCTATATATTCATTCCAGAATTCAATGTCAACATAATATGTGACCAAGGTTCGAAATCGTTCAGGAAAACGCTATCGAGCGGGATTGCAGTGCAGCACAGACTTGAAGAGCCGGCCTGTTGGGTGGCCGGCTATTCGGTGAGATAGGGTAGAGAGTGCTGTGAAGCAGCTTCTATTTCAGTATGATTGAAATCTTCAGTTGGACTGAGTCGTGGCCCCAATCGCACCACAATTTGCACTTATCGCTGTTGAGTAGAGAAGCTGAGACTCCCGCAGCATCCATCATGATGTCACGTATGCTCCAGCCCTCACGAAAACCGTCCTCCACTTCCTTGAGCACACCGAGTCCGAAGACTATGCCTCCCGCGAGCCGTCTGTCCACAAGAAGTCCGAAAACCTCTGTTCCCGCATAGGACCCCATCATGTGTTGCCATTTGTCCGGAGCCTTGACAGTCCAATTGGCATCTCCCCGGTAGTACCAAAGGTCAGCTGTCCCCGACTGCTGTTTGAAATGTCCGTCGCGGGGATATGAAAACAGAAAGGCGTGCGAACTCGAGACCATCAGACCTGTGACTGCCACCGTTAGAAACAACGCACGTCTCATTTCAGATCGACCTCCTGCACCTTCGTTCCGGTTGGCGAATCCTCGTTGTCCCCCATTATCCCAAAAAGCATGCCATCATGTAACACTTCAGCGTGGGGCTGGTAACACCGTATACAGAAGCGACTTAATATTGGTGTAATCTTTTGCGCACTCGATGTTGTTCGTGAAGAGGAATGCAGAATCTGTGAATAGGTGAATTACATTGCAGATAGGTTTCTTCGGGCGTTATATTGGGCCGAAAGAGCTCTGAGTATCATCTGTGACAGAAAGGGAACTTCTGCATGACTTCGAATCTCGTTGAAAGCGTCTCCGGAGCGAGAGGGGTAGTCGGCGAGACGATGACGCCGCATCTTGCGCTACAATACGGATTGGCTTTCGGAACATTCATTGGCGATGGAACTGTACTCGCTGGGGGTGATTCTCGTACTTCTCATCACTCACTGAAGTGCGCCGTGATGTCTGGGCTGATGGCTGCTGGATGCGACGTTATCGATATTGGGGTTTGTCCGACTCCGACAGTCGGCATGGCCGTGAAGCACCTGCACGCCGCAGGCGCGATAGCTGTCACGGCAAGCCACAATCCGGTTGAGTGGAATGGACTTAAACTGTTTGGCAACAAGGGGGAGTACATCTCTCCTGCGCAGTATGAAATATTCTCTCGTGTTGTAAGCCAACCCATGTTGCCCTTGATGGATTGGAGGCGCATCGGCAAGTTGGCGCTGAATGACGATGCGATTGAGTTCCATGTCGCCAGAGTGCTCTCGGTTGACTTCATCAAGCCTACCAAGATAAAGAAACGGAAATTCAGAGTCGTGATCGATTGTGTGAACGGTGGGGGTTCCGTCGCCGGGCCAATGCTTCTTAATCGACTTGGCTGCGAAGTTACTTCCATCAATGATGTTCCTGACGGTCGATTCCCGCACGTGGCGGAGCCGGTCCCTGGCAGTTTGCGTCAGCTATGCAGAGCGGTGAAGGCCCACAAGGCGGAAATTGGATTTGCTCTTGATCCGGATGCCGACAGGCTGGCGATCGTTTCAGAGAAAGGTCACGCAATCGGAGAAGAACACACTCTTGCGCTCTCTCTTATGGCGACGCTACCAAGACACCCAGGAAATGTCGTCGTCAACATGTCGACTTCACGCATGTGCCAAGACGTAGCAGAAATGCACGGCTGTCGGCTTTTCAGGTCCAAAGTCGGCGAGGCAAACGTCGTTGACATGATGAAACGACACAAAGCCGTCGCAGGTGGGGAAGGGAACGGAGGGGTGATTTTACCGGCTTCCCACTCTGGTCGCGACTCTCTGATGGGAATGGCTTTGGTTCTGCAGCATCTCTGTTCAGCCGGAAAGACAGTTTCGGAAGCTATGGGGGAGTATCCGAACTACGTTATTGTTAAGGAGAAGGGGGAACTCGCTGAGGACTTTGACACAAGGCTTCAGTCCTTGAAAGGCAAGCTCACTGACGCGAAGTTAGACGAGACGGACGGCGTGAGAATTGATTTCGCCGATTCGTGGGTTCACATTCGCCGGTCGAACACCGAAACCATATACAGGATCATCGCCGAGGCCAGAACAAAACAGGCGGCCGTGAGTTTAATAGATATGGTCAGAAGCATGCTCGGGCAGTAGCAGATAATCGGAGGGTCGTATGTGCGGAATAGTTGGCTATGTTGGAGACAAGACTGCGGTTCCCATTCTGATGGAGGGAATCAAGAAGCTCGAGTACCGCGGGTACGACTCAGCCGGAATCGCGTTGCTCGAACGCGGCGAAATGGTTTTCCAGAAGAATGCTGGAAAAATCAAGGTACTTGAAGAGAATCTTGCCGGCAAGCGATTCACCGCGACGTGCGGAATTGCGCACACGCGCTGGGCGACGCACGGTGAGCCTAATGATACGAATGCGCATCCGCACACTGATGAGTCCGGCAGAATAGCCGTTGTGCACAACGGCATCATTGAGAACTACCGCTCCCTTAAGAAGTATCTCGAAGGCAAAGGCCATACGTTTCGCACAGAGACCGATACGGAGATTATCGCGCATTTGATAGAGGACAACTACGATGGCGACCTTCTTTCGGCGGTTCGGAAGGCGCTCAAGAGAGTTGAAGGTACGTATGGCATAGCAGTTGTCTGCAAAGAGAACCCGGATGAGATAATTGCAGCCCGCCACGGATCGCCGCTCGTGATCGGTAGCGGCAGTGGTGAGAACTTCGTGGCATCGGACGTGTCCGCCATTCTCCGTCACACAAAGCAGGTGGTCTATCTCGAAGACGGTGAGCTGGCACGCGTGACTCCCGATGGTTTCTCGATTTCAACTCTGCAGAACGTCGAAGTCACCCCGGAGCTTCAGGAAATCGAGTGGTCACTCGAGCAAATCGAGAAGGGTGGGTTCGAACATTTCATGCTCAAGGAAATCTACGAACAACCGGTCGCGCTCCAGAACGCACAACGCGGACGGCTGGATTTCGAAGACGGCATGTCGAGGCTTGCAGGACTTCAGCTTCAACTCGACGAACTTCTCAGCATCAACCGCGTAATTCTCACGGCGTGCGGTACATCATGGCACGCGGCCCTTATCGGCGAGTATTTGATCGAGGACCTTTCCCGCATTCCAGTCGAGGTCGAGTATGCGTCGGAATTCCGTTACAGATCCCCGATAATTCCAGACGGTACCGTGGTCTTCGTGATATCGCAATCGGGAGAGACGGCGGACACACTTGCAGCGCTCCGGGAGGCCAAACGCAAGGGTGCGACTGTTCTTGGAATCTGCAACGTGGTCGGATCGACAATCGCGCGCGAGACAAACGGGGGCATCTATATTCACGCCGGGCCGGAGATCGGGGTTGCCTCGACTAAAGCGTTCACATCGCAGATCATGGTACTCTCGCTCGTCACGCTGCTTCTTGGACGTATGCGCCATATGTCCATAGAGAAAGGGCGACAACTGCTCGAGGGCATACGCAATATCCCCACACAGGTGCAACTGATTCTGGACAACGCAGAGCAGGTCAAACGCATCGCCGACATGTATTGCGATCACAACAACTTCCTTTATCTCGGACGCGGAATCAACTTTCCGGTCGCTCTTGAGGGCGCGCTTAAACTCAAGGAGATATCTTATATCCACGCCGAGGGCTATCCAGCCGCGGAGATGAAGCACGGGCCGATCGCTCTGATCGACGAGAACATGCCGGTCGTGGTGATCGCGCTCAAAGACCAGGTCTACGACAAAGTTCTCTCGAACATTCAGGAAATCAAAGCACGCAACGGTCGCGTGATAGCAGTAGCATCTCAAGGCGACGACGAGATCAAGCGGCTGGCAGATCATGTCATTTACATACCGAATGTTCTGTACCACCTGAGTCCGATGCTGTCGATCATTCCGTTGCAGCTGCTTGCATACTACATCGCCCTGAACCGCGGTCGCGACGTCGATCAACCGCGCAATCTGGCGAAGTCGGTGACGGTGGAGTAGACTTCTGTCTTCACGGGTCATTCAATCGCCGGTTAAGCCTGATTGGAGTTTGACGCGTTGATGTGCAGAGAGCAAGTCCAAAGAGGGCTGGACTTGCAAGCGGAAGATCCGTTCAGAATTCGACGCCCATCTTTTTGTTGATTAGCCCAATTCGCGTTAGTAGCTTCTTTCCCGCTGATTGAGGACGGGAATCTGTACAACCTCGGACGAGCTACGATGGCTGTCTACGAGACCTTACTCTGGAAAGAAGGCTATACTTACATCTGCGGCGTCGATGAAGTCGGGCGGGGGCCGCTTGCCGGACCCGTGACTGCTGCAGCTGTGATCTTGCCCATTGGGACAAAGCGCAACGGCATCAGCGATTCCAAGTTGCTCACTCCGAAGAAGCGCGAAGAGCTCGCAGATCACATAAAGGGCATCGCAATTGCATGGGCAATCGAATCGGTCGATCACGAGACAATCGACGAGATCAATATCCTGCAGGCATCGCTTCTGGCCATGCGCAAAGCAGTCCTCAGACTCTCCGCACGGATTGATCTGCTTCTTGTCGATGGCAGGCAGGCTGTTCCCGATCTGCCTTTTGAGCAGCGTCCGATTGTTGGTGGTGATGGGGTATCGGTGGCAATTGGAGCTGCATCGATCATCGCGAAGGTCGAGCGTGACCGAATGATGACCGAATACAATCATGAGTTTCCCGGGTACAGATTTGATCGGAACAAGGGTTATCCGACCCGCGAACACAGACTGGCGCTTCACGCCCGCGGTCCGTGCACAATTCACAGGAAGACATTCAAGCTTTTCTCTGATGCTGTCATTCAGGAGGCGCTCAGGTTTTGACCGATGACCGCAAGGAGTTCGGGGCTCGGGTCGAGGACCTCGCAGCTCAGTTCCTTGAAAAGAACGGCTATGAGATACTTGAACGCAACTACCGGGTCGGACACAAGGAAATCGACATAATAGCAAGAGATGCGACTACGGTCGTATTCGTCGAAGTCAAAGCGGCGCGGCAAATGCGTTTTGGCCACCCGTCGGAGCGAGTGACCAAGCGTCAGCGAGCGAACATAATTGCAGCCGCTCAGCAGTACGTTATCAGCAACATGCTCGAGGGCTATGACTTCAGGCTCGACGTGATCTCGTTCTTCCCGAAGAAAGGGGGAGGCTATACTATGGAGCACACCGTGGGAGCGTTCATGGCATGAGCGAGTCCTTACGGGCATCGAGAGTTTTCGCTACCGACTGCCACACTTCCAGCCATGCTTCCTGATCTCCCTCCAGCTTCTTTGTGAAGTCAGCGATCCATGCGCTGTCCACACCGAGCGAAGCGAGTATGGAATCACGCTTCGACAGATAATAACTGCTGTCACGCTTCGAAAGCTCGAATGCGACCGACAACTCGGTGAAAGCGCTCACGAACTTCTTGAACTCGGGTGAGTTCCTGTCTACCCCTCGCTCCTTCGAACAGGACGACGGAAGAGTGCAGAGAGTAATTGTGAAAATTAGCGCGAGTATGAGTTTGTTCATAATGGATTCCCTGAGATCGACTCGTTTGTGCTTATGTGCAGCATTGTTTCATTCCTTCGGCAGTATTGGTTCGACCATTATAGATGATACACGCGTATACTTCACTAAGCCCGGCGTCGCTCCCTTTATCTTCTGCAAATGCCGGACTTCGGTGTAGATAACGGGCACTTTGGCGGACGTTCTCGCCTGTGAGAAGTGTGCTGCTATCTGAGCAGCCTCTATGACGCTTCTCTGGGATGGAGGCTTGTTCTTGTCGGACAGTTTCAGGATAATGTGCGACCCAGAAGTCTGCTGCGAATGGAACCAGTAATCGTGTTTCTTAGCCGCTGTGAACGTCACGAACTCGTTCTCCCGCGCATTCCGTCCCACTAACACCGTCTCGCCCGCCGAGGTCAGAAACGAGCGGGGAGCAAAAGCCGGTTCATCCGCAGCCCGGTGCGATGACTTTTCCCGTTGTTGTCGCTTGAGCAGTCCATCCTTGATTAACGATCTTTCTAGCCCCAAGAGGGATATCAGATCAGCGCAACGATCCAACTCGTCGTGTCTTGCGTTTGAGTCTCTGAGCGATTGCTCGGTCTCGGAGATCAGTCGATTGGTCGATTCCACGCTGTCCTTCAGCTTCTTCGTCTTCTTGAAAAGGCGTTGGATGTTTGCTGAGGGCGCAAGCTCATCCGAGAGTGGAATAGCTATCTCCGGCTGATCTTCCGCGTAGAGGTTCGCAACGGCAATGACAGTCATTCCTCGACGGATTCGCTTGATGTTTATTGTGAGGAGCTCTGCCCATATCCTGTACTTGTCCGCGTCTTCCGCCTCAGCGAGGCCGCGCCGTAGCTTGTCGAGCTTATCGCAAAGATGTTTCGTGCGTTGGCGCAGCACGTTGCTCAGGCGCAGTCTGATCACATTCGTCGCCGCTGCTCGCGCCAACTCCTCTGCATGTTCAGCAAGGAGAGAATTCAGCGACTTGCCACCCGCTTGCGACCATCTCAGTTCACCTGCCTCAAAAGTGAGGCCGATACGTCCGGTGATGCAATCTATGGCTGTGTGTTCAACTTCCCGGAGTAGTTGCTCCATCGTGCTGGGCGTGACCGTGTCTGCGATGACACTGTTGGGGATGGGGACAATATCCCAGAACGTCCCATCGCAACCCCTGACCGCGCTCTTCAGTAGGCTCATGACCGACGGAGCTTCCACGGAAGTCGACAAACGCGACACTTCTGCTTGCGAAGCAATGGTAGGTGGAAGACCTGCAGGTAGCCGGGGAGGCGAGTATATGTCTCGGGTGTCAGCTGTGCGAAGGGACGTGACAATCTGGTCACCTGTGGAGAGAAGGTAGAGATTGCATTTCGGGCCGAACAGCTCAAAGACCAAGTTGTGAGCAGCATGGCCATCAGTCAGCTTGATATCAACAATTCGATCGAAGCTGATTTGTTCGATCGACATGATCCGAGTGCCTACAAGCTGTGGCAGGAAGTTGGTGGTCCTGCCCGCTCGTTCTGCTGCTTCCGACGTGAAATACAGGAGGCTTTCTCCTGGAAGGAAGAGGAACACAAGCTGAAGTAGTTCTTTGCCGTACAAGTCGATCACGATTCGGCGTGCGTGTTCGTCCTTGTGCAGGGCGTCTATTCTTGAATCGAGTAGCTCACTGCGAGCCTCCTCAACCCATCGAGCGATATGCAATGCCGAGAGTTTCATATCTGAGTCACAATTCTCCTGAACGGAATCAATAGAAAATCCTGCTCAGGTCAACACATTGGTTTCGCAGCATCGTCTGTCGGAGGACCAGCAGTCAGCTTTTTTGTGGATATTCCGATTGACAACGACAGTTGATGGGAGTATCGTGTAGGCCTTTTGATGGAGCGTGTATGATCAGCAGCATGACAGGTTTCGGACAGGCGGAATTGACAAGGGATGGTTCATCCGTATCTGTTGAGTTAACGTCACTTAACAACCGTTTCTTCGAGATTCAGATCAAGTTGCCTAAGCGGCTCGCGCAGATGGAGCCTCGAGTCAGAGAGCTGATCAATGAGCGTGTAAAACGAGGCAAAGTGATATGCCTTATCACGGTGCGGTCGGAGTCAGCGACAGATATGGCGCTGACAGTGAATGAGCCGATGGCTGAGATGTACGTCAGGCTGGGGCGCAAGCTTCGTGACAAGCTCTCACTCGCCGGAGATATAACAATCCCGGATCTCCTGGCGCTGGAAGGTGTTCTGGAACCGGAGGAAGCTGACTCAACTTCCGAAAAGTGCATGGCCCTTGTGCAGGAGGCAATCTCCGCTGGTTTGTCAAACCTCGTAGGAACAAGGCACAGGGAAGGAGAAAGGCTCGCCGCGGATATGAGGCCGCGACTCGATTTGATCGCTCAGTCGGTCGAGAGAATTCGCTTGATGTCGCGCGACAGCGTGAGCCTGTACAGGGATAGGCTTGAAGCGAGGATTCGGGAGCTTCTTACGGAAGCGACAAATCTATCGGAGCGTATCGCGATGGAAGCTGCAGTGATGGCCGAGAGAAGTGATGTTACCGAAGAGTGTGTCCGAATCGACAGTCATCTAGAGCAGTTTGCTGAGACATTGGACGATTCCGATCCGTCAGGCAAGCGGCTGTCCTTCATCTTGCAGGAGCTAAACAGAGAAGCCAATACGATCGGATCTAAGTCAATCTCCTCGATCATTTCAACAGAGGTGATATTCCTGAAGGGTGAAATTGAGAAGCTCCGAGAGCAGGTCCAGAACATCGAGTAGTGTGCTGGAGCGTATTGCGCTGCCGGCGTGATCTAAAGGATTTGCGGCGGCGGACGAAATCATCTACAATGGCTCTTCTTCGAACTGAACGCGATTTGGAACAAACTTGACCAGTATCTCATTTCAATCTTGTGATCGAAAGGAGACAATATGAAGCCAACCGAGCTATCGAGTCTTGAGGACATCAAGAAGAACTCCACAAACATGTACGAAGCGGTGTTGATCGCCTCTAAGCGAGCGCGGCAGCTTAACGAAGAGAGGATTCAGAAGCTCGAAATGATGCCGCAGGATGACAGCATTGATGTTGATCCAAGAAAGGTCACTGAAATAGCGCTTCGCGATCTGGCAGACGGCAAGCTGCGCGTAGATCGCAAGTGAGATTGCTGATACCGGTATTATGAGCCCCAGGAAGACTACATCCTCGGCGAAGAAACCGATGGCGAAGGCCGCTTCTAAGAGGAAAGCAAGCGCCGGCTCTTCGCTTAAAGGTCAGCTAATAATCGTCGAGTCTCCGACGAAGATTAAGACTCTCAAGAAGTTCCTTGGGCAAGGATATGCTGTCCTGGCTACCAAAGGGCACATTCTCGATCTTCCGAAAAGCAAGCTCGGTGTCGATCTGGCCAACGGGTTCCAACCGCATTACACAACGATTCACGGCAAAGCTCAGATTATCAAGGATCTTGTCAAGGAAGCAAGCGGCAAGGCAAGGGTATTTCTCGCACCCGACCCGGATCGGGAAGGAGAAGCGATCGCTCATCATTTGTCACTGAAGCTCGCGGCAATTGCCGGAGAGATTAAGCGTGTTACTTTCAATGAAATAACTAAGAATGCTGTTTTGAAGGGGCTCGAGGAAGCTGCAGATCTTGATATGCGCAAAGTCTACGCTCAGCAGGCGAGACGTATACTTGACAGGCTCGTCGGATACCAGGTGTCTCCGATACTGTGGCAGACCGTATATAGCGGATTGTCCGCGGGTCGAGTGCAGAGTGTCGCTCTGAGGATGATATGCGAGCGAGAGAGGGAGATCTTATCGTTCGAGCCGAGAGAATATTGGAGCGTGGATGCAGACTTCGAAGCATCCGATCAGCGATTCCCTGCAAAGCTCGTGCGGATCGATGGCAAGGACGTAGAGATATCGAATCAAGAAGCAGCCGAAGCCACTGTGGCCGATATCAAGACCCACAGCTATCGGGTCTCCGAAGTGACCAAGGACGAAAGGAAACGGTATCCGCTCCCTCCATATATTACGAGCACACTTCAACAGGATGCAGCCCGGCAGGTCGGATTCTCCGCGCAGAAGACGATGATAATTGCCCAACAGCTGTATGAGGGCGTGGAGCTTGGCGGTCAGGGCTCGGTCGGGTTGATAACCTATATGCGAACCGATTCCATTCGGTCCGCCGATGAGGCGATTGCCGCAGCAAGGGCCTTTGTGGGATCAAAGTATGGATCGAGATATCTTCCTGAGTCGCCGCGCATCTTCAAGCCCAAGAAGCGATCACAGGACGCGCATGAGGCCATAAGACCTACGAATCTGGAAAATGAACCAAGCTTAATCAGGCAATACCTTTCTTCGGATCAGTACAAGTTATACAATCTCATATTCGGTCGTTTCGTGGCGTCGCAGATGGAACCAGCGGTCTACGATCAGGTGAGGGTAGACATAACAGGTGACCGGTATCTGTTCAGAGCTGTTGACACCAAACTCAAGTTCGATGGCTATCTCAAAGTGTATGAAGAGGCATCGGACGACGACAACGGCGGAAAGAACGGCACTACTCCGCTGCCTGACCTTTCTGCTGACCAGCAGGTCAGACTGATCGAAGTCACGCCGGATCAGCACTTCACTAAGCCACCACCGCGCTACTCTGAGGCGTCGCTGGTCAAGGAACTTGAAGCAAACGGCATCGGCCGACCGTCCACGTATGCCCAGATTATCAATACGCTCAAGCAGAGAAAGTACGTCGAAATCGATCGGCGCAGGCTCACGCCAACGGAACTCGGCACAACAGTGAGCCGCATCCTTGTCGAGCACTTCGAACGAATATTTGACATCAAATTCACAGCTGTCATGGAAGATGAGCTCGATCGCATCGAAGAGGGAGAAGACGACTGGGTGAAAGTGCTGAACGACTTCTATCTCCCTTTTTCCGAGAACCTGAAAGAAGTCGAAGGCAAAATCGTCAATATCAGGCAAAGCGCTCAGGAAGAATCGAACGAATTGTGCGACAAGTGCGGCGCGGCCATGGTCGTGAAGTGGGGAAGGAACGGGAAGTTCCTCGCATGTTCAGCATATCCCGACTGTCGAAATACGAGGCCGCTCGACAACAGCGATAATGGAGAGCCGGTCGAACGGGACTGTCCGAAGTGCGGCGAGCCGCTGGTCTACCGACGCGGGAGATTCGGCAAATTCATCGCATGCAGTTCCTATCCGGACTGCAAGTACACGGAATCGATCACAACCGGAGTCAAGTGTCCGATGAAGGAATGTGATGGTGAGCTCGCACAGCGTCGCAGCGCTCGCGGCAAGATATTCTACGGGTGCACTAAGTACCCCGAATGCAAATTCGCGTCTTGGTACAAACCGGTGGCGCGGGAGTGCACGGCCTGTGGTCATCCGTTAATGGTGGAAAAAGAAACCCGCAAACTGGGCCGACATCTCGCATGCCCAGAGTGCAAACACGTTGAGCGGCTTTCCGAGGAGGAGCCGGTCAGTGCAGAACACAACGCCGGCAGCTAACGGCAGACTCGAACGATTCGTCAGATCGATCGAGGCCAGAGGACTTTCCAAAAATACTGTTGCAGCCTACTGCAAAGACATCCAGCGATTCGAAGACTATCTCCAAAGCAGTTCGACTGATATGCCAGACCTTGCGGAAAGGACAACTCGTGTCGTGCGGGGATTCATACAGCGAGTCCACACCGAAGGACTGTCAGGCAGATCGATCAACAGGATGATGTCATCGGTCAGGGCATATCTCCGGTTTCTGCATCGCGAGAAGATTCTGGCTGAGAGTGTCCATTCCCGGATCAGGGGACGACGGAGCAGCAAGCGACTCCCGAGATACCTGAACGAACCCGATGCAGCAGCTCTTATGGACAAGCCCGACTCGCAGAATTTTCAGGGTCGCAGAGATAGGGCGATTTTGGAAACTCTGTACGCTTCCGGATGCAGGTTGGAGGAGCTTGCCGGGATGCAGCTCGATGACCTGAATCTCAAGGACGGAGATATCCGTGTCCTCGGAAAAGGCAGGAAAGAACGCAGGGTGCCGGTTGGTGAGTATGCCGTGCGGTCATTGGAAGCCTACTTGTCAATAAGAATGCAACTGTTCCCGGGCATACGCTCGCAGCGCCTCTTCTTGAATCGGCTCGGCGGAGATCTGACGCGCAGATCGATTTCCCGGATTGTCAAGAAGTACTCCGCGATGCTCGGCACGACGGATCCGATATCGCCGCATGTACTCCGGCACACGTTCGCAACCCACATGCTGAACAAAGGGGCTGATATCACATCAATCAAAGACATGCTCGGACATTCTTCGCTGAGATCGACTCAGCTCTACTCACATGTGTCGCTTGAGAAGCTCAAGAAGATGTACAAGCTCGCACATCCGCGGGCAGAAGAACATGACGAAGAGAAGGGTAAGAAATGATTAGATCAACCACCATCATCGGGTTGCGACACAAAGGCAAGGTCGCTATCGGCGGCGACGGTCAGGTGTCCTATGATGAAGCTATCCTGAAGGAAAACGCGCGGAAGATTCGTTCCATGTACGAAGGCAAAGTGCTCTCTGGCTTCGCAGGCTCCGCTGCGGATGCGCTCACGCTATTCGAACGATTCGAGAGCAAACTTGACGAATACGAGGGCAATCTCTCTCGCGCGGCGGTGGAGCTGGCCAAGGAATGGCGCACCGACAAGTATCTTCGCAGACTGGAAGCGCTCATGGTTGTCGTCGACAAGGATCACTCGCTGTGGATTTCCGGCAACGGCGACGTTGTGGAACCGGACGATGGTGTCGTTGCTATCGGTTCCGGAGGCAATTACGCCCTTGCCGCCGCTCGGGCGCTCATGAAGCACTCCAAGCTCAATGCCGAGCAGATCGTCCGCGAATCGCTGCTCGTAGCTGCTTCGATCTGTGTGTTCACCAACGACAAGATCATTGTAGAGACACTCTGATCATTCTCGCAGACCTCCGTCAAGGCTGAGCGACGATTACTAAATCCCGTGATGTGGCATCATCGAACGGAGTGAATCGCATGTCGCTGTATTCCGTGATTCGCGAGAATCCCGCATCATGCAGAGCGGTGATGAGTTGTGCCCGACCGTATGCACGGAGCTCTGTGCCTGCAATGCGGTGGCGAGGCGGCTGTACCGACCAGTCAATAGTCATCACGTTGAAAACGATCGATTCGCCCCTGAAGTCATAGAACCGCACGAATTCGAGATTGCCGACTTTGTGAATGCCCACTACCCGCTCACCGCTTCGCAGTATCCGGTCATAGTTGAGCAATTGAATTACTGCTGCGCCATGCTCGTGCGTGGATCTTCGAAAAGCCTCCAGAGCAGCGTGCAGGCTGGCGTCACCGAGAAGATGCGGAAGCGAGTTCCCAAGGCAGAAGACGGCGTCAACAGGCGCGTCCACCGCCTCATAAGCGCGTTGCATCGGGGAGACTACAAATCTGACGTGCGCGTTAAGCCTGTTCGAGTTGCTTTGCGCACTTTGAATCATCGTCGCCGAAAGGTCAGATGCGGTCACTTCAACGCCCAATCGGGACATGGCGATGGCATGCAGCCCGGTTCCGCATGCCGTATCGAGAGCAGTCCTTATTCCAAACTTGCCAACCCAGGCTCGCAAGGCATCTTGTTCTATCTCCAGCCGCTCGTCGAAGCGGGTCATCACGTCATAATTCGGCGCAAGCTGATCGTAGAATCGAACTGAATCATTTGTCTCTGTCATGGGCCTCATACTCCGGGGACTTCGGTTTTACGGGCTCCCGCGGCTCTTCAACCTCGGAGAACCCTCGAGGGTGGCCGTAACTGCCCATCTTTCCGTAGTGATCGACATACTCACGGTCCGTAACGTTGTTCTGCCATTTGCCAAAAAGCATCGCGGCGCCGGTAATGATAAGAAACAGTCCTACAACGCCGACAGCAACCATCGCTTTCGGTATCCTGCGAGCTTGCACGAGGGACTTGAGCACAAGTGTGTCGTCGACTGGACACGCGTCGACACAACTCATGCATGATGTACATTCGTCGGACACAACCGCAGAAACCCTGTCAACATTGATGAATGATGGACATGCGCGACTGCATTTGCCACAGTCGATGCAAGTAATCTTGTTCCGTCTTATCTTCGTTAGACTGACGATTGACAACAAACCGAGCAGGGCTCCGTAAGGGCACAGGAATCTGCACCAGAAGCCACGAATCAGAACTGACAAGATGATGAGTGCGAGAATGACTACAAGTGCAAATACGGAGATGTTCACGAAGAAGAGGTACATTTTGATGTCTGCCACGACGTTGTAAGGGCTGTCCAGAAACCTCTTTAGACTCGCGGCATCCATCAGCGCGAAGATCGAGAAGAGGAAGAAGCCCAAGAGGAGATACTTCAGGCTCCTCAGTGGGTAATCCAGTAGCTTTGGAAGCTTGATTCTGCGGCGAAACAGCCTCTGTCCGAGATTGCCGAGGTTCTCGGATATGAAGCCTACCGGGCACAACCACGAACAGAATGATTTGCCGAATGTGATCGAGACGGCAATCACAGCGACCAGAATGAACATGCCAGCCGGATGCGCCGGATGAATCTCGCCGGATAGGAAGAGATAGTAAAGGCTCATTAACGAGCTAATCGGCAGGAAGCCCTCAACGCCGGGAGGACGAGCTGCAACGGCAGTTTCTCCGCCAGATTGGATGTAATCGACAAAGAAGTGAAACTCTACTCCGATCCATACGCACAATGCTGCGAACGCCACTTGCACGGCGAAGCGAAATCTCTGCAGCGATCTCTCTGTGTTTCGGACGACGACGCGGCGATCTC
>JAGVNY010000137.1 GCA_020053015.1 Candidatus Zixiibacteriota bacterium | reverse complement strand
GGATCGTGGTACTCCGAAATGACTCTTGAACCGGAGCGATTGTCATTGTTCATCGGCGCTTATGGTCGGGCAATGGCGGACAGCGTGCTCGCGAAAGATGAGGCTGATCGTCTTGAGTTTGCCTTGCATTCCTGTAATTCCGGTCGTCTATTGAGGGTGATAAGAGTTCCGTACTCACTGCCATTCTCGACAACACCGTCGTGCATCGCAGCTACGGAGAAACTGCTGTGGGTAGGTACCGACGAAGGTCTTTACCTCTTCAATGGCCGTGCGTGGCAGAAGTATTCGGAGAGCGAGAAGCTCCCGTCAAGCAAGATAAATGCTCTGTCTGCGGAAGGTGAGAACAGCCTGTGGGCAGCTACTGGACGCGGCGTGTCTCATTACTACAAAGGAACCTGGACACCTTATGCGGCAGAGACCGGGCTTGAGGATGCCGAGTTCACGGCGATTCATGCCCAGTCGAAAGACTATATCTGGGCGGCTGCGGGAACAAGACTGTTTTTCTTCGACGGTAAGGCTTGGAGGTCTGACTTCACATATACCGCTGCTGTGAATGATACTCTTTCGCGCGTGGTGCGCAGTCTAACGGGTGTGGTGGATAAGAGTCACGTCGACAAGGTGGTTGCGGACTTGAAGTCCAAGAACAAGCTTGAGAGCGATATTCTGTCCGCAGGTACCGAAATCACAATACCCTACGAAGCTGCGTTCCAATATCCTATCACTGCGATGATCTACGAAGAAGACCGTCAGCGGCTTTGGATCGGTACGACTTCCGGTCTCAAGCTTTTCGAGAAGGGGAAGTTCGAGGTTCGAGGGTACAAGGCGTTTACGGCCCAGACGGAGACGAGTTTGAGAGACGCTGCCATGCAGATATACGGCGAAGTATCAGCCGCAGAGCTCGAAGATCGGATCAGCCGAATTAAGACGTACAATCGGATTGAGGGCGGATCGATTGCTGCAGGTCAGACGATTCTCGCATACTCGAATTCGCTCGGTGGCGAGATTCGATCTCTCACGGCATCCGGCGATGACATACTGATCGGGACAGAGACAGGAATGTTGAAATACTCGGACGGAACGTACTCGAAATACTATCACAAGAATCTCGACCGCGAACAAGCAGTGGGCAATTTCGCGTCGGGTGGCGACATGTGGTTTGCCACACCACAAAAGGCCGTGGTATACGCCGGTGCGGAGAGTGAAATCGTGCTGATGCACGCTAACTACGCTCCCGAGTTGGCCCCTGATCTATACTACGAGTACATCGCATATGTGCGCCATCTGAGCGATGACTGGGGTACTGTCGGGATAAGTGCGACGTTTCTTTCATACGGGGCTATTCCTCGGACTCGTGAGGGAAGCTCGGAGGTGGTAGACACATTTCATGCCTTCGACGGAGCGCTGTCGCTGTCGTGGGGCACAAGAGTATCGCCGTCGCTGTCTTTCGGCATGTCCACTAAAGTGATCTACTCACGGCTAACGGATCAGGGTACTGGCGCCGAGCTCGGAAAGGGAACGGCGACGGTTTTCGCCGTCGATGCTGGAATACTGTATCGGACTCCGTTTCCACGCCTGACGCTCGGAGCTGCAGTCACTAATCTGGGACCGAATATCGTCTATATCGATGCGGCACAATCCGATCCCCTGCCACGCAACCTCGCGTTCGGCGTCGCTTACGATCTTTTCAAGAATCGGTACAACAAGATGACTCTCGTCGGTGAGATAAACAAGCGCATCACAGATCTGAATGACGGATTCTCGGAGGAGCTCAAGGAAGCGATCCAAAGCGTTGGATTCGAGTACTGGTATGGTTCGTTCATCGCTTTGAGGGGAGGATACAAGAACGATGACGCAGGGGCGATCGATTACTTCACGGTGGGCGCTGGATTGCAGTACAAGAACATTCGCTTTGACTTCGCGTACATTCCGTCATCGGAGACAGTGCCGCTTGCGAATACACTTCGCATTTCAATGACCGGCAGGTTGTAGAGAGGATTTGAAAGAATTGGAATCTATGGGAAGAGTCATCGCTGCTGCCGCTCTGATCTTCGGGCTTGGCGCGGAGACGGCAGTCTATGCAGCGGGTGATCTGTTGTCGATTCGTGGCAAACATCGGATCGAAAATCCGACGGAAGAGCGGCTGCCTTACGGCAATGCGTATCGGCCAGTCGTTTCGCAGAAGAATCTGCTCGGGATATCGCGCAAAGCTCCGGGAGCTCTTCCCGATCAGGCTCTTGCGGAGAGCCAGACGATTAACATCAGGGTTTGCGCGATTCGGGTGCAATTCAGGTACGAGGACACCGACGACGCAAACACGACCGGTCGAGGACATTTCGACATGCGTTCACCGGCGGAGTTCATCAGTCAGGAGAAGCACGAAATCGACATGGCTCCGCACGATCGCACGTACTTCGAGACGCATCTTCGGGCGCTGAACGAGTACTGGGGTGTGGTTTCCAAGGGACGAATCGCCTTGACCTATGATGTCTTTCCGTCTGTTGCTGATTCGGTTTACACACTCGGCGAGACAATGGCGCACTACGGTGCACAGTCTCCGCTTGCAGGTCTCAGCGAGTACTTCAAGGATGCCTTCGAGCTTGCGGACAGTGACCCGGAAATCCACTTCGCGGACTATGATGTGTTCGTCACGTTTCATGCGGGTGCAGACCAGCAGACTGACATCGGCTATCCGCGCACCGCGTATGATTTGTATACCGGATTCATATTCCTGAATCCCAGCGAGGCTCCGGTTGTCGATGAGGGGACGGCACAGATTTTTGAGGGCCTAATGATGCCTGAGACGGCGTGCCAGGACAATCAGGTGATCGCTTTGAACGGCGTGTTCGCGCATGAGTTCGGACATCAGTTGGGAACCGTTGATTTGTACGATACGCGCACCTGGATGACGCAAGTGGGTGATTTCTCGCTGTATGACAATCAGGGTCGGGGAACGTCGGCGGAAATCTATTTCCCGGAAGCAAACACGGTGCGTTTCGTGGTGGATGCCCTTCCCGTGTTCCCAGATGCCTGGACGCGCGCGTATCTCGGATTCGTCGAAGTGCATGAGGTAACGTCCGCCAACGATTTCGAAGTTTGGGCTGCTGAGCTTCTGACTGATCATCCGCAGGTTGTCAAAGTTCCGATCAGCGATCACGAGTACTATCTCATCGAAAACAGGCAAACAGATTCGGATGGTGACGACAGCTCCAATGTTCGCGTCGACTCGCTGACAGGAGTCGTGCTCGGTCCGGCCCCTGCCGATCCGGACGATCCGCGGAGGTTGACGCGAGACTATGACTACTTCGTGCCGGGATCGGGATTGCTGATCTGGCACATCGACGAGACGCGGGCGTATCTCGATTATAACCAGAACGGAGCGCCAAACTTCCTCGACAACTCGCTGCAATGGTACAACTACTACCCGTGTCTGATACCGAACGATCTCGGACTCTGCATCGACTCGATCGAGTGGGAGAACCGACGCTTCGTTTCAATCGTAGAGGCTGACGGAGTGATTGACTTCGGAGGTAACTACCGCACGAGATACGGCAGTCCCGAGGATCTGTTCTTCGCCGGAAACAACGATGCTCTAACACCTACAACTAATCCGTCGACGAAATCGAACTCGGGCGCATACACAGGCATCAACATCTTCGACATCTCGTCAATCGATACCGTCATGTCGTTTGATGTCAAACTGGAGTCGAATCTGCAGGGCTTTCCGAAGTTTGCCAATCGGTCTCAGTTTCCACCCGTGTTCTACGGAATACTGGGTTTCAACGGCGTGGACGGGATATTTCTCGCTGGCAAGAGGCACATTGTCGCTATGCTATCGGACGGTTCGCCGCTGAATGCAATTCCGGTCGGTGACGTTATTCTGGATTCGAGTTATGTGTTTTATGGCGACACGTTGCAGGGTGGCGGGTATGTAGTGGACACTCTACGTGCAATTGCGTCGGTGGGGCCGAATGAGACTATCACGACAAAGCCGCTCGTTTGTGATCTGAATGGCAACGGTTGGATTGACATTGCCGTCGGTACCGATTCAGGCTCGGTATACGCATGGGAACTCCGGGACTCGGACTCTGATGACAAGATCGACCAGATCTTCAGTGTAGATTTGCCGTCAGGTGTGTGCGCAGGGCCTGTGGCCATCGGTAGTGATTTTCAAATGAATGCTCTGCTTTGTGCCACCGATTCGGGCTGGCTCTTTTCCATTTTCGATCACGGCTTCTTGGATGCTGAATCGCTGTTTGTTGGCAAGGTGGTAGACTTCGCAGTTGACTACGACGATTCGGCAGTTTACTACGTTGCTGGCCCGAGCGCCGAACGAGCGACCACCATCCTCGGGAAGTACCCCGGTTCTACGATTCATGATCTCGGCAATCTGGATGTGGTCTCGTTCACTGCTGCCGACCTCGACAGCTCCAACGGTACAGACTTCGCTATGCTGACGTCCGATGGCTATCTTGTCATTCTGCTGAGTTCATCAGCTAGCGGAGACCAGTTCGAGATGAATTCGATCAAGGCGGAAGATTCTCTGGCAGGTGGTGTTGTTACAGCCCAACTCGATCCGACGCTGCCGTTTTATCAGATCATGTTCGCGGGAATCAACAGGCTGCATGTACACAATTACAACGGGATGGTGTTCGAGAACTTTCCGAAGGAACTCGATTTCCACCGGTCATCCGGCATGATTCGATCTACCCCTATCGTAGCTGACGTGAGCGGGGACGATCAGCCAGAGATTCTTGTTGGCACGAATGATGGTGAGCTATTCGCGGTCGGCATCGGCGGTGGTGCAGCCAGCGATCCCTACTTCGCAGGGTCTGATCGCGTTATCGGCGCGGCAGTCATGCCGGGTACGTCGGCAAACAACTACCGTGGCAAGCTCTATGCTTTATCCGCTGACAACCGGCTGTACGGGCTGTCGGTGAGGAGTCGGTCGCTTGACGCAGCGCAGTCATGGCCATTCGCCGGTAGGCAACCGCTGGAGTACAACTTCAGGTCAACTTCTCCGCGACTCAAAGACGCAACCGCGTCCGACGGCCTCATTGCGAGTTTCTACAACTATCCGAATCCGGCTGACGAATTCACAAACATCAGATATAAGCTCAACAGTCCGGATGGACACGTCAAGATTTCGATATTCGACCTTTCGGGACGTTTAGTGTATGAAGACAACGCGCAGGGCGGAGAGCTTGCGTCCGAGTACAGATGGACTCTTGACGGATATCCGTCGGGAGTGTATATCTGCAGGCTGGAGGCGAGCGCAGGTGGCACGTCTGACGTTAGAACAACAAGGATCGCGGTCGTTCGCTGACGGCCGACGGGAGGAATATAGATGAAGATGAAGTTCATTCTCATCGCTGCAGCCTTGCTCTGTGCGAGTACTGCGCTCGCAAAACAGGTCTATCCCGAGGCTGTGACTATAGGTGGCGCGTTGCTCCGAAGCCAGGGTGATTATGTCCAGAGGGTTGCGTCGTTGTCAGACCATGATCGAGTGATTCTTGCGGC
>JAGVNY010000143.1 GCA_020053015.1 Candidatus Zixiibacteriota bacterium | reverse complement strand
GTCAGCTCACTTCGCCGAATCTGATCCAAAACAGCGTGATGAAGATGCTCGATGTCTATCGCGAGAAGGGCTTCTATGTCGCGGAGATCGATCCAAAGGTGCAACTCAGTGATGACAGCGCGACGGCCGCGGTATTATTCAAGATAAGCGAACATCACAAGGTTAAGATCAAGTCGATCGAATTCACGGGCAACAATGTCTTCTCTGACGGCGCGCTGCGCGGCAAGATGTCAAACAAGCAGAAGAGTTTCTTCAGGTCAGGCAATTTCAACAAGGTGAAATTTCCCGAAGACAAGGACAAGATAGTTGAGTACTACAACAAGAAGGGATACATAGACGCCCGCATAGTGAGTGATACGATCGTCCTGTCAGAGGACCAGAAGCGAATGTCAATCAAGATCGAGGTCGACGAAGGGCTTCGTTACCGATTCGGCGCCTCGTCCTTCTCGGGTGAGAAGCTCTTCACAGCGGATCAGCTTGCGTCAAAACTGAAGTATCACCAAGGGGAGATATACAACCGAGAGCAGTATGAAGAATCCGTGGGCGAGCTGTACTCGATGTACCAGGAAGAGGGGCATATACATTGCAGGATATTCGACAATCTCACGCCGGTGGATTCGACAGTGAACATATCGTTCGAGATCTCCGAGGGCGTGCCCGCCAAGATCAATCTCGTCAAGATAGAGGGCAATTCGAAGACCAAGGAGAAAGTGATCAGGCGCGAGCTATTCTCCTCTCCCGGGCAGACTTTTCGAAGATCGATTCTCCTCCGGTCTGTGCGAAATGCGATGTTGCTCAACTACTTCGAGAAGGTGGAACCGGATTTCAAAGTCCTTCCCAATGGCGACGTCGATCTGATCCTTAAGATCGCAGAGAAGCCCACAGGTCAGTTTAACGTCGGAGCGGGATACTCAGGCCAGGACAAGCTCGTGGGCACGCTGGGGCTCGGCATCCCGAATTTCCGCGGTAACGGCCAAACGGTCGATTTGAGATGGGAATTCGGCAACCGAAGAACCTCGTTCTCTCTCGGATTCACCGAGCCGTGGATGTTCGACACTCCAACCTCTGCGGGGTTCGACATATTCAGCCTGAACAGACGCTGGTACGAGGATTTCACCGAAGGACGCAGAGGGCTGACTTTCCGCGTTGGCAGACGTCTTAGCTGGCCCGACGACTACTGCAGGATATACTGGCGCTACGGCATTGAGGATGTGCGCTACTATGATTTCTCGGACGAGTATCGTTCCCAGACATCTGAAGATCCTTCAAGCCTGACTCGATACGAGGCGGACTGGCTGAGAACTTCATCGACGGCGATCACTCTGATGCGAGACTCTCGTGATCTGCCGCAGTTTTCTACCAGAGGCTCTGTCCTGAGCTTGGAGGCGGAATACTCCGGCGGCCTAATTGGGGGTGACTGGAGATACAACAAGTTCACCTTTCAGGCATCCAAGTTCCAGAAGATATTTTGGAAATTCGTTATTGCTGCCAAGGCGAAATATGGGCTGATCTTCGCACCGGACGGAAACGGCAAGATTCCGTACTCGGAGCGATTCTCTCCGGGTGGAACCGATCCAGACGGCTATATCAGGGGCTATGACGACGGCGCGGTTACCCCGAAATCAGCATCTGGAGCATACCTTCGGGGCAGATCGCTGGTTGTGTACAATGCCGAGCTGCAATTCCCGATTGTTGACCAGCAGGTGTATGTGCTGTTGCTGGGTGACGCGGGGAACTCCTGGTTAACTCCCAAGGAGATCAGGCCCTTCGACTCGAAGTCACTTTATGGCTCGTATGGGTTGGGCTTCAGGCTTGTGGTGCCCGGAATTGGGATCATCGGTTTTGATTTCGCGAGGGGGATAAGCAGCTCGGATAAGGAGTGGAAGCCACACTTCCAGGTCGGCACCACTTTCTGATCGGATTCTTAAGAATCACGGCAATTGCAAGGAGGATATTCAGTGAAGTGTGTCAGGTTAACGGTAGCCATGCTCATTGCAACCGGGGTGTTTGTCTTCGCGTTGCCTGTCAGCGACCTGATGGCTCAGTCCGAGAGAATTGTCTACTACAATTCGCAGCGGGTATTTCAGGAGTACAAGGACTTCCGCGACGCACAGGACCTGTTTGACAAAGAGGTTGATGAGTGGACGCAGGAAGGCTATGACATGCAGAAGGAACTCGATTCACTCAAGACCGAGTTCGACAAGCAGCGATTGATACTCAGTCCCGCCAAAGTGAAAGAGAAACAGGACGAGATCGAGACGAAGACGGCCGCACTTCAGAAGTTCACGGCAGATATCTTCGGACCCAATGGCAAGGCCGAGCAGCGCAATCAGCAGCTCACTAAGGGCGTGCTCGACAAGGTGACTGCCGTTTTGGAGAAGATAGGCGTTGAGAGCAACTATCTTATGATTCTGGATGCAGCAGCGATTGGATACGCCAAGAAGTCGCTCGATATTACGGATAAGGTTCTCGAGGAATTAGCTGAGTTGCATTGAAATGCCGTTTTCAGCAGCAGAAATAGCCCAGCTGATCGGCGCAGAAGTCTCCGGCGATGGGGCAGTAAGGCTGTCCAGCATCGCGGGCGTCGAGTCAGCGGTTCAGGGGCAGTTAGCGTTTGTTGCTAACAGGAAGTATCAGAAATACCTCACGACCACCCAGGCTTCGGCAGTAATTGTCTCTCCCGACACCGTGTGTCAGCGGACTACACTGCTCCTGCATCCGGAGCCATATTTCGCATTCATGAAGGCAATGCGCCTATTCCATCCACCGCGAGCCTACGATCCGGGGGTCCATCCAACGGCGGTTGTCCCTGCCGACGCCGTGGTTGACCGATCCGCTCACATCGGCGCGCATGTGGTCTTGGAGGATCACGCGCGAATCGGAGCCGGGACAGCGGTCCTTGCAGGCTCATTCATTGGCATGCACAGTGTCACGGGGGATAATTGCCTCATCTATCCGAACGTCACTATTCGAGAGGATACTCAGATCGGAAACCGAGTGATTATTCACAGCGGCACGGTGATAGGCTCCGATGGATTCGGCTATGCAACCTCAGGTGGTGTGCATCATAAGATCATGCAAGTCGGGAAAGTGGTGATCGAAGACGATGTCGAGATAGGTGCGAATGTGACCATTGATCGGGCCACTATCGGCGAGACCCGTATAGGCAGGGGAAGTAAGATCGACAACCTTGTGCAGATCGCGCACAACGTGAAGGTCGGCGAAGGATGTATCCTCGTTTCCCAAGTCGGGGTCTCCGGTTCGACGAAGCTCGGTCATCACGTTGTCGCAGGCGGACAGGTTGGATTCGTCGGCCACATCGAAGTCGGTGACGGCGCCCAGGTCGGGGCGCAGTCGGGAGTTGCCCGCGACGTAGAGGCCGGAAAGACTGTGTTCGGTTCGCCTGCCCGCGATATTGCCGACACCCTTAGGATCGAAGTCTGTATCGCGAAGCTTCCGCAGTCGATCAAGCGTCTCAGAGATCTCGAGAAGGAAGTAAAGAAGCTCACTGAGAAAGAATAGTCCGCCGCCTGCCAATCTTCAGCAGAACCGACCCGCCCCGCATGAAACGCTGTCCAAACGTTTGGGCGCTTCGACCAAACCGGCGCTAATCCTGCGCAACGGTAGTGGATCACTCTGGAGCGCGGGTTACTCTGTCGATGAAAGCATGAACTCAGTCGGAGTCTCGCCCGTTCGACGGGCGATTTCTTAGCAGCTACTCGGAGGGTTGCACGGTGTAGTAGCGAATCGTTCCGCCTGCCCCAGCTGTGTAGAAACTCCCTTCGTCTGGTCCCCAGATGCCGTAGAAGTCTCTGTCCGTGCCCGACTCAAGCCGGGTCCAGCTACTGCCATCGTAATAGATGATGGTTCCGAGCCATCCGACCGCGAATATCTGGTCGGATCGAGCGGCCCAGATTTCGATAAGATTATTCGACGTGGCCCGCGTCAGGCTCGACCAGCTCGATCCGTCGAAGTGCGAGACATATCCGCTTTGCCCGACGGCGTAGATATTGCGGGAACTCATGACAAGAAGGCCGTTCCAATAATAGGATGAATTGCTGTAGAGGGTCGACCACGACGAACCGTTGTACTTGAGAATCGTGCCGTCTTCGCCTGCTGTATACACATTACCTGATTCGGACATTCGGATTGCAGAGATGTTCAAGTCGGAGCCGGTTTCGATCTGTTTCCACGACAGACCATCAAAGTGAATGACTCTGCCATAATCGCCAGCCGCGTAAACGTTGTACGGGCCATCTCCGCAGATTGACACGAAATTCGAGAGCGAGTCCGTCTCAGATATCTCATAGCTCACATTCCAGCCGTGGCCGTTGAATAGGAGTATTCCTCCGCCGGCCGCTGCGAAGACGACGTTCTCGGAAGCGCAATAGAGTTCAAGGATAACGACATCCCAAGGCTGGTTCATCAGACGCCATCCCGAGTAGTTCCTTGCGAGAACTGCACCATTATCGCCTGCGGCGTAAACATGACGACTATCGGCGCCGATGATCGACCGGAGTCTGCTCACAGTCGGTCTTGGGAGCAATCGCGTCACCGCTTCATCTTCAGCTATCTTGTATATGACACCGCTTTCGCCGCATACATATACATCGCCCTGCTCAGTGCCGCCGAGACTGTGCAGCGGTTCCGAGGCGTCGAGAATTTCTCGCCAGTTGCTTCCCGTGAACTTGTAGACCTTTCCTTCGGCGGTGCATGCGAAGAGGTGCTCAAGCGAAGAGCCCCAGATGGAATAGACGCTTGCGGTTGTGTCAGCAAGGTCGTAAGTCAGCCAGTCGCCATCTTCGTTTCCGTCGTAAGAGAGTATCTTGCCGTCATGGCCAGCAACGAAGACGTAAACGGCGTCGTTGCCAAAACCGCTGACCGTGAGAAGAGTCTTTTTAGTCTGAGTTGCAAGCGAGTCCCATGCTGTTCCGTCGTAATGCAGAATGATGCCGTTCAGACCAACAGCGTAGATGTTGTTCGGCGACGATCCCCAGACGGAGTAGAGAGTCCTTCCCGCGGGTGAAGTTACCTCCGTCCATGCTGTCCCGTCATACTTGACTATCTCTCCGTCAGTGCCTACCGCGTAGACATTGTCGGCTGCCGATCCCCAAATGCCCAGCAATATCTCCGACGAGTTGGTTGTCATCTTCGACCAGGCGCTTCCATCGAAGCGCAGCGCTAAACCTGCGTCTCCGCAGGCGATTACATTCGATGGGGAGCTTCCCCATACGGAGTACAGAGCCGAGCTTGTTACGCTGTCATAAAGAACAGAGGCTGACTCTTTGAGGCTGACTATGGTACCATATCCTCCGACGGCAAACAGCTCGGCGGTGGTCGGGTCTACCCACATCGAGAAAAGCGTATTTGATCCGGGCAAGGGAGACTCCCAGCTCCCCGCAAGCGATATTGTGGCGTCATCGTCTCCGGACGTTACGGCTTTCTCTTCATAGCACGCGAAGAGGCAGAGAATCGACATGGAAATAAGGACCGCTGAAACCGACTTGATCTTGTTCTTCATCATGAAAGCCAATGAAGCTGCTTATTGAGTGCAGACTTCAATTCGTTCTACCAACATCTCGAGTCATGGTTCGCAAATATACTTCTGTTACACACCGGTGTCAAACTCAAACTAAGTTGTATCGGAGATCGAGTTAGCTTGAAGCAGACTTTTGAGGTTGCTGCAGCCTCGACTTCGGGCAGAATGCAAACCGGCGACGTCCTTCGGATAGTATGTCAGGACGCCGCCGGGAATTACACGCGAAATGAGAGCGGAATGCGCGCTATGTTACTTCATCAGTACCATCTTCTTCGTTTCGCTGTACGCGCTGGAGTCAAGGCGATAGAAGTAGATTCCAGATGCCACGACCGCACCGTTACCATCGGTTCCATCCCAGACCGCCTGGTGATCTCCGACCTCCAACTCGCCGTCGATGATCGTCTTGATCTGCTGTCCCAGCAGATTGTACACTGACAGCTGAGCGTGCCCCGCTTCCTTAAGGCTGAACGGAATCACGGTAGACGGATTGAACGGGTTGGGGTAATTCTGGCCCAGACTGTACTGGAGTGGAAGCGCTCCGGACAAACCGCCCGATGAGCTCTTCAGCTCACTGATGCCAACGCTGGCTCCGTCGCCCGTCCAAGCTACATCCGGATAAGCTCTCACTCCGTTTACACGGATAGAAACCAAGTCACCGATTGTCGGGTAGCTCGCGGTTTCTGAGTCGAACTCGTCACGTCCGTAGATCG
>JAGVNY010000113.1 GCA_020053015.1 Candidatus Zixiibacteriota bacterium | reverse complement strand
GCGAACACTTCGAATTCGTTGTGGCCGAATGAAACCATGTCCGGGGTCGACAGCGAGAGTTCCTGCGGCATCGACGTCCACACCCGCAGAGCTGGATCGCCATAGACATTGAGACCGTATGCCAGATCAACATATGAAGGGTTGTTCAGTTTCGAGTAGTTATTGGCAGGAGCGAGACGGTTGTCAAAACCGAACAGGTATTCATTGAAATCAATAGCAAGCCTATAGGAACTCGCAACCCATCCCCATCGTGAGTATCCAATGAATGCCGCAGCCCCGCGAGCCGAATCGGATATGAACTTCTCGGCGACGCACGGGTAAGTGTTTTCGAACGGAGGGCTGTCCATGTCGAACGCGCCGTTGCTGCATCCTATGGAATAGACGATCCCATATCGACCCGAATTGGAAAGGTCATTGATTGTACCGTGTCCCACAGGTGCCTCGTTGCGAGTGAAGACAAACGACTTCGGCCATTGATTGTAGTAACTTGCCTGCGTCACGAACCCGTCGACTGCGCCATGGCAAAGAACGAATGTGAGGTTGGCGCCTGCCGACAGCGCGTCTATGAAAGCCGAACCGGAGGGAGAGCTTGGTGTTCCGTCAACACCTGTCGGCGCTTCTGCCAATGTCTCAATATCTATCTCGAGGTCAGCAGGCAATCGCTGTGCAATCATCTCGGCCTGCCCGACCTGCATGTAGTCGCGCATCTGATCAGACGAGGCAATCAGCACGTTCGAAGTGAATGACGAATCATCCGGTGCAGGATCCAGTTCATACCTGACTGTCTTCTCTGCAAATGCACGCGCTTGTTCTGCAGTGCTGACCAACGCGCGTCCAATCATTAGCTCCGGAGTCCTGTCGGGTGAATCGTGAGTCGGTTCCCCGAAGATGCCATCGCCGTCGACATCCCAGATTCCGTCAATGTCGCCATAATAGAGATCGCAAATCTGTTGATAATCCAGAGTCAAAGGCGCAGACCTGTCAACGTGACATGCATACCTGACTGGGATGATCGTTTCATCTCCGCCAAGCAGCACCCAACGTGTGCCGTTCGAATACGAATCGATCAGGAAGTTGCGAATCTTTTCCTGGCTGTCTGCTCCCGGATATTCCGCGAGTATCTGCTGGGTCGTGACAATCGATGACGCGTAACCAAGCTGCATCTTCCACCGGGAAAGAGGTTCGAATTCGTCCACGAGCGAATCGGCAGTTATTATCACGTACCCTTCTATCGATTCATCCCCCGCCGGATCTGACAAGTCAGGCGAGACGGGATAATGGACAAGCTCGCCTGTTTCCAATGATATCGCATTCCTGGCAAGCGCCACATTCATCAGGCGCTCGCTACGGCAATCGTCCACGGTCGAAAGGCCGTCGATCTGGTCTACTTCGACCTCTAACGCGAATTCTGTCGCCAGCCAAGTGGTGCCGTTAGAGCTATCTTGCATAACAGTAGCCAAGACAACGTCGATATACGAGAAGTCTCCAATTCGCGTTATCCCTGCTACCGCGCACGCAGGGTGGCCTTCAAGAGCGATGACTTGCTGTGCCAGTCCATCCGAGTTGAGGGGGAAAGCCGACGTTGGGATATCGCCTGCTGCCGACGCGTTGAAACGATAAGTATCCGTTATATCGGCAGAGTCAGCTGCGCTCGCGCTAATCCTGATGTTGCCAACATATCCGCGGTGTGCCAGCCGTATTCGTCTGACAGGATAATCTAAGCCCGCAATCTCGACATGGTCATCGTCGACAGACTCGCCGACAGGAGTTGCCGCAGGCAGCCGTTCGGAAAAGAGCAGAAGTTTCGCGGCAGCCGGACCGCCAGTTAAGACAATGAGAAACGTTATGAGAACAAAGATCAGACCGGCTTCTTTCACGCCATTCCTCCCTCGGAAGCCTTATCCGAGGGAATGAGTGCAACTCTTCTGCCAGGCTACGACGACCTTCCTCTCTGTGACTGACCGAGCTAAGCGACTTAAGCGCTTGGGATTCCAATACCGTTCCATAACGGTTCTTCATGCGTTCCAATTCCGCACGGGATCGACCGGCTGAAACTGTCGGAAACGCCCAATAGTCATGGAGAAGCGCCTATTTCGAAGCAAGACTCTGTTTTTGCTTGACACAACGGTACTACAGCAAGATATTCCGGTGGAATGAGAGTGGGAAGTTGTGGAATGAGAGTGGGAGAAGAGATCAGCCGCGAGAAGCGCCTCTCCCGGGCAGTTATCGGAGGATAAAGGACGGTGCCCGTTCTTCGCGACGAGTCGAAATTCCGGCTGACGAGCTACTCCGGTGAGTTTGCAGCCAGCCTTGACGACAAATACCGTCTCACGCTGCCTGCTGATCTGCGTCGTCCAAGACCCAGGATTTCCGGGAGAGACAAGGAAATGTCGAACAGGTTCATGCTGCTTCGGGGTCTCGACAAGGGTCTGGGGTTGTATCCTCTCGCAGAATGGGAGCGTATCGACAATAACCTCAAGCAAGGCGCAACCACCGATCCCGACTTCAGGTACTTCTTCAGGATTCTCTACGCCTCCGGCCTTGAAGTGGTGCTGGACGCGCAGGGAAGAATCCCGATTTCCAAAATGCACCGTGAATTGGCGAAGATCGACCGCGAGGTCATTGTGACCGGACAGAGTCACAAGATAGAGATATGGAACCCGAGGGTTTATCGGGAGTATGTCAGATTCGGCCGCGTGAAGGGAACGCTCGACCTCTGGGAGAAAGCAGCTCGTAAGCTCAAAGTCAACCTATGAGCTCCATGGAGCACATTCCGGTTATGGCCGGAGAGGTTGTCAGGCTTCTCGTTACCGACAGGTCGGGGACATATCTCGACGGAACCTGCGGGCTGGGTGGTCACGCCCGGCTGATTCTGACGGAGCTTTCCTCGGAAGGGAAGTTGATTTGCATAGACAGGGATGTTGAGATGCTGGAAGCCGCCAAATCGCAACTGAGATCATTCGGGAATAGGGTCAGATTCCAACATTGCTCCTATGACGATCCAGGGCAGATTTCCGCTCTCTCGCCGAGCACGCTGGCTGGCGTCCTCTTAGACCTTGGGCTGTGCAGCGCTCAACTCGACGATGAGCAGCGTGGATTCAGCCACAGGTTTGATTCACCTCTGGATATGCGCTTCGACAGAAGCGGCGGCAAGACAGCGGCAGATTATGTCAATACGGCATCGGAGCAGGGGCTTGTGGACTCGCTCAGGAGCTTCGGCGATTTCGCGAACGCGAAGTCATTGGCAGGTAGGATTGTCAAGCGCAGGAGCTCAAGTCCACTGCGGACTGTCGGGGAATTGGTGTCGTGCGTCGAGGATCTGTTTCCGCACAGACTGAGGAATAAACTGGCTGCGCGCTTCATGCAGTCGATCAGAATCGCCGTGAACGCGGAACTCGACCGGCTGGATCGAGCGCTGCCCGAGCTTGTGAGCTACCTGACGGCGGGTGGCCGTTTTGCAGTGATCTCCTATCACAGCCATGAAGATCGAAGAATAAAGAGGTTTTTCAGGCAGTCCGGAAGGGCTTCCGGACTTCCGCCTGATATAGAGGCCTGTATGAAGGGTATGGGCCCCGCCTTGCGTCCGGTCACGCGGAGGGCAATCAAGCCGACCGATCATGAGGTCGATTTGAATCCGCGCGCGCGAAGCGCCCGTCTCCGCGTGGCCGAGCGGCTGGTTTAACTGCTCTCGTTGTGATGGGGGGATGTGCAGGTCTCCCGTCAAGGGAGGCCTGCCTTTCCTGGGCTGGTGCATGATGAAGCTGTCGTCCTTTTTGTCTCGATATCCCGGGTTAGTCACAGTCGGCAAGACTATGGGCATTCTGATCGCAGTTATTTTGCTCTCTGCGCTGTTTGTTTATGAGCGATTCCACATCGCTCAGATTGCTCAGTCTAACGAGACGTTGCAGGATCAGATCAAGGAGCTGAATCGTACGCGTGAGTTTCTCGATTCCAAAGCGTCGAAGCGTGCATCGCTGGACCGGATCGGGCTGACAGCAGAGCGAGATTTCGGTCTGCGCACTCCACGCCCGGAGCAGATAGCATGGTTCCCAGACACGTTCACCGTCGTCACTGAATCTGCTCCGCTCGCGCAGAGGATGGTGAACAGGCTCCGGAGACTGCACGGTGATCTCAGACTACCGACGCTGGGAGCGTCAACCGCGGTGGCAGGCGATGAGGGGTCAAGATGAAGAGCGCAAGAGTCTCTGTTCCACGTCTTGCGGTGTTGTTCTTCCTGATAATCGCTGGATGGATAGCTGTCCTGGTGCGATTCGTTCAGATCCAGATTGTTGAAGGAGCGCGTTACGATAACCTCGTGGCGGAGCAGTGCTGGGGTGAGCTTCAACTCTCCGCGCGTCGCGGCGCGATTTACGACTGCAGGAATAATGTCCTTGCATTCGACATTCCCAAGGAGTCGTTCTTTACGTATGCTGGTGACCCTGCGACCCTGAGGGAGATCGGGAGAGTCGTGTCAAAGGTCACTGGGGAGAAGGGTCTTGTGAAGAGGCTCCTCGAACGACCAGGGCAGTACAACTCGCTCGTGAAATGCGCCGATCCTGACCTCGCCTCCCGTATTGCCGCTCTGGACTTGGACAGCGTGCGGTCCAACGTTGAGTATCGCAGATTATACCCGTTTGGAACGCTCGGAGTGGATTACCTTGGACAGGTCAACGTCGACAACATAGGTGTCTCCGGACTTGAGGTTGCGCTCAACGAAGATTTGAATGCCCACCCCGGACTTGCGGCTTTCCAGCGCGACGGCAAGGGTCGCGTCTACAGGCTGTCAGATCGACCCGTGGTTCACCCAGCGGACGGATGCGATGTGACGTTAACCGTTGACCATGAGTACCAGCAGATTGCTGAAGAAGAGCTCCGCGAAGCTGTGAACAAGTGGACAGCCAAGGCTGGAATGGTCGTGCTGATAGAGGTCAAGTCAGGGCGTATCCTCGCAGCAGACTACTATTGTCCGTCCGAAGATAGCAACGCCGTCGAAAATGTATTTAAGTCGAGGCTGGTGACAGATCTGTTCGAACCGGGCTCGACATTCAAGCTTGTGGCCTTTGCGGGTATGCTGGACCAAGAGCTGTATCCGTTGCACGCTACCACTTATGCAGGGATGGGCGAATTCCAGTTCAACGGCAGAACCCTCCACGATGACAAGCCACACGGTGAGATCAGTCTCCGGCGCGCGTTCGAGCTCTCATCGAACATAGCAACCGCTCGGTTCAGCCAGAAGCTCGCGGGGAAGTTGCTGTACAAGTATGCCAGAGACTTCGGATTCGGACAGCCTCCGGAAACCGGACTGCCCGAAGAAGAGCGCGGCAGACTTGTCAAGCCTCGCAACTTCACCGACTTCTGGACAGCACAGGTGTCAATCGGCCATGGTGTATCAGTAACCGCTATGCAGATGGCCGTGGCTTTTGCCACTGTCGCCAATGACGGTATGATGATGCAGCCCTACCTGGTAGAGGAGATACGCAACGATTCCCGTCGGACCACACAACGTAGCATCCAGCACGAGGTCAGGCGGGTGATCTCAGTGAAGGCAGCTCGCGTTCTGCAGGACTTGATGGGAGGGGTAGTGGACTCCGGGACCGCCAAAGCAGCTCGGCTGGATGATGTGTCCTTTGGAGGCAAGACCGGTACTGCCCAGAAGCCCAATCTCAGCACAAGCGGCTACTATCAGGACCGCTACATGGCGAGTTTCGGAGGGTTCTATCCTCGTGAGAATCCAAGAGTTGCAGGAATCGTTGTTCTGGATGATCCGCAGCCGGTTCACTACGGGGGTTACACTACAGGCCCGGTGTTCGCCGAGATCGCACGAAGAACAACGCTGCTTGAGAAGACACGCAACGGGTGGATTGCAGAAAGCGCAGGTAACCGAGCGACTGCTCTGTCAAGTGTGCCTCGCCAATCGGCTAAGAGTCAGCATGGCCTTGACAGCGTTCCGGACTTCGGGAATGTCGCGCAATGGATCGATGGCAAGTCAACAGGAAAACAGAGTCAGATCTTAGAGCGCAGAATGATTGCCTGCGCCGATAGCGTGTTCGCGGGAATTGTCCCCGATTTCTCCGGACTCTCGGTCAGAGAAGCCCTGAGTCTGCTCGAAGGATCGGGCTGTAGAATTCGTGTAATAGGCAACGGCCTTGTGGAGAGCCAATTCCCGTGCACAGGGATAGCAATCGCAGACCTCGACACTCTGCTTCTCGATTGCTCACCCAGCAAAGGAGGGAAGGACGAAGCTCAACGAGCTACTGAGGATTCTACCTCAAAAGGAAGTCATCGGCAACGATGACATCGAAATAGCGAAAATCGAATACGACTCGAGGCTCGTGGAATCGGGCGATCTCTTCGTGGCGCTGGTCGGCGCCAAGCTCGATGGACACGCCTATCTTTCCGAAGTCTCGTCGAAGCAAGCCGTTTGCGCGGTCGTGCAGCGTCAACCGGAGATCGGCTTTCCGGCGGTTGTTCTAGTGCCCGACACGCGTCACGCACTCGCCCTCCTCGCAGCCAAGTTCTATGACTTTCCATCCCGGAAACTGAAGGTGCTCGGCGTGACCGGCACTAACGGCAAGACAACGGTGACATACTTGATCAAGACGATATTCGAGTCGCGCGGAAGGCGAACCGGTCTCATCGGGACAATCGAATACTTGGCTGGAAACCACCGGTTCGTCTCGACCAATACAACGCCCGAATCACTTCAGCTGGAGCAGTTGCTCGCTATAATGTACAATGAGAGAATGCGAGTCGCCGTGATGGAGGTTTCGTCTCATGCTCTGAAGGCGGGGCGTACTCGTATGATCGATTTTAATGTGGTAGGAATAACGAATCTCTCCCAGGATCACCTCGATTTCCACAAGAACATGGAAGACTATAAGAGCACGAAGGCGATGATCTTCGATCGTGTCCATGGCAAGGAGAAATGGGCTGTCTTGAACATGGATGATCCTGAGTTTGAGTATTTCAAGAACCACGTTGATTCATCCTATCTCGCTTACTCCATAGGCAACAAACAAGCAGACATCTTGGCTGCAGACGTCAAGATTGGACCGGGCGGATCGCAGTTCAAATTAGTCACTCCGCTTGGTGAGGGCGATGTTTCCCTTGCCCTGCCCGGCGAGCACAATGTGTCCAATGCTATCTGCGCTGCATCGTTCGCGATGGCTGCCGGCCTTGACTCAGGTTCGGTGGCTTCGGGTCTGAGCGCGGCCTCAACCGTTCGCGGAAGGCTGGAATCGGTGGACAACGATCGAGGCATTCACATCTACGTCGACTATGCGCACACTCCGGACGCGCTTGAGCACGTATGTTCCGTCTGCAAGAAGCTGTCTGACAGAAATCTCGTCGTAGTCTTCGGATGCGGTGGAGATCGTGACAAGACGAAGCGTAAACCGATGGGCGAAGCTGTTTCAAGATATGCAGACACGATTATCGTTACGTCGGACAATCCCCGCTCTGAAGATCCATCGGCGATTATCGAGGACATCAAACCGGGACTTGACCCCGCAGTGCAGACAGAGATCGTCGTTGACAGGCGCAGCGCCATAAAGACCGCGATTGCACTCTGCTCAGAGGGCGACATCCTGCTCGTAGCAGGAAAAGGGCATGAGGACTATCAAATAATCGGCAACCAGCGCAATCATTTCGATGACCGCGAGGTGATCTGCGAAGTCTTGGGGGAAGGTCGATGATAAACTGCACCGGAGACGAAGTGGCCAGAGCGGTGCATGCGATCAGGATTGGAGCATCGGCGGCTCGACAGCAAATAGAAGGCGCTTCTATCGATAGCCGAACGAATGTCTCCGGCAAGCTCTTCATAGCCATTCGCGGACGGAACGCCGATGGTCATACATTCGTCGAAGAAGTTATCCGAAAGGGATCGCCTATTTCCATAGTTGATTCTCGGTTTCATGCCGACGATACGTCGCTGAACTCGCACCTTGTAGTCGTCGAAGACACCATGCGAGCTCTGCACGATCTGGCTCGCTGGTGGTTGGATACGTTCGATGTTACGAAGATAGCCGTGACAGGCACGAACGGCAAGACAACCACTAAGGAGATGATTGCCGACGTGCTGGCGACGACATTCAAGACCTTCAGATCGCAGGGTAATCTCAACAATCAATACGGCATACCCCTTTCCATATTCGAAATGGGTGGCGCCTGTCAGTGTGCGGTATTCGAGTTCGGAATGAGCACGCCGGGCGAGATAGCGAACCTCACGAAGCTCGTGAGACCCCAATACGGTGTGATAACGAATATAGAAGCGGCTCATTTGGAAACGATGATGAGCGTCGACGCCATAGCCGCGGCCAAGTATGAGCTGTTTGACAATATGCCGAGTGACGGCGTAGCCATAGCTAACATCGACAATGAGAAACTCGACGCGCGGATGAAAGTGGAGAAGCTTCGGACGTTTCCGTTCGGGTTGCGCAATCGAAGCGGCTTTGCTCCGACTGACTATGTGGTAAACGGCTCCGGATGCGCACGATTCACGATTAAGGGCGAAGGCCAGATCCGGCTTGCAGTCCCGGGAATCCATAACCTCTATAACGCTGTGGCAGCGGCTGCCGTGGGAGAGCTCTTCGGAATACCGGGAGAGAACATAAAGGCAGCTCTCGAGGCGTTCAGGGCTGTCTCCATGCGCATGGAGACGATTGACGTGGCAGGTGTAACCATCATCAACGACTCCTACAACGCCAATCCAGCCTCGATGCGGTTCGCGATGGACACCCTGAATACGATGAAAGCGTCAGGCACGGCCCGTCGAATTGCGGTACTTGGGGATATGCTCGAGCTCGGTTTGAGCGCCAGCCAGTACCATCGCGATATCGGGGAGTATGCTGCCAAGAACACTCTGGATTTCTTGGCGACATCGGGCAAACTTGCAGAGCAAATCGACGCGGGAGCAGCCAGTAGCGGCTTTCCGGACGCTAATCGCAGGCACTTCACCAGTACGTCCGCGATCATCAACTTCCTGCTGGATGTGCTGAAACCGGGCGACATTGTACTCATCAAGGCTTCTCGTGGGATGGCATTCGACAGAATCACGACCGCGCTGAGAGCACAGTTGGGAAGGGCCAACTGATGTTCTACCATCTCCTTTATCCGTTGACGGACAAGGTTTCGTATTTCAATCTGTTCAAGTACATCACATTCAGAAGCTCGGGGGCTGCTATCACCGCGCTAATCGTGACACTCATCTTTGGCCCCATGTTCATAAGGCTTCTGCGCCGACAGGGCGTGAAGGAAAAGATTCGGGAGGAAGGTCCCAAAACGCACTATACAAAGGAAGGGACGCCGACAATGGGCGGCTTGATCATACTGGCCGCGATCATCCTTCCTACACTCCTGTGGGCGGATCTGACCAACAGATTCGTCCAGCTCATTCTCTTCGTGACAATCTGGATGGGGGCGATAGGCTTCATGGATGACTACATGAAGGCGATAATGAAGCGTCACAAAGGCATGGTCGGTCGCTACAAACTGGCCGGTCAGGTCGTCTGCGGACTCGTGCTCGGGTTCATTCTCTACTACTTCGCTCCATCGCCGACGTATGGAACGACAACCGAAATCCCGTTCGTGAAAGACTATGTCCTGAATTTCAGATATGTATTTGTCTTCGTCCCGTTCGTAGTGTTTGTGATCGCAGGTTCGTCCAACGCGGTCAATCTCACCGACGGTCTTGACGGACTTGCCACGGGCCTTTCAGGACTTGCCTTCGTCGCATTTGCCGGTTTCGCGTACGTCAGCGGTCGTTCCGACTTCTCGAATTATCTTCAGATCACTCACCTTGAAGGCGCAGGCGAGCTGACCGTTTACTGCAGCGCTGCGATCGGAGCGGCGCTCGGGTTCTTATGGTACAACTCGCATCCGGCAGAGGTATTCATGGGAGATACCGGAGCTCTCGCGCTCGGAGGCGCTATGGGCGCGATTGCAATCATGCTCAAGAAAGAGCTCCTTCTCGCGATAGTGGGGGGAGTGTTCGTTGCAGAGGCGCTCTCAGTCATTCTACAGGTATCGTCATTTAAGCTTAGAGGGAAGCGGATATTCAAGATGGCTCCTTTGCATCATCACTTTGAGCAGCTTGGATGGCCGGAGACAAAAGTCGTGACCAGATTCTGGATAGTCGGAGCGATCTGCGCGCTCCTCACGCTCGCTACGCTCAAGATCAGGTAGGGCATCGATGAGACTCGACAGAGTAGCTGGAAAGAAAGTCGGGATAGTGGGCGCTGCGAGGTCAGGCGTTGCGGCTGCACGTCTGCTTCGGAGACACGGCGCTTCGGTGTTCGTGTCTGACAGTCGTTCTGAGGATCAGTTGGCGGACGCTCTGAAGACGCTTCGATCCGAGAATATCGAATTCGAGACGTCCGGGAACACCGCCAGAGCATTCGAGGGAAGGGACTTCGTTGTCGTGAGTCCGGGCGTTCCGCCTGATGCGCCTGTCTCGAAGCAGATAGATGCCGCAGGCGTGCCGGTCATCTCCGAGATCGAGCTTGGTTTCTGGCTCTGTGACGGCAACATGGTCGCGATAACTGGATCTAATGGCAAGACTACCACAACTACGGTAACCGGAGAGATATTCAAACAGTCCGGAGTGCCCACTTTTGTGGCAGGCAATATCGGCAGTCCGTTCTGCGACATCTGCGACCAAGTCCCCGCACATGGATGGGTCGTGCTCGAGATATCGTCAGCCCAGCTCGAACGGTGCTACGACTTCAAACCGAGGATTGCTTCAGTTCTGAATCTCACGCCGGACCATTTGGATAGATACGGCGACTTTGCGACCTATGCGGAAATGAAGATGAGGATCGGCGAGAATCAGACAGCGACGGACGCCTTCGTCGCCAACCGTGATGATGCCTACCTGATGGAATTATGCTCTCCCCTTCCCGGGAAGAAGTTCTACTTCAGCATCTCCGACATAGTTGCACCGGGAGTCTGCGTTGAAAACGGGATGCTGACCAGCAATGTCGAAGGTGACGCCCGGGTGATAATGCCGGTGACGGACATAACACTCCCGGGGCCTCACAATCTGCAGAATTGCGCTGCCGCTGCCGCTATTGCGGCGATAGCTGGTGTCTCTGACGATTCCATTCGCGCTGTGCTTTCCACGTTTGCAGGCGTTGAGCACCGGCTTGAAGGTTGCGGCGCGGTAGGGCACGTGAAGTTCATTAATGACTCGAAGGCTACTAACGTCGATTCCGTATGGTACGCGCTCCAGAGCGTTGCGGGCAAGCTGGTAGTGATAATGGGCGGACGGGACAAGAAGGGCGACTTCGGTCGTCTACGCGACCTTGTTTCGAGGTATGTTTCGGAAATCGTGCTGATAGGTGAGGCCTCGGACAAGATCGAGCGATCTCTGGGCGATCTGGTCCCGACTCATAAAGTCGATTCGATGGAGAAGGCAGTGCGTATCGGCTTTGAACTCGCCCGTCCGGAAGGCACGGTTATGCTCTCACCTGCATGCGCGTCCTTCGACATGTTTAACGACTATGAGCATCGCGGTCGCGTGTTCAAGCAGGCTGTCTCAAAATTGCGCGAGGAGGCACCATGAACCAACAGCGGCGACATGGCGTCGATCTGGTGCTGTATACGGCAGTGCTCCTCCTGATCACTATAGGCGTTGTTGCCGTCTATTCGGCATCCGTCTTCATCGCCGACCTGAGATATTCCGGAGAGCACACTCACTACTTCTACCGCCAGTTGTTCTTCGCGGCAGTTGCCCTCGTAGCGATGTTGATATTTGCAGGCTTGGATTACAGGATTATGAGGAAGATGATCTGGTTCGCTGTCGGAGTGTCGATCTTACTTCTGATCGTGGTTTTCTCGATGTCGAAGATAAACGATGCGAGACGGTGGATAGACCTCGGCTTTGTCAGTCTCCAGCCATCGGAAGTCTTCAAATTCGTGATGATATACCTTGCAGCTCATTTTCTCGCTCCGGATCATCAGTCGAACCGGCCAAAGTGGTACCCATACGTGACTTTTGGTCTGATTGCCGTCGCATTGATGCTCATCGTCCTCGAGCCGGACCTCGGAACTGCCCTCGTGTTAGCGGCCGTATTGGTGACGATGCTCTTCGTTGCAGGAATGAGTTGGAAGTGGATTGGCCTCGGCGCCGCTTCGCTTGCAACTGTGTTCTACGTTGCAGTTTTTCAGCTCGGCTACAAGCAAGCTCGCATTATGGACTTCCTTGCTGCGATCAAAGACCCGCTCCAAGGCTCTTTCCAGGTCAAGCAGTCGGCGCTTTATATCGGGTCGGGCGGATTCTTCGGCAAGGGAATTGGGCGCGGTGCCGTAAAGCTTTTCTTTCTCCCCGAAGTTCACACAGATTTCATATTTGCTAATGTAGCGGAAGAAGGCGGATTCATTTGGGTGATGCTGGTAGTGGCGCTCTTTCTGATAGTCTTCTGGCGAGGAATGAGGATTGCTGCCACCGCACCGGATCGATTCGGATTCTACCTGGCATTCGGTATTACGATAATACTCACTGCGAGTGCACTCGTGAACATAGCCGTGACCGTAGGACTCATACCGACCAAGGGCATGCCGCTGCCGTTCGTCAGTTACGGGGGCTCATCGCTCCTCCTATGTGCCTCGGCGGTGGGAGTGTTGCTTAATGTGTCGCGTCGAAGGAACAACAAAGGACAGGTGCTTGGAAGACTCGATTGATATGTCAATCGCCGTTGCGGGTGGCAAGACCGGCGGGCATTTCTTCCCGGCTCTTGCTGTGGCACAGACTCTCAGAAGACTCGAAAGTCGCGTGAAAGTGTATATGATTGGATCGAAGCACGGTATGGACTCGCGTCTCGCTCCCGAAGCTGGCTTCGACTATTACTCGATACCTGCCATTCCTCTGAAGCGTGGATTATCAGCGAGAAACCTCGCTATACCGTTTGTATTGGCCTACGGCGCAGCGTGCGCGATTCTTCTCTTCAAGAGGACTCGGACCAAAGCAGTCTTCGCCACCGGCGGTTTCATCTGCGTTCCGGTTCTGATTGCCGCACGCCTAACCGGCATCAAAACCTTTCTGCAGGAGCAAAACTCCTTCCCTGGAATTACGACTAAGCTGTTCGCCAAGCGTGCGAATGCAGTATTCGCGGCCTACGGCGAGGTTTCGAAAAGGCTGCATCCCCGATCCAATGTTGTATGTACTGGCAATCCCCTCCGTCCCGGATTCGAGATCGGCAGCAGGTCTGAAGGTGTCAAGTACTTCGGTCTCGATCCGAGCGCCAAGACGATCTTCGTGCTAGGCGGCAGTCAGGGAGCGGAAGCTATCAATTCATACATAGCATCAAATCTGGAGAGGCTCAGGTCAGCCAACGGAGTACAGCTACTGTGGCAGACAGGAAGAGGGTCTATAGATAAATACAGCCAGGCATTCAGAAATTCCCGTGTGCCTGGGACAGTCTTGCCTTTCATAGACAGAATGGACTTGGCATATGCATGTGCGGACGTTGCGATTTGTCGCGCTGGAGCCATGACTCTTGCTGAACTTGCAGCGGCAGGAACGCCATCGGTTTTGATCCCGTATCCATATGCGACCGAGAATCATCAGGAGTACAATGCGAAGGTTGTTGCCGAGAAGGGCGCCGCGATTGTAGTCCGTCAGAACGAAATGGTCACATCTGACGCGCTGGGCAAAGCGCTCTCGCTTACTGCAGACGAGAATACCCGCAAAGCAATGTCTGATAAGGCGCGCTCGCTGCACACGCCCGATGCTGCAGAAAACATTGCTTCATCGATTCTGAAGGGGATCTCGTCATGAAATTCGGCAAGATAAAGAAGCTCCATTTCGTGGGAATCGGTGGGATCGGCATGTCCGGAATAGCGGAAATGCTCCACAATCAGGGTTTCGTCATCACCGGCAGCGACCTCGTTTCGACTGAAGTGACAGACCGGCTCGTCCAACTCGGAATCAAAGTCCATTTCGAACACAGAGCGGAGTATGTCGGAGACGCCCACGCGGTCGTGATTTCATCTGCGGTACATGAAGACAATGCCGAGGTAACGGCTGCTCGCCAATCGAAGATACCGGTGATTCGTCGTGCAGAAATGCTCGGCGAACTGATGCGAACCAAGTTTGGAATTGGAATAGCCGGTACCCACGGCAAGACTACAACCACGTCTCTTATCGGTTGGGTTCTGACCGAAGGCGGATTCGACCCAACTGTGATTGTCGGGGGGAGGGTTGTGCAATACGGCACAAATGTGAAGTTCGGTACCGGCGAATGCATGGTTGCAGAAGCCGACGAGTATGACAGGTCGTTTCTCAATTTGACGCACTCTATGGCGGTCGTTACGAGCCTTGAGGCAGATCACCTCGACTATTATGGCACTTTCGACGCCATCAAAGAGGCGTTCGTGCAGTTTGCCAACAAAGTCCCCTTCTACGGCAACATCTTTCTGAACATGGACGATGAAAACGTGCTTACGCTGATTCCCGAACTTAAACGCCCCATCACTACATTTGGATTCACGACTCAGGCTGACATCCGTGCGAGTTCGCCGTCGTACAAAGAGCGGTCATCGACCTTCATGATGCACCGTAACGGCACGGAGCTCGGGCAGATCACGATCAATCTCCCCGGTGTGTTCAATATCCGCAACGCACTTGCTGCAGCCGCCGTGGCGCTTGAATTCGAAATGCCCTGGACACGAATCAGCAACGCGCTGGCGAGTTTCAAGGGTGTTATTCGCAGATTCGAGATCAAGGGTGAGATTAACGGGATTATGGTGGTCGACGATTATGCTCACCACCCTACCGAAATCGAGGTAACACTTCGAGCTGCCAAAGTGGGGTACAACCGGCCGATCGTTGCGGTATTTCAACCGCATCTCTACTCACGCACAAACGACTTCTATCGCGAGTTCGCCAAGGCGTTGCTGCTCTCGGATATGCTGATAGTCACCAGAATATATGCTGCGCGCGAGAAGCCGATGTCGGGAATTTCCGGCGAGATGATTGTGAAAGCCGCCCACGGCTACGGTCACAGGAACTGCCACTACGTCGATGACATGCACGCGGTGCCGGAGTATATCAACCGTCGCATGATCAAGAACTCGATTGTCATGACCATTGGCGCAGGCGACATCTATCACATTGGACCGGAGATCCTAAAGGAGCTTGGAAAATGACGCTGCGACTACAGATAGTCATACTTGTTCTGCTCTTGCTCGCTGGAGGGTTCTGCGTCTTCTGCTATTTTCACCCGTTGGTTCATCCGAGCGGTTATCGCCTCATGGTTGACGGCGTGCAAGAATCGGCAGACTTCTCTGACATCTCAGGAGGACAGCTCGAGCCGAATCTGTTCAGGCAACCCTTCGGCTCAATGATAAGATCGCTGCTCGTAAAGCGACCGGATTTGTCCGCAGTCTGCTGCAGAGTGAACATTTCCGGGGAAGTAGTCTGCGAAGCGAGGCGCAAGAAACCGGTCGCCGTGGTATATGCGGACAAGCTCTATGGAGTGGCCGAAGGAGGCGAAATCCTGCCTCCCGAAATATGTGGAGACATGTCGGCTTTGCCGCTGATTTCGGGAGTGCGACCGGAATCGGTGCGCGAATACACTAAGCCTCGCACTCCACGGCTTGATATTGCGCTGGAGTTGTGTCGGAAGTTGGGCACTGAGCACAAGAGGCTGCGAAATGCCGTGTCCGAAATTGATATCGCCAGTGCCGAAGCTCCGGTTATCTATTTCAAGCGCGCAGCCGTGCGCGTAATTGTCGGGCCATCAGATTTTGACAGAAAGCTCGCCTATCTCGACAGGGTCTTTGAACGGCTCGGGTCGCTGGCTGCAGGCGAGCTGGACTTGAGGTTTGGAAGATCGGTTATCGCAAGAGAGCTGCCAAAACGAAAGGCATAGATCATGCAGTCACGGAGTGTTATTGCTGGACTCGACATCGGATCGCACAAGATCTGCTGTGCCGCAGGGCGGCACGGACCGGATGGCGAGCTGTTATTGCTCTGCATCACGGAAGTCCCGTCAGACGGCGTCAAAAACGGTGTTATCGTCAATGAAGAACGTGCCTCTCGACAGATCAGCGAAGTCCTCAAACGTGCTGAGGAGAAGTGTGGTGTCAGACCAGGATCACTGTATGTAAACGTGACCGGAGAACACATCCGCGGATTGAACAGCAGGGGCGCCATCTCTATCTCGATGATGGAAGGCGAGATCACTGACGAGGAGGTCGGGAGAGTGATCGGCCTCGCCAAGAATGTGCGTATTCCGGAGGATCAGGAACGCCTTCACGTGATCCCGAAGCATTATTCCATCGATGACATGTCGGGGATACACGACCCGATCGGCATGACCGGAGAACGACTGGAGGTAGACGTTCACATCGTGACTGCCTCGATGTCGGCGGCAGCTGCCACCCTTGCCAGTGTGCGGAGAGCAGGCGGTGAGCTCGTAGAGATGGTATTCAATCCGGTTGCAGCATCGGAAGTGCTCCTTACTGCCGAGGAAAAGCAAAAGGGTGTGCTGCTTCTCGACATCGGAGCGGGTACTATGGACGTCGTTCTATACTATGAGGACTCGATTTGGCACACAGGGTCTGTGCCTCTCGGAGGGCGAAACGTCACGGCTGATATCGCCTATGGTCTGCGCCTGCCGATGGAGTCAGCTGAAGAGTTGAAGATATGTCAGGGATCAGCGGTTCTCTCGAAGGTTGATCCGAATGAGAAACTCACGTTGCCTGATCTCGGAGAATTCTACCAGAGAAGGGTGTCGCGTTCGGTGCTCGCTGCGATGATCGAACCGCGCATGGAGGAGATGCTGGCCATTATCAGGAAGCAGCTTGAAACGTGCCCGGTTCTGGAGAGCATCGGAAGCGGCGTTGTCCTTACTGGCGGCGGGGCGTGCCTGCGCGATGTCGAGAGTCTGGTGGAGCAGATGTTTGGGATGAAAGCTCGCCTTGTTTCTCCGAGCACCTATGAAGATGATATGTTGTTCAGCAGTCCATATTCAGTCGCTGTTGCGCTGGGACTTCTTGAGTACGGCTCTGCCAAGCGGCGCGCCGTCGTTGAGCGACCCGGTATGTTCAAGCGAATGAGCAAGAACCTTGAGAAGGCAATCAATGCAATTTTGAATATCTGATAGGAGGGTGGTATGATCAGTTTCGCCGAGGAATATGCGGACAAGGCGAAGATAAAGGTGCTCGGTGTAGGCGGCGCCGGCAACAACGCTATCAACCGCATGATAGACGCAGACCTGTGTGGCGTTGATTTCATTTCTGTCAATACGGACGCTCAGGCTCTCGAGGGTTCAAAGGCGTCGGTCCGCGTTCAGATAGGCAACCGGTGCACAAAGGGACTGGGGGCGGGCGCCGACCCGGAAATCGGACGCAGGGCGATCGAGGAAGACCGTGATTTGATTGCCGAGGCGCTTAGAGGCTGTGACATGGTGTTCGTAACCGCCGGCATGGGCGGTGGCACCGGCACTGGCGCAGCTCCGATAGTCGCCGAAATAGCCAGAGACCTCGGCGCACTGACGGTGGCCATCGTTACGAAGCCGTTCGTTTTTGAGGGCAAGAAACGGCTAAATCGGGCGTTGATCGGTATCGATGAGCTGAAGAGCCGAGTTGACACTCTGATCGTAATCCCCAATCAGAAGCTGATCGATGTAGTTCCGAAGGGGACAACGTTCACGCAGGCATTCCTGATTGCCGACGAGACTTTGCTTCACGCAACCAGGGGAATCGCGGACCTTATCACAATACCTGGCATTATCAATTGTGACTTCGCGGACGTGCGCACGATTATGAAAGGAAAAGGCGAACTTCCCGCGTTGATGGGAACAGGGTTCGGCAGAGGCGAGACCGCTGGCGCTGACGCGGCGGCGCAGGCGATAAATTCCCCGTTGCTCGAGAACACCTGTATCTCCGGAGCCAAAGGCGTGCTGATAAATGTCTGCGGTGGCGATGGTCTGACACTCACTCAGGTAAATGATGCTACCAACGTTGTGTATGAGGCTGCAGGCACCGACGCAGAGATCATTTTCGGAGCGGTGATCGACGAATCTCTCGGTGACGAGGTGCGCGTGACCGTAATTGCCAACGGCTTCGGCAGACAAGAGAAAGAAATCTTCGATCTCGATACGAACGTGGTGGACTTGTTCCATCAGAAACACACCGCGCCGAAACCCGAAGTGCCGATCCGCAGGGAGCGGGTAGCGGTTCCCGCAGGCGACACAGGCATTGAAAACTTCGATCCCAACGATCTAAGCGTTCCGACTTTTCTGAGAAAAGCAATGGAGCGCTGATAAGTCCCACCCTATTCCTCAACCAGCCGAGGAAAGGGACTCGAGAGCCTCCGTGCCAAACGGAGGCTCTCTCCCGTGTTTAGATGTCAATGGCATGAAGGCTCGCATCAATCGTCCGAGAGCTTGAACTGCACCTTATTGGGGATAATGTATTGCCCCTTATGCTGTTATGCGTTTCTCTGTCTTCTTTCAGGTTCTTTGCAGTTTGCCGAACATATTCATTGACAAGATATTTCACATCTGATATGTTTTTGTCATAGATGTGGAATTATGAAGTATAGAGCCAATCTTTTCGAACTTCTGAAACCACTGCCGTACTATGAGAAACGTGCCATTCTGCAATTGAGCGAGCAGTATGGGCTGAAGAGTACAACAGTGGATGCATACATCACTCAGACCTTACGTCGCAGGGAAATCATTGCTCTGCGAAGAGGACTATACATCTCCGCCGAATTCTACAATCGGAACAAGAGTGACATTTCCTATCGCTTCTATCTGGCAAACGTGTTGCGTCGGCCGTCTTACGTAAGCTCGTGGACTGCGCTCCAGTATTACAACCTCACGACAGAAGTGATCCACGCGACAACATCCGTCACGACGAAGACCACTCGTGACTTCAAGACGAGAGTCGGCGATTTCGCCTTCCAGTCGATACAACCGAACCTCTTCTCCGGCTTCTCGTCGGAGAAGGGCGGGTTTGAGTATTTTATTGCTTCGCCTGCAAAGGCCCTGTTTGATCTGCTGTATTTCCGGACGAGGCACTTCCACGCCGTCAGATTGAGAGATATGGGAAGGCTCGTTGAGGAGCTGCGAATAGATATCGACGAGATGGCGGAGCAGGAACGCGACGCATTCTACTCACTCGTGAAAGGCTACATGCGCCATGAATGATCAGATTCTCATAGCGCTGAAGAGAAGACTTGAGGACATTGCCGGATCGGGGAACGTGGATGTCGAGACGCAGCGCAACGTGCTGAAGGAGGAGCTGCAGTACTATGTCCTCAACTTCGTTTACCATCACCCCGAATTTAGCAGGTGGACCATGTATGGCGGCTCTGCGCTCCGCATCTGCCACCGCCTGAACCGCATGTCGGTCGATCTGGACTTTGAGGTAACGCATCCGATCACTGAGGCATTTCTCAGTGCTTTGCAGGATGAGATCGCATCACACTTCGCCAACGTCTACGGTTCCGGCGAGGATTTGCTGACGATCAAGCCGACTACGGGGCGAGGCTTGCTCCTGCGCTTCCACATCGGGGATGCATTGGCTATTAACCACCCCTCCAAACAGTTGCACGTCAAGATCGACCTTAACCATTTCATCGCCCCCAAGTCGGTCGTCGAACGTCGTCCGATCAACCGCGACCAACTTTCTTTCGTTATTCGGACGTACAACATGGCGACTCTAATGGCGAGCAAGATCGCTGCAATCTTCCTGCGTGGCCAGCGTGGCGTGGGGACAGACGTTTACGAAGAGAAAGGTCGGGATATATACGATTTGCTTTGGTATATGGAAAAGAAGGTTGTCCCCGACCTCGACTACCTCAGGGCGAAGGGCGTCGATGCAGGCGACCCGCGCTCGCTGTTCGACAGATTGACCCTCCAGATGAACAAGGTCAACGATGCTAACCTCAAGCAGGACCTCACGCCTCTTTTCATGAATCGGACCTACATCGAGCATTGGCTGCAGCACTGGCGGGAGAGCTACCTCCGACTGGTCGCCGACTACAAAATACGAACGGTGACCGCCTTGAAGAGTGTCGGCGTGCAACACGACTTTCCGTCGGATAACTACAGCCTTGCGTATTCGTACGGCACTGATGACGGCAGCGCGGTGTACATCGTCTATGCAATCAGCAGGTATTGGATCAGTGATGCAGAAGGAAACATGACTTTCGATGTCGATGAGAATATCGCCGCTCTAATGGATTACAGTGCACACGCCGAGCGAAGCGGGTCGAACGCGAAAAGGAGGCTCCTGCAGTACGCCACTCTCTTTTACCAGAAGACTGAGAAGTACCTTGAGAAAAGGCATAGGATCTTTCTTGGCGATGCCATTGTCACCAAACTCATCCGCATGACCGCTGATAATCTGAACCAAAAAGAAGAGATACTGCTAAATAAGTCGGCCCTGCTCTCAGCAGAGTTGGATGATCTTCTGAAGTAGCTGCTGCGGACTTCTCGATACTAAGTGTAGAGCGGAGGCTCCGACAATCGACGTACAGCCCGGCGATCCAAGGCAAGCTGATCAAGTTGTGCTTGAACAGATGGAACCGTGCAGAGTAGCTCTACTTGGCTTTTGTGACTTTGCCAGCCTTCAGACATGAAGAGCAGACGCGGATTCTCTTCGTCTGACTGCCAATCCTGGCGCGGACCGTGTGCAGATTGGGATTGAACCGACGACTCGAGACGTTATGAGCGTGGGATATCTTGCTTCCGTAAAGAGGTTTCTTTCCGCAGATTTCGCACATCTTAGCCATTTACACTCCAAGCGTAAGAAATTCAAACTCAGCCATTCATTATAGCTCTGTGACGCCTCACACGCAAGTACTTTCTCCGCATCCGGGAGGCTCGCGTAACTCGCTTATCACCAGCCTATTAGCTGCTCCAGGCTTCTGTTCAGCTTGTCAGCCATCAGTTGAAAATCATCTTTCTTCTTCTTTTCGCGTTCAACAACGTCGGTGGCCGCCTTTCCGGTGAACTCCGGATTTCCGAGTTTCCGGCCAATCTTGTCCAGTTGCGATCTGACCTGCTCAAGATCTCTCTGGAGCCGCTGTCTTTCCTTGTCTACGTCGATCAATCTCTCAAGCGGGATGAATATCTCACAATCTCTGATGACCGCGGATGCTGAAAGATTTGGTCTCTTGATATCCTTGCCGACTATCAGCTTGTCTATCCTGCCCAGCTCGGTAAGATACTCACGATTATGATCGAGGTCTCTGGCAAGATCATCGCTAAAGACCCGCACGTGAACGTCGGCACGTTTTGACGGCGGGACGTTCATCTCTGCGCGAACCGCACGGATCGCGTTCACCACGGATTGCACGCGCTCCATGTCAGATTCAAGACCAGCATCTATCAGGCTCTCATCAACATGCGGATAGGGCGCTTCGACGATCGATGCGGTTCCGGAAGCTCCCCCTATTATCCTGAGGCTCTGCCAGATTTCCTCGGTCACGAAGGGCATGTACGGGCTGAGGAGGAGCAGGACATTGTTCAGCACGTGAGCTGAGACATTGCGGGACGTCTCTCGATCAGCCGGATCACCACCCTCCTTGAGTCGCGACTTTACGAGCTCAACATACCAATCACAGAAGTCATGCCAAACGAAATCATAAAGCGACTTGGCACCGGCGTTGAATCGGAAAGCGTCAAGGCTCATGCGCAGAGTCTTCGTGGTCTGATTCAAACGAGACAGAATCCACCTGTCGGTCTGCATGAGGCCTTTCCGGTCAACGATGCTGCTGAGATACTCCGGCGGAACTGTTTCGCCAAGGTTCATCATCACGAACCTCGACGCATTCCACAGTTTGTTGGCGAAATTGCGTCCTTGCTCGAAACTATTGACGGAGATGCACGGGTCCTGCCCTTCGGGAGTGGCGAGAACCAACGAGATTCTAAGCGCATCGGCGCCATACTCTTCGATAATATCTCGTGGGTCAATCCCGTTGCCGAGCGACTTGGACATCTTGCGCCCTTGAGAATCGCGTACGGTCCCGTGGATGTAGACATCTGAGAAAGGTATGCCGCCGGCGAATTTGTATCCAGCCATTACCATGCGCGCAACCCACAGATAGATTATTTCCGACGCCGTGAACAGAGAGTGAGTCGGATAGAACTTCTTCAGCTCCGGAGTTTCCTCGGGCCAGCCGAAAGTGGAAAAAGGCCACAACCACGATGAAAACCAAGTGTCGAGCACATTCGGGTCCTGCTCGATCTCGGCTGATCTGCATTCCGGGCAGGACTTCGGCGTGTTCTTAGACACCCATGTGTGACTGCATTCACGGCAATAGAAAATCGGTATACGGTGACCCCACCAGAGTTGCCGGGATATGCACCAGTCGCGAACGTTCTCCAGCCAATGCAGATAAGTCTTCTCCCAGTGCTCCGGATGGAACCTCAGTTTGCCGGTCTTGACTGCCTCAATAGCAGGCTCCGCGAGCGGCTTCATTCTCACGTACCACTGCTCCGAGAGACAAGGCTCGACAACGGTACCGCACCTGTAGCAAACTCCAACCGAGAGCTTGTACTTCTCGATCTTCTCGAGATGTCCGCGCTTCTCCAGTTCCTTCACCACTGCCTTGCGACCTTCATAACGATCAAGACCTTTGAACCGCCCAGCCGCTTCGTTCAGTGATGCATCAGGATTCATGATGTTGATCTGCTCAAGATCATGCCGGAGCCCTATCTGAAAGTCATTTGGATCGTGTGCCGGAGTGACTTTGACGACTCCTGTGCCAAACTCAGGATCGACATAGTCGTCGGCGATTATCGGAATCTCACGATCAAGCAGAGGGAGGATGGCCGTCTGCCCGACATATTTCTGATAGCGCTGGTCCTTTGGTGAGACAGCGAGCGCTGTGTCGCCGAGCATCGTCTCCGGGCGCGTGGTGGCAACCGTCAGGAAATTGTCTGCCCCGGCGATCTTGTATTTGATGTACCAAAGATGTGAATCCACATCGTTGTGCTCAACTTCATCATCGGAAAGTGAGGTCAGGTCTTTCGGACACCAATTGGTTATGTAATTGCCTTTGTAGATCAGTTTTTCATCGAAGAGCCGGATGAATACCTCTTTGACTGCGTTGGACAGTCCTTCATCCATCGTGAAACGAGTTCTCTCCCAATCGCAGGAACAGCCGATCTGCTTGAGCTGGTCTATTATCGCGTCGAATTTCTCGTCTTTCCATTTCCAGACCCGTTCGACAAACTTCTCGCGACCGACCTCCTGACGGGTGGTCTTCTCCTTCAGAAGCTGTTTCTCGATAATGACTTGTGTTGCGATGCCCGCATGGTCGACTCCCGGCAACCATTCGGCCTCGTGGCCATCCATCCGCTTGAAGCGGATCATTATATCCTGCAACGAGTTGTTAAGCGCGTGACCGACGTGAAGGATGTCAGTAACATTGGGCGGCGGGATCACGATTGTATATGGCTTCTTCCCGTTGTCGGCAGCGTCCGCATGAAAGTACTTGCCGTCGAGCCAGAACTTGTACCACTTCTTCTCAGCGGCTTTGAAATCGTAGTGCTTTGGAATATCTGTCATCGTTTCTTTCCCGAATAATCCAGCCGTCTATGATAGGACAATCCGGTGCATTGTCAAGCCATTCCTATCTTTGGCTTTGACCACCGGGCTGCATCGTTGTATTTTCAGACGTTATCGGCTGAATACGATCGAAGTTCACGAAAGGTGCCCGAGATGTCGAAACTCTACGATCTCGTTAACATAATGAGACAGCTGCGCGCTCCCGACGGATGCCCGTGGGACAGGGAGCAGACACACAAGTCCTTGGTGCCATACTTGTTGGAGGAGACATACGAAGTAATCGAGACGATCGAGACCGGCGAGATGGATCGACTGAAAGAAGAACTCGGTGACCTGCTTCTCCAGATTGTCTTTCATGCCCAATTGGCTTCTGAAGTAGGTAGATTCGACATCGACGATATCTCGACATCAATATGTGACAAGCTTGTACGGCGACATCCGCATGTCTTCGAACGGAAGACCGAGATTACACCCGAACAAGTGACCGTCAACTGGGAGCATATCAAGCTCACTCGTGACAAGTCGGAGAACGGAGCGCCGAAGACCGTGCTTGCAGGTGTGCCCAAAAACCTGCCAGCTCTCTTGCGCGCATATCGTGTACAGGAGAAAGCCGCTCGTTTCGGATTCGACTGGGAGAAAGTCGACGACATCGTGCGCAAGCTCGACGAGGAAGTCGCGGAGCTGAAGAGCGAGCTTCGACGGTCTGATCGCACAGCGATCGAAGAAGAGCTCGGTGACCTGTTGTTCACGGCGGTGAACATCGCGCGGTTTCTCAAGATCGAACCCGAGGGAGCCCTCAATCGCATCACCAACAAGTTCATGCGGCGGTTCGGATATATCGAGCAGCGTCTCGCGGAGTCCGATCGTACCGTTGCGGACGCAACTCTTGCCGAGATGGACAGCCTGTGGGAAGAATCCAAGACTGCTCTCAAATGACAGTCCGTCCTGCGACGAGGCTTGCGCTGCGGTGTCAAGCTGCACTTGACAGTGCCTGCCTGAAGCTCGATATTGGTCAGTCTTGAAGATGAAGGAGTCATGAATGTCTGAACCGACATCAAGCCTTACAACTGTTGCAGACCAGATTCTGGAAGCGCCTCCTTATTACACAGGCATTCCGTTCGTAGCTCTGCTTCTCCTCATAGCAGTCATGCCGCTCGCGTTTCCGCACTTCTGGGAGAAGAACAGGAACAAGGCGGTCATCACGGTCATTGTGAGTATCCCGATTCTTGTCTACCTCATAGGAAGCTATCCGCACGAGCTTGTCCATAACATGAAGGACTACGTGTCATTCATTGCTCTGCTCGGATCACTGTTCATAATATCTGGAGGCATACTGCTGAAGGGGGACATCAAGGCCACTCCAGCCGTGAATACTACATTTCTGCTTGTCGGCGCGGTTATCGCGAATGTCATAGGCACGACCGGCGCCAGCATGGTGCTGATCAGACCGATGCTGCGCACCAACAGCGAGCGCAAACGCACCGCTCATATCCCCATCTTCTTCATCTTTGTCGTGTCAAACATCGGCGGCTGTCTCACGCCGCTCGGCGATCCGCCTCTGTTTCTCGGCTATCTGAAGGGAGTTCCGTTCTTCTGGACGGCAAGTCTCTATCCGGAATGGATACTCTGTCTGGCGCTGATTCTCGGTGTGTTCTACGTATGGGATTCGCTTGCCTATCGCAAAGAGACGCCTGCGAGCATGCGACTCGATGTCACTCGCGTGACACCTCTGGGTCTCGACGGCAAGATTAACATTCTGTTCCTCGGCGCCGTGGTTCTTGCTGTTTCACTGCAACTTGCGACCCCATATCGCGAACTCGTAATGCTCGGTGTGACGCTGCTATCGGTCGCAATTACTCCTCGTGAAACGAGACAGAGAAACGGTTTCACGTACCACCCCATCATTGAGGTTGCCGTGCTCTTCGCGGGGATATTTGTGACTATGGTGCCGCTTCTCACCTTGCTCAGGCTCAAGGGCGCCGAGTTTGGCATCACGGAGCCCTGGCAGTATTTCTGGCTGACCGGTGGGCTCAGCTCGTTTCTCGACAATGCCCCAACTTATCTGACTTTCTTCTCGCTCGCCCAGAGCGTGACTGCAAGTGCGGGAAGCGCCGCTGTCGATTCGGTCGCAGGTGTTAGCGATGCACTTTTGCGCGCAATAAGCTGCGGCGCGGTCTTCATGGGTGCAATGACGTATATCGGCAACGGCCCGAATTTCATGGTCAAGTCGATCGCCGAAGAGCAGCGCGTCAAAGTCCCGCATTTCTTCGGCTACATGGCGTACTCGACTCTAATTCTGCTCCCGCTATTCGTGGTGATAACGCTGGTGTTCTTTGTGTGAAGTTCGCATTTAGTCTTGTAGGTCCGAACCCCTGCGGTTCGGACTCTCCAATGCGTTTTCGGCGCGCGTCAGGAGCGCGGGGCTTCTGATCTGCGATACGGAAACGACGTAGGTGAGAGGAAGCCCAATGCGGCAGTTCGAATTTCCAATTGGATACCACAAGTTTCACAAAAACCAGCTTTTCAATTTCCAGTTGAACCGATGGCATGCGCTGGGTTATGCGAGATTCGAGGACATGCAGGATGCGGGGAGGAAGATAACGAATTTCGGGGAATGGAAGTCGGAGATGATGGATCTCGCGGAGCGGGCGGTTGCGGAAAATAGATTGATGAATGCGGCGTTCTACTATCGCGCCGCCGAATTCTATACTTCGGCAAGTGATCCTGACAAAGAACTTCTGTATGACAAATTCGTCGAGCTATTCTACGAAGTCTTTGGAAGTGACGGGTTCGAAAGGCACAGAATTCCGTACGCTGGAGCCTTACTGCCGGCAATACGGATTCCGGCTGCATCGGAGGGAAAAGGAGTAATCGTCCTGCATGGCGGCTTCGATTCCTTTGTTGAGGAATGGTATTCCATGATGCGGTTCTTTTCAGATCGAGGGTATGAGGTTATCGGATTCGAAGGTCCTGGACAAGGCGCAGCCTTGAGGGAGTACGAACTGCCACTGACTTACGAATGGGAGAAGCCGACACGAGCCGTGCTGGATCACTTCCGTCTGGACGATTGCACGCTCATCGGTCTGTCAATGGGTGGCTGGTTCGCTTTGAGGGCGGCAGCGTTCGAGCCACGAATAAAGCGAGTGATAGCCTCGGGCCACGCCATCGACTATATGAAGTGCATGAATTTCGTGTTCCGGAAGTTGCATCTTTGGTTCTTCGAGCACTTCAAGGATTTCATGGATCGAATGGCAATGATGAAGCTGCGGCGTGAGGGTATTCCGTCGTGGATGATGGAACATCTGATGTATATCACCAAGAAGAAAAGCCCAATGGATGCATTGGAGATATACATACTGATGAACGAGCGGAATATTCACTCCGAGTTTGTCAAACAGGATGTCCTGCTGCTAACCTCACGAGAAGACCATTTTATTCCGTTCAAGATGCACGATATGCAGCTTAGAGCTCTGACTAATGCGAGATCGGTGACGGGGCGGGTATTCACGCGGGAGGAACATGCTCAGAATCATTGCCAGAACGGCAATATAGGTCTGGCGCTTGATGTAATGGTCAAGTGGATTGAGAGAGTGTCTTAGTAGATAAAGACCAGTGTGGTTCGGACTCGTCACCCCTTCCTCCGACATTCTGCTTGACAGACTTCTGCCGACATGTTTATTGGCTTGTAGCAACCTTTAAGTCCGGTCCGGTGAGGCCGGAAAGGTGATGAGAATGATAGTCCGCTTATACAACTCCCGCACGATCCGTGCCGGGAGATTTTCATATCTGTCTGAAGGCACTGTCGAAGCCACAAGGGTTTCGATCCACTGGATTCCCGCTTTCGGGACTGTTGAAAAACCCCGGAGAGAGACATTCTTCGTAGGTCGGGTTCCGAGTGCCGCGAAGCGGAACGAGAAACCCGACAACAGCTTGTCGGCTTTCTCTCCCGACCTTCGGTCGCGCTCGGAAGCCGACCTACAAGGTTTTTCAACACTCCCTTTCGCGGGAATGACACGTCACGCAAGTTTCACGGCTCGTAGGTCCGAACCCCTGTGGTTCGGACTATTTGTTCGCACCTTCGGTGCGCGTCAGGAGCACAGGGCTCCTGACCTACGATCCTGCACTGCGACCTTCGGTCGCAGTGTCGAAACCATAAGGGTTTCGACCTACTGGGTTCCGGCTGGAGTTTACCCCGCACCCCGATGCGGGGCCGGAATGACATTGGATAGTAACATCTATCGAAAGGAGGACACTTGACTGCAGGTGTGACGCAGATGCTCGATGACAAGAAGGTGCAGCATGCGCTCATGCGCATTGCACACGAAATCGTCGAGCGAAACTCTGGCGCCGATGACCTCGTGATCATCGGCATACGCACGCGCGGCGATCATCTCGCCGATCGAATTGCGGACAATATCCAGAAAGTCGAGGGAGTCCGCGTGCCAGTCGGCTATATGGACATCACCTTCTACCGCGACGACGTCCACTCGCGTCTCGCACAGCCGGAGGTACACCAGACCGAGATTCTCTTCCCCGTCGACAACAAGGTGGTGGTGCTTGTCGATGACGTGCTGTTCACCGGTCGCACGATCCGTGCCGCTCTCGATCAGCTCACCGACTTCGGTCGTCCTCGCGCAATTCAGCTCGCCGTGCTCGTCGACCGCGGCCACCGCGAGCTTCCGATCAAAGCCGACTATGTCGGAAAGAACATTCCCACCTCACCTGATGATGAGGTTGTCGTGCGTCTTAAGGAAACCGACGAACACGACTCGGTGGAGCTTCATCAGGTAACAGTACAGACCAAGGCCAAGACGTCAACTCGCAAGACAACGAAGAAGAGAAAGTGAGGGACAGATGGCTTTTGGATTGAAACACTTGCTTGGGCTGGAAGGCGTAAGCCGTGAGGACATTGACACCATTCTCAATGCCGCCGACAGTTTCCGCGAAGTACTCGACCGACCAATTAAGAAAGTCCCGACACTGCGCGGCGTCACGGTGGTAAACCTCTTCTATGAAGCTTCGACGCGCACCCGCATATCATTCGAGCTTGCGGCGAAGAGACTCTCCGCTGATCTGCTCAATTTCACGACCTCCGGGTCATCGGTGTCCAAAGGAGAGACATTCAAGGATACGGTACGCAATATCGAGGCGATGAAAGTCGACATGATCGTGATGCGACATGCATGCTCCGGCGCTCCAAAATTTCTGACCGAGTTTTCCTCATCGCAGGTTATAAACGCAGGTGACGGGTCTCACGAGCACCCTACACAGGCGTTACTGGATATGTTGTCGATCCGCCAGCACTTCGGCAAGCTGGATGGTCTTAGGGTGGTCATAGTCGGAGATATTCTCCACTCGCGCGTCGCACGGTCGAATATCTGGGGACTGAAAACCATGGGCGCGTCGGTTGCCATCTGTGGGCCCACAACCCTTCTGCCTGTGGAAGTCGAGAAGATGGGAGTAGATGTTTACTGCGATATCAGCCGCGCTCTTGACGGTGCAGATGTGGTCAACGTGCTTCGGCTTCAGCTTGAACGCCAGCAGTCAGGGCTGCTTCCGTCGTTGCGCGAGTACACTAACCTCTTCGGGATTACATCGGAGCGCAAACGGCTGCTCAACAGGAATCACATCGTGATGCACCCCGGACCGATGAACCGGGGGGTGGAGATAGCGTCTGACGTGGCAGACGGAGATGATTCCGTGATTCTCGATCAGGTCACCAACGGAGTAGCAGTGCGCATGGCGGTGCTGTATCTGATTAAGGGAGGAGGGAGCAAAGAAGATGAGTAAATCGCACCTCAAAGTCATAGCAGGTGGTCGGGTGATAGATCCGATGTCCGGAGTCGACTGCAGGGCGGACGTGTACATCGAGGACAGCAAGATCGCGAAGATCGAGACAGGATCACTCTTCTCCAAGAAGGACATGAAGAGCTATGAGTCGGGAGAGTGCTTCTGGGCCGAAGGATTCATCGTGACACCCGGACTGATCGACCTCCACGTGCATCTGCGAGAGCCGGGCAGAGAGAGTGTGGAGACGGTGGCTTCGGGAGCGCTCGCGGCTGCCGCGGGCGGATTCACCGCGGTCTGCTGTATGCCGAACACCACGCCTCCGATTGATAATCAGGAGACTGTACGCTTCGTGCTCGATCGTGCCGCCGATGCGTCTGTCAAGGTCTACCCGATCGGAGCGATCACAAAAGGACGGTCGGGACAGCAACTGGCCGAGATCGGCGATCTCGTGGCGGCCGGAGCGGTAGCGATTTCTGACGATGGTTCTCCGGTGGAGAGCGCTGCGGTGATGCGCAGAGCGCTCGCATACGCGAAGATGTTTGACATACCGGTGGTGTCGCATGCCGAGGACATGTCACTATCGGCCGGTACACACATGAACGAAGGGTACGTATCGACAACGCTTGGGATCAAAGGCAACCCTCCCATATCGGAAGAGATCTGCATTGCAAGAGACATACTGCTCGCTGACTACACGGCCTCGCGCCTGCATGTCGCCCATGTCTCAACCAAAGGCGCGGTTGAGTTGATTCGCTACGCCAAAAGGAACGGAGTGAATGTCACTGCCGAGGCAACGCCGCATCACTTCACGCTGACTGACGACCTGATCGCAGAGCGATTCGATACAAATCTCAAGATGAATCCTCCCTTGCGGACAAAGAAGGATGTTGAATCTGTGATTGCAGGATTGCAGGATGGAACGCTGGATTGCATAGCCTGTGATCATGCGCCGCATTCGACTGAGGACAAAGACGTTGAGTTCGATCTCGCTCCCAACGGGATAATCGGACTTGAGACGTCTCTCGGTCTCGCGATCACGCATCTTGTCAAACCGGGTCTTCTGAGCTGGAGTGACCTTGTGGAGCGGATGTCAACGAACCCTGCCAGAATCATGGGATTGGATGGCGGACGGCTGAAGAAGGGCTCTCCTGCCGACATCACGGTTATCGATCCAGAGGCTGTCTGGAAAGTAAACGTCGACAAATTCAGGTCAAAGTCGCGCAACAGCCCATACAACGGCAAGCGCCTTACCGGACGAGCTATCATGACCGTTGTCAACGGAAGGGTGGTGTATCAAGCAGTCTGAAATGATGCGATCTTGTAGTTCAGGATCGCCGTGAATGACCTTCGTGGGTTAGAGCTACTTCGCGGCGCAGCCGAACGAGCTCCTCGATTGGCGGAATCGGGGCTTCGCGTCCGTTCACCTTAGGCTGCTCTCCGCTATGCTTAAAGGTGAGCTTTCGCACTTTAGAACTCTTGTCTTCCTTGAAGCGCCTTTGAGAGCGTGCTTTGGTCTGCATACTCCAGATCGCTGCCAACGGGGAGACCTCTTGCAATGCGGGTGACTTTGACGCGAAGCGGCTTCATCAGCTTCGAAATGTAGACCGCAGTCGCCTCGCCTTCCACATTGGGATTTGTCGCGATGATGACTTCTTTGACGCCGGAGCCGATGCGATCGACCAGTTCCTTGAAACGAAGCTTCTCGGGACCGATACCGTCGAGCGGTGATAAGGCTCCTTCCAGCACGTGATAGAGACCCCTGTACTCGCCGCTCTTTTCAAGTGCGAGCACGTCGTTCGCTTCCTCCACCACACACACTGTCGTTCGATCGCGTTTGGAATCCAAGCAGATATGGCAGGGCTCGGTCTCCGTAATGTTCGAACAAATCGAGCATCTGCGGACCTTCTCTTTGACGTCGAGAATCGCCTGTGCGAGCCTTGCGGCATCGTCTTTCTTCATCTTGAGAATCCAGAAAGTGAGGCGCTGAGCAGTTTTCCTTCCGATTCCGGGAAGCCGTGTCAGCTCCGCAATGAGCCGCTCGACTGATTGTGCGGATTTGAACATGCGCTAAAACGGCAGACCAGGGAGCTTCATTCCTCCCGTCAGCTCCGCCATCCTCTCTGTTGCCAGCTCCTGAGCCTTTTCCTGTGCTTGGTTGATTGCTGCTACGATCAGATCTTCAAGCATCTCGATATCGTCAGGGTTCACGACCTCTTTGTCGATTTTGATCTCAACGATCTCCTGACGTCCGTTTACGACCGCCTTAACCATACCTCCGCCCGACGTGCCTTCGATGTGCTCTGTCTCAAGCTCCGTCTGTATCTCTTCCATTCTGGCCTGCATTTTCTGGACTTGCTTCATAATATCGCCAATGCCCTTACCCATCTCCCGCTCCTCTCGAGTTGACTTTCTTAATGCTCAGGATCTTGCCATCGTATCTATCAACAATATCCTTGATGTCAGGGTTCTGTGCAAGAAGATCCTCCGGCGTTACGTCGAATCGAGGATCAAGAGAGGTTCGGGATCTTGTGGCCTTCATGTTCTTGTCTGTCTCAATCTTCAGTCTCAGTGGCTTACTGAAGTGACTTTCCATAGCATTCTCAAGTTGCTTTAGTTTGTCGGCTGTCAGGACAGCGCTGATTCCGACGTCAGGAGGAAATATCAACTGGAGCGTGTTTTCGCCGGTGAACTTCGCTTTCCCTTTCCGAAGCATGGTCGAGAGAAGGCCGTTGACGTGATTATAGCTTTCCAGGAATCCCTCCCAAGTTGCGCTTCTGGGCGAAGTTGAGTCGATAGTGGGATTCGGTACAATCTGGGCTGCCTCCGCCTCAGTCAGCGTCTTGGTTTCGGGGTTGCTCACTGGAGTTTTTTTTTCAGAGGGAGGAGAGGGTTCCGCCGGTTTTGCGCTGAATAGGTCGACTGCAGGTGCGACCACTGCTGACTTTGATTGGGTAGTCAGTGCCGACAGCTTCGTCAGCACTTGCTGTAGGGTTGCTGTGGTGTCGGCGGTCGCGAGTTTCAGAAGCGTCAGTTCCAGAAATGTTCGCGGTTCGGCGCCATCCTTTAGCTGCTGCATGAGTTGTGACACTGCCTGAGACATTCGGAGTAGATCGCTCTCCGAGAAGTAGTCCTTCTGCATGTGGCACATCTCAACTTGCTGGTCAGAGAGTTCAAGGAAACGGGACGGTTGCGGAACGGATCGTGTCACGAGGAGATTCCTCAAATGCGTCTGGAAATCACCGAGGAACTGACCGATGTCTGCGCCACTTTCGGTGAGCTTGTCGACGAAACCGAGCACCGACTGAAGATCGCGCTTGTAAATGGCTTCAGTCAGCTCGAAAAAGGTTCCGAAGTCCACCAGACCGAGCGCGCTGGTGATCAACTCGACCGTGATACCATCGTCAGCATAGGCCAGAGCCTGTTCGAAGATGGAAAGAGCGTCTCTTAACGATCCATCTCCCTTGCGAGCGATGAGTGCAAGTGCATCGTCGCTGATCCTGATGTTCTCCTTCTGCGCTGCCGTTGTCAGACTGTCGATCAGATCGGCAAGGGGAATCCGACGAAAGTCGTATCGCTGCGTCCTCGAGAGTATCGTCGCGGGAAGACTGTGCGGCTCCGTGGTCGCAAAGATGAAGACGACGTGCGCTGGCGGCTCCTCGAGAGTTTTGAGCAGCGCGTCGAAGGCGGCTCCCGACAAACGATGCACTTCGTCAATGATGTATATTTTGTACCTGCTTCCGGCTGGCGCATAGCGGACATTCTCGCGCAAGTCGCGGATTGAATCGACGCCGGTGTTCGAGGCGGCGTCGATCTCAATGACATCCATTGAAGACGACGTGGCGATCTCCTTGCAGTTTACGCATTGCAGGCACGGCTCTGCTGTCGGCCCTTTTTCGCAGTTGAGCGCTTTGGCCAACACGCGCGCAGTTGTTGTCTTTCCCGTACCTCGAGTGCCGCAGAAGAGATAGGCGTGCGAAATCCGGCCGGAGGTGATAGCCTTCCTGAGGGTGTCGGTGATGTGTTGCTGCGAGGCTATCTCATCAAATGTCTGGGGACGGAGCTTCCGTGCGAGTACGAGATATGACATACAGCGCTCAGCTCTTAGAATTACCCGTGCACCCACCTTCGATCCCGCCAAACATGAACGGCACGGCCAGTTAGCTCAAATCAAGCTTCCCCGCATCACACCCGAAAACGTACCTACCGTTGCTTCCTTCCGGACCTGGCGGGGTTTGGCCGCCTCGAGTTGCACGGGACCTGATCGTCAACACCACTTAACAGAACCGCACATGCCGCTGACAGACCTCAGGTGGGCATCAGTCCCGGTAGAGCGGATTCCGGGTAACAGGGCACCGCTAGCTCCCCACTTAGCACGGGATTATAAACTCATCAGTCATTCAGACCGAATCCCAAAGGCATTCGGTCGCGTCAAGTGATCCGAATATACATCTTCTCAGACTCACCGGCAAGATAATGATTGCTCACGGGCGAGAGTCATAATCGGCCAAGCCATCTGCGCAGATGCACTGGCACGAATGGAGAGCTGGCTGCTGTTGCTCCCAAGTCGATGGCTGCAATTCCCTGCACTTTATGTGAACACGGCGACTATAACGCTTGACTTGTCGTATTAGATTTAGATTGCGGCACGCAAACCAAAGATACCGGGGAGCCTGCAGGAGGTTTGAGCATGAAGCGATGGTGTTGAACTGCAATTGTATTTAGCTGCAGCGAGTTAGGAGATGTTGATTTAGGGCGTTTCCTGATCGGATGTCAGTTGATCTGTGTCTGGATTGTGGTCGCAGAGGGGAATATGCGGCACTGGAATTGCTCCCAGTGAGTTCTGGACTAACCATAGGGTGTAGCGCACTTGCTTGGAAGGAGAATAAACTTATGAAACTTATGGTTGCAGTGCTCTCCGCACTCGTTTTCATCTCCGCTGAAGCTTTCGGGCTTCCCGTCTACAATGGTTCGCTTTCTACTCCTTCTGGTGTGACTGGGACTGGCATCTGGGCGAGTGATTTCCAGATATCTTGGGAAGTGGGGCTTCAGGACGGCGGATACTGGGAGTATTCGTACTTTCTTACGGAGACTGATGGTTCTCCGCTCGATCCTGGCGCTGTGAGTCACTGGATAGTCGAAGTGTCCCCCAATGCCACGCTGGGGGATTTCTGGGGATTCACCGGTTCAGTCGAACTTGGCGACTGGCAGACTGAGGCCGGGTTCCCCTTCGAGAATGGTCTCAAACTCGATTACGGTGATGAAGGCCAGACGGAATGGACATTCTTCAGCTATCGTACGCCGGTGTGGGGCGACTTCTTTGCCAAAGACGGACGGGCTGGTGGCCAGGGACTCAATACTGCGTGGAATGCTGGCTTCTTTGATACTGACCCGATCGATGCTCCGTCGGATGGCTCCATCGGCTACAAAATTCTTCGTCCGGATACCGGCACCACTGTGATTCCAGAGCCGACAACGGTTGGACTTCTCGGGCTTGGACTTGTTGGTCTTGCTGCAAGACTCCGCAGATCGAAGTAGCTGCTCTACAGGCTTCCTGTGGCAAACTCATGGCGCCTGCGTGGCGGGCGCCTTAATGTTAGTTCCTTGGCGTGAAGAGAGAACCCCACCCGCTGCAATATGTGGGCCTTGAATCTTGTATGGTGGAGCAGAGCGGGCTCGAACTGCCGACCTGTACGTTGCGAACGTACCGCTCTCCCAACTGAGCTACTGCCCCAGCCTCGCCAATGATAACTTCGATAGACTGCCGATACAAGCGAAATCTGCCATCACAGTTTCTCTCGGCTCTACCGTGAAATCAGCAAGATTGCTGGGGCGTCCTGCAGTCGAAAGCGAGCGATCCGAAGCGCCGAGGCTTCCTACTAGCGCGAGACTATCTTGCCGTCTCCGAAGTTTGCGTCTTTCAGCGTCTTCGCCAGACCGTCCTGCACCTGATCCCAGAATGCCTTCATGGAACAACCGTTGAACCGAGAACAGCCGCAGTCGTTTTCGATACCTGCGCAGAGATTGACCTGCAACGGGCCCTCCATCGCCTCGATCACGTCGAGGAAGGAGATAGTGTCTTTTGTTCTTGCAAGCTGATACCCGCCCGTCACGCCCTGATAGGATTTCAGAATGCCAGATCTGGTCAGCTCTTTGAGAATCTTCGCAAGGAAGTCGCGGGGAATGCTCTCGGCCTCGGCTATCTCCGAGATCGAGCTCTTCTTCTCCGCTTTCTGAGATGCGATGTACGCCAACGCCCTCAGCGCGTAGTCAGACTTTCGAGAAATGTGCATATTTGCTCTCTGCTTCAACCCGTATGTAACGGGCTATTTGTTTATGGTCTTTGAACTCCGTTTTCAAGAAGACTGCCTTCATATACCCAGATAGTCTACGTAAATCATAAGCGAAAATCAACCCGAAAGTTCCTATCTGGAACCACATTTGTTAGGTTTGAACGAGGTTGACTGTCTGTTTGTTCCAAGAAGTGGGTCTTCTGAGTCGAAATTGCTGCTGCTCCGGCCGTTACCAATCTCATCAACTGACCATCTCGGAGCTCCCGGGCCGAACTGCTGGCGAGTTTGGCTTGAATTGACGCGAGGTTGGAGCATATCTCCAGCCACTCTCAGTGCGATGGTTAAGCTCGCAAGCTGTTATTTCATTTGAGGTTGCAATTTGGCCGTGTGGGCGACTCGCATGCAGAATCAAGGTTGTGGTACGCAATCAGGAGCGAGAGGATGGATTTTGCCCTTCAGGTATGAGTCCAAGTCCGGAAAGTAGCCAGGCTTTATCTCAATTGCCTTGCCTCCAGCGTCCAAAATGACGGTCGTGGGTATGGCTGTCACACGGTATTTGTCAGCCAGCTCTCGGCTCTTGTCCAGAGCTACGTTGTACGACACATGATTCTTGGATAGGAAGTTCTCGACCGTGGCACGAGATTCCCCAACATTCACAGCTATCAGTTGGATGCACTCTGGATCGGCAAGGCTATTGTAGAATCGTTCCATCACAGGCATCTGGAGCTTGCACGGGCCGCACCATGATGCCCAAAAGTCAAGAACCGTGATCTTTCCGCTTTTGCCACTCAGGTCGATGTCTGCCACACTCAAAAGCTCACGCCCCGCAGTCTTTGCGTCTGGTTCAGTTGCTTCAGTCGTGCGGCCATTCGACTCATCCTCGTTGAAGGTCAACAGATAGATCAAGAAGACCAGAATCCCGGCGACTAATATCAGAAGCAAAGCTCTTTTCATTGGACCATCCGCACTCCAAACCACTTTTGTCGGATGAATATACTCGCTTATAGAGGATCGGACAAACGAAAATTAGAAGGAGCTGGGAAGTGCAAGATGTTTAGATGAAACGGCTTGGAATCGGAGTCTCTTACTTCAGCGACAGTTCTTTGCCGGGTGCAACCGTGACATCCTCGTAATTGCCGGCAGCGTATTCGTTGAGGACAATGATCGCTATGCGTCTGTTGCTCGGGTCGATCGGATCATGTTTGACGCGCGGCTGATTCGCTGCGAATCCGCGAATCTCTTTGATCTTGCTCTCGTCCACGCCTGCTGCTAACATGACTCTGCGTGCAGTGTTTGCGCGGTCTGCTGAGAGCTCCCAGTTCGTGTAAGCGGTGCCGCCCGGAAACGTTTTGGCATCGGTGTGCCCCTCAACAACGACATTGTAGCCGAGCTTACCGATCTCGGAGGAAATGGTTTTCAGTATCTCCACTCCTTCAGAACTCATTTCGGCTGATCCGCTGGCAAAGAAGGGTGTTTTGCCGGATTCATCGATCAACTGAATCCGAAGACCGTCGGCAGTGAGCTCGATCTGTATCTGATCCTTGAGCTTCGCAAAGCTCTCCATCTTGCTCAGCTTCTCTCCGATCTTTCTCCCGACCTCTTTTAGGCTCTGCCAAACTTCAGCCTCTTTCTGCTGCCGTTTATCGTTCCTCTGCATCGAGTTGCCGGGCTCCTTCTCAAAGGGACCTTTTCCCCCCGGCAAAACGCCCTTCGTCCCACCCTTGGTGAATCCTACCGGGTCCCTGAAGTAGCCGGCCACATTTTCCTTCACCTCTGGGGACAGACCCACGATCCACATCACGAGAAAGAAGGCCATCATAGCGGTAACGAAGTCCGCGTATGCGACTTTCCATGAGCCACCGTGGTGCCCGCCATGGCCGCCCTTTTTCTTCTTGACGATGATTGGTTGTTGTTGGGAATCGTGGTTAGAATCGACCATATCCGACCGCCGCTACTTGCTGCCTTGTTTGGCCTCACGGCAGGCATCTTCGACCTCTTTGAATGTAGGTCGAACTTCCGGGGAAATGCTTCTACGGGCGAATTCCGCGACAAATGACGGCACATATCCGCGGTTGAATCCGAGGAGTCCCTGTTTGAGGCACATGTAATAGCCCAGACCTTCCGTGTTCTTCTGCTCGATGTTCATGGCTACTGGCTGGATGAATCCGTAACAGGCAAGGATTCCGAGAAACGTTCCAACGAGCGCAGCGCCAACTTTGTGTCCGATTTCCTCCGGCGGGCCGTCGATAGCTCCCATGGTGATAACTACACCGAGCACAGCCGCCACGATTCCGAATCCCGGCATCGCATCACCGACTTTCGACAGAATCGAAGTGGGTCGCTCGGCTTCCCCATGGTGGGCCTCAAGGTCGAGCTCCATGATTTCATCCAGCTCATGGCCCGGCACGGCGCCGGTCGTTATGCTTCGAACCGTGTCACAGAAGAAGGCTACAGCGAACGAGTCACCCTGAAATCGTTTGTATTTCTTGAGTATTTCGCTCTCATACGGGTTTTCGATGTGCGTCTCCAGTGCGATCACGCCATCCCGGCGAGCCACGTTGAATATCTCGTACATCATAACCAGGAGCTCGATGTAGTTTTCCTTGGTCGGTCCCGATTTTGTCAAGCCGGTCACCTGCTTGATCATCTTCTTCAGAGTGCTCATAGGAGTGCCGATCAAGATCATTCCTGATGCGGCTCCGCCGATTATCAGGAATTCGGCAGGCTGATTGAGCGCCAGAGGATTCCCGCCCTCCAGAATGAAGCCGCCCAAGACCGCTGCGATTACCACTCCGAAACCGACAAATGCCAGCATAGGGATAGTCCTGTCTGTTTGACCGAGAATCAGTGTCAATGGTATTGTCGTCATACGCGCGATAATCCTTAACGTGACTAAGAACGAGGCAACTGCTCGGGTATCGGAGCTCGGGAAAAGAAATCACTTCACACTAAGTCGCCGCGGCACTACATTTGATTAGGCAGTAAGTCACTCATAAATAGGCAAGGAAGTTCGGACTGAATCAGCGCGGAGGTCACTCAATGAAGACTTTCATTCTCATGACAAAGCTCTCTCCCGAGGTCGCTTCGCAGATGAAAGAGCGTGCGAAGATCGGCAAGACCTGGCTCGACAAAGTGAAGGAGAAATGTCCCGAGGTGAAGTTCCTCGCTCACTACGGCCTGCTCGGATCGTACGATTTCTGTGACATCTACGAGGCTCCGGACGAAGAGACCGCTGCCAAGGTCTCGATGATCAGCATGGCCAACGGCGCATTCTCAGCCGAGAGCTGGATAGCGATTCCGTATAAGAGAATCGTCGAGCTGGCTTCGGAAATCTGACTCGGGAGTTGTCCCACGATATTGTCTTGAATCGTTCCGGCTCGTGAACCAATCACTGAGTGGATTGGCGTGAGCGGTTTCGTCTTCTGCTCGTCGGGGGCTCGCATCTGAACGCCTTGGCCTTCGACAGACCTGTGAGAGTATCAATTGCCCGGCTTCAGCATAGTTGTTTCTAAAACTCAGGCGCCGTCACCGGAAACGGTGCAGCATGCCCTGGGTACACTCCTGCACAATCACAATTACGTTTCTGAATTGATGAACGTCTCGAACAGAGTCGTAGTCGGGGTGACGAAATACCCGGCTTATCCCGTGGAGACTATAAACCTGGAACGGTGCAAGGGGCTGTTAGAAGGTCGCGTCTACGGATTCAACAAAGAACTTCTGCAGCGCGATCTGCGCGATCTCGAATCTGTGGTCATGCGAGATCGCTTCGACCAGCACGAAGCTGTGTCAAAGTGGATTGAGAATCACGACGGAGACTATGTTGTGGTCTTTGTGGATTCAACGAACGGGAGAGTGGCCGTACTCAATGACTGTCTCGGGCGGCTGCCTGTGTACATTGCCCGCAACCGTGAAACATACGCGGTTTCGCGCGAGATCGGTTTCGTTCTCTCGAATCTGGTGAATTCCGATATCGAGAACATTGCATTAGCTGAATACCTTCTTTTCGGATTCTGTCTGAGTGACAGGACTCCCTTTGGCAACGTTCGTAGGCTGCGCCACGCCACGCTGCTGAGATTCGGTTTTCCCGGGCAGTTTTTTCAGGAATCGAGGATTTGGGATTATAATCTGGAGGAGAAGAACACCAAGCCTCGCGAGACAGACTATAGCGAAACCATGTCGAGTATCTTTGTTGATACTTGTCGCAAAATGTCTCAGTCAGATTGTAACAACATTCTGTCCTTAAGTGGTGGTCTCGATTCTCGAGCAGTCGGAGCAGGACTGAAGAAGGCAGGTACAGGTTTCGAAGTGGCAACCTTCCGGACTTTTCAGGGCGCCAACGAGCGTGATGTCGCCGTAGCAGAAAAGATCGCTGCGGCGCTCGGGGTCAAGTGGAAGCTAATTGATCTGCCCGCTTACACTGGAGAGTATGCGAGCTCGGTTCTTAGGCAGAAATGCGGGATCATCAGCATTGGCATGGCATATGATGTTCCGTTTATGCAGATACTGGAGGGGGTCTACGGATCGAACACTCTGTACTTCTCTGGCGACGGAGGCGACAAACTGCTGCCGAGGCTGGTTCCATCTCGGAGCTTCAGTTCAGTCAGAGATCTTGCGAAGTATATCGTGGAGAGGAACGCGGTCATCCCGCTCGCAATAGTTGCTATGATGTGCCGACTCACGAAGGACGAACTTCTGGACGGTGTAGCGGCAGTGATTGAAAAGTACCCCGAATGCTCGCTTTCCGAGAAATACGCAAGGTTCCTCATTCAGGAGCGCGGTATGAAGTGGCTTTTCGAAGGGGAAGACAGAAACCGGATCGTGTTCTGGAGTTGTACTCCATTCTACAGCCTGCCATTCTTTAGGCTCTCAATCTCCTGCCCGGATGGCATCAAGAGAGGACACGGGCTTTACCGGAGCTTCCTTCGCATGATCTCAAGGGAAGTCGCCGAAATCGTCGACGCCAATCGAGGTAGTGCGATAACGTCTCCTTTGTACAGACTGAAGATGGAAACAGTCTCCGCTCTGGCGCGCAATGCGAAGCTGTTGACCGCAATCAAAAGAGTCTTGCGCCCCCCTGTGTCACTCGAGCCTGACTCGAATCTGGCGAAGTGCCTGAGGAGACAGATTGAGGCTCAATCCCCTTATGAGCAATACTTCGATCTTGATGCCTTACGAAGACTGCTTGCAAGCCGCGGCGTCTGCACGCGTGAAATGCTCGAAAGCGTTGTGACGATAACGCTCATGATCGAGCGACTACGAAATCGGCCGGGCAGTCTGGAACCGCTCTTTGACGAGGCAATGATCTAACCTGGCGCCTCGCGACATCGCCAGAGCGATGAAACGGAATATCGACTTAGCGTTAGCCGGTCACCCGCGCAGCGAGAACGGATTGAAGTTGATTCCTCGGTCGAAGGCGTCGACACCTTCCGATCTCTTCAGGAAGCGAACTGCCGAGTAAGTCAATGGAGTTGCCAACACTTCGACTCCGACTTTGAAGACGTAGTTTGACACGATCACCGCAATCAGCAGGTCTCGCGGCAGTATTCCCCAGAATGCCACAAGCACGAATATCATCGTGTCGACACCCTCGCCGATAAGCGTCGAACCAATTGTGCGCAACCAAAGCCATCTGCCGTTTGTGGAGACCTTCATCCTGGCAAGCGTATAAGAGTTCGAAAACTCCCCGGCAAGGTAAGCCAGCAGCGAAGCAACCACGAGCCTCGGAGTCAGGCCGAGAATCTGATCATACGCAGCTTGGTTGTTCCAGTCTGGGGCCGAAGGCAGCTTGCCGACGATGATGAACACAATGGACATGATGAGCGCCGATGCAAAGCCTGTCCAGATCACTCTGCGCGACATTCTGTAGCCGTAGACTTCGGTCAGTATATCACCGAAGATATACGCCAGCGGAAAGAGAATTGTGCCACCATCGAACGAAAACGGACCGATCTGCACGATTTTGGTCGACGCTACATTGGATATCAGCAGAACGCCGACGAAGAGACCGAGGATAATGTCGAAATATTTGTATCGCATCTTATGAACGGCATATTAGCGTTCGAGGAGCATTCGAGCAAGTGCAATGTTCGTGCTCGGCGGACGCTCCATCCGGAGCGAGAAAGAGTTGGCTTTCTTCATGTCATTCCGGCCCCGCATCGAGTGCGGGGTAGACTCCAGCCGGAACCCAGTGGCCGTAGGTCGGGAGCCCTGCGCTCCCGACACGCGCCGAAGGCGCGAATTCTATCTGATTCTCATGTGCTTGGTAAACAACTCCCTTGAGACTCGGAGTTGACCCGTAAACCACTTCAAGATTCCCGCCTGCTCATCTGCAGCTTTGTTGCGTTTATCGCCGACGGGGAGACCACTCTTCCCGTCAAAACCGTCCAGCAACCAGCAGGTTTTGACCAACTCGAGTCCCTTGTCGTACAGCTGGTCAACATAGTCTCGGACTTCCTTATCGAAAAGGAAGTCGACCTCCGATGCGTCGTTGCGAAACCGAGCTGTCGTAATGTGATCAGCCTTGGCCTCGCGAATTACTTGCACCAGGTACAATTCAGCCGCTTTGTAAACACGGAGGCGTCGGTCATACAGTTCCCATCGGAATCGGGAACAATTGATCCTGTGCTGTTGATAGGCAATGTATGCGACTACAAAAGCGATGACTGGGCTCAGGATTGCCGACAGCACGCCGACAATACTGTTTGTTTGTGGTGTTGTTCCGATGATTTCCACTCTCACGCTCCTTCTTGCGGCGTCAAGAATCTTTCCTGACGGAATGATGTTCACTTCTTATTTCCCCAGTTTAGTCATATAAAAGTACGTGAAAGGGACTGGGAGGTCAAGGTGCGGTTGCCTGTTCGTCACGGACTGGTTTTGATTGCGATTCGGTTCTGAGGCATAAGATGGACAGAGGACTGGGTTCCCGCTTTCGCCGGAATGACATTGACGGGCATGTGTTGACTCTCCGCATGCTCAAGAGACCGATCTCACTTCCCAAGGCAACAATCGCCTTGACTCGTGGTCTCAATCTCCTTACAACATAGAGGGGGGTTCGATTGAGAGAAGTGTTAGTGAATCAGAAAAGTGTCTCTGAGGGTGATTTCGTCGGCGGGCAAGGCTGCCGTTACGACGATCTCGATGACCCTGTCGCTCAGCACATGAGCCGCGACGCAGTGGTGCTGTCCGACAGCCAGTCAGTCAGCTCAGCTATATCGGTCATTCGCGATGCGCGACTTACAGACAAGGTAGTCTATGTGTATGTGCTTGACCAATCCCGGAGATTGGTGGGAGTTGTCCCGATTCGGAGGTTCTTTGGCGCAGATCCACTTGCGACGGTGGCATCGATAATGGTCAGCGATGTAGTGTCTATTCCCGAATCAGCCACCGTGCTCGATGCATGCGAGACCTTCCTTCTCAGCAAGCTCTTGGCGCTACCTGTTGTCGACACAGATGGCCATTTCAGTGGAGTCGTTGATGTTTCCTTTTTCACCGACGAAGTCCAGGGGTTGGCTCGACGGCATGAAGCAGAGAACGTGTTTCAGCTGATAGGCGTGCATGTGTCTCTTGGCAGGGACGTCTCGCCGTGGGTCAGCTTCGTGGACAGATTCCCCTGGTTGTTGTGCAACATAGGCAGCGGCATTATATGCGCATTCATTGCAGGTCGATACGAGCTGCTCATAAGTGAGATTACCGTGTTGGCACTGTTCATAGCGGTTGTCCTTGCACTTGCGGAGAGCGTGAGCATGCAGTCGATGACCATCACTCTTCAGGCTCAGGCGACTTACGGCTCCTCTCTCAGGTGGTCTCTTCGGGCGCTGCGTAAGGAATTTCTCACTTCTGCCATGATCGGACTGGGCAGCGGTCTTCTCGTAGGTGGAGTCGTCTATATTTGGAAGGGAGCTGCGGAAGCATCTATCGCCGTTGGACTCAGCATCGTCCTCGCCACGATAACGGCATGTACGCTGGGAGTAATCGTCCCGACTTTGGTGCGAGCTGTGAAGGCAGATCCTAAGATAGCGGGCGGTCCATTAGCCCTAGCGCTCGCGGACATTGCGACGCTGCTATTCTACTTCAGTATCGCAGATTTGCTGCTGCAGAAATAATCCGTTCGTTCTTGAGCCGTCAGGAATCCTCCCTGACGGGACACTAATCACTTATGTGGGGCTTATCCTTGCGCACTGCACAATTCGGAACCCGACCTGCTCCAATCTGATGCAGGGCGGTACCCGCAGTTCCACGCTGTGCGTGAATCGGAGTGGTCCCGCCTCAGACTGCGAACTACTTCTCTATCATCGCCTGGCGGATCTTCTCGCCAAGAGCCTCACATCGTTTGAGGTCGTCCTTTGTGGGTACATAGTTGACGGCAATGCCGGGATCGATAACGCGCCATTTTAGCTCTTCCATCGCTGCGTTGAGTTGCTTTACCGATGTATCCTGCCATCCGTATGACCCGAACGCTGCTCCGATCTTGTCCGCAGGGCGAAGTGCTTTAGTATAGGTCAGCATGTCGGCCATTTTCGGGAGTATTCCCTTGTTAAGTACTGGCGAACCGAAGATGACAGCTCGAGCTTCGAGCATCTCTGTGATGATGTCGCTTCGGTGATTGATTCTCAGGTCGAAGAGCTTGACGCTCGCCCCTTGTCCAGCGATCCCGCGACCGATGGCTCTTGCCATCTTCGCAGTGCTCTCCCACATCGTATCGTAAACGATGACTGCAACCGGACGCGACTCCTGCCGACTCCATCGATCATATCTCTCGAATATCTTGTCAATTCCGGCTCTCCATACAAGGCCGTGATCGACTGCAAGCATGGACGGCTTTACGTTAAGCGCACGGAGTTTCTCCATGAACTTGCGCACTGCGCCGGACATGGGGAGAAAGATGTTCGCATAGTACTTTGCAGCCTGCCAGAACAACTCCCCCTGATCGACCTCATCATCAAATCTCTCCGAGGTTGCCCAGTGCTGGCCGAAAATGTCGTTGGAGATAAGAATGTTGTTTTCCTGGATGAATGATGCCATACTCTCGGGCCAGTGCAACATGGGTGAGCTAACGAAGCGGATCGTGCGCTCGCCCAGAGAAATCGCATCGCCATCCTTGACAATTTCCAACGGCCAGTTATGACCGTGGAAATGAGCGGCGAGCGCTTTCTGTCCGTCCGCAGTGCAGAAGACTTTCTCCGGACGGATCATTTCAATCATCTGTGGCAACGAGCCGGTGTGATCCATCTCCGCGTGGTTGACGACGATGTAGTTGATCTTATCGACCTCGGTGACTTCTTTGATGTTCTCCACAAGATCGTCCAATAGATCGATCTTCACCGTATCGAATAGAGCCGTCTTGGCATCTCTTAGAAGGAAGGCATTGTAGGTGGAGCCCTTCTCGGTGGAGTATCCATGGAAATCCCGCAGATCCCAGTCGACTGCTCCCACCCAGAAAAAGTCCTTTGTGAGTTCTGTTGATCGCATCTAATACCTCATGTCTACTCTATCTTCTCTGTCTGTTCCAACCGCCTGTGCCATGTTGCCGATCGATCGGATGTCACAAGATCGCATGCATGCAGGTTCCGTCAAGCAGTTTGTGCATGTGCGCGGTCGTCAGCAATCTTTTGCGTTGCATCGGTGAACCGGTTCTTTAGTTTTTGTGTTTCTTTGTCGGATGAACCATTGCTCGCACATGATCGCACGGTTGCTTTCGGAAATGCACGTGGTCCGCTATGGGCGGGGGTATTGTGCTCGCAATTAGGGTTGGAAAACGTTGTCTTTTGCCTATATTACAGTTGATTTGCTTCTACGTACCTGTCTGACAGGAACAGTGATTGGAGAGAGAATGAATAGCCTTTCATACCGTAGCTTGAGAATACTTGGGGGATTCCTGCTTCTGACCGTGGTTGCGTTAGGAGTCTTTGCGACTGGGGCTTGTGCGGTCAGTTTGCATCCGGATTTGCTCGAACGAATGCGCGCGGACGGCACACTTTCGGCCTATGTCGAGGACATGGCTGAGGCCCGAGCGAGAGGAGTTTGGGCGTCGCAATCCAAGTCGACACACTTATCTTTGGCATCGTCGGACGTCGTCGATACAATGAGAATTCCCCTGATTCTTATTGAGTTCACCGATAACCGGTGGCAGACCGGTCCGGACGGCACAAAGTCGTATTTTGAAGACCTCATGTTCTCTGAGGGAGTGCTGCCCTACGGAAGCATGAGAGAATTTTATCTGGAAAACTCGTACGGTAAGTTCCTTCTCCAGGGTGAGGTCTACGGTTGGTACATGATGCCGCAAACCTACGATTACTATGTTGATGGACAACGCGGATTCGGAGATTACCCTCGCAATGCGCAGAAGATGGTTGAAGATGCTGTGGCATTAGCGGATCCATATATAGACTATTCGCTGTACGACAATGACGGCGACGGCGAGGTCGAGGGTTTGATGCTAGTTCATGCGGGCGAAGGATATGAGACTTCGGGCAGCACCAATCAGATTCACTCTCACAGGTGGTTCATGACCGGACCTCAATATTATGATGGTGTATCGTTACGCGGATATGCGATGCAGCCTGAGCAGAACAGGGGAGATGACAATCTGGTCGACATCGGTGTGTTCTGCCATGAATTCGGCCATGTGCTCGGATTGCCCGATTTGTATGACGTCGACTACACATCTTCAGGTCTCGGAAGCTGGACGCTGATGGCTAGCGGCAGCTATAACGGAGGCAGCCAAGTTCCTGCTCACTTTGATGCCTGGTGTAAGTACCGGCTTGGGTTCGTTCAACCGGAAGTTCTTACAGCGAACAGCTTTGGCCATGAGTTTCCGCGTGTCGAGGAAGTGCCGTATGCCGTAAGGGTGTGGGCCAATGGAACGGTCGGGCCGCAGTATTTTCTGATCGAGAATAGGCAGAGAGTCATGTTTGATGCGGGTCTCCCCGGTGAAGGTCTTTTGATCTACCACGTCGATGAGAATCAGCACGGAAACTCGGATGAGACTCACTATCTGGTTGCACTCGAGCAAGCTGACGGGTTATTCGAGCTTGAAAGCGGCCCGTACTCTGGTGGAAACTCAGGGGATCCCTGGCCCGGCTTTACGAACAAGAGAGAATTCACCGACAGGACCGTCCCTGATTCCAAGGCATATGGCGGGTCAACAACAGAGGTAGCCGCTTGGCGAATCTCAGATTCTGACAGCCTGATGACGGCCAATCTCGACGTCGTGTTCTCACGTCCTTGCTATCTGCTCACCGCTCGGTCATTTGACGACTCTGAAGGCGGCGATGGGGATGGTGTGACGGAACTCGGCGAGGCCATCGCCTTCCACTTCCAGGTTACCAATCTATGGGCCGATGCTGTCGGCGCGACGGCAACTCTCTTGGCTTCCGACCCGAGGCTGGTGTTCACTACGCCCGCGGTGGAGCTGGGTACGGTGCCGAGCGGCGGAGATGCTGGCAATTCAGGCGATCCTATTGTCTTTGAGATACCCAATGATATGGATACGACGAAGGTCCGTTTCACGCTCGTGTTGACTCAGGCCAGCGTAGCTGACACGACAAGCTATGCTTTCAATTGGAACATCGGTGGAACTAAGGTCCTGATTGTCGATGACGACAGGTCTACGGCGTACAAGTATGAGTTATACTTGGCCAACGCACTTGATAGCCTGGGGATTACGTATTCCGCCTGGGGCAAGGACACACTGGGAAGTCCAGGGTTCATGCAAGTCGAGTCTCCTATTGTGATGTGGATCACGGGTGACGCGAGAGACACATCGCTGACATCTGCCGACAGAGCGTTCATTACTGATTATCTGGACGGTGGCGGGAGGCTTTTCCTCACTGGCCAGGACATAGCGCAGCATTTCGCTCGCGACGAAGATGGATTTCTTGAGCAGTACTTCAAGTGTGCGTACGACGGAGCAGCCGAGTCGCAGTGGGCGGTGAGTGGGGTTGATGGATCAGTTGTGGGACGAGACAGCATTTCCTGCTTGATCATTGGATACGATGGTGCGGCTAACCAATATTCGCTTGATATTCTTGAGCCGCAGACCGGCGCTACGGCATGTCTCGAGTACGGTACGGGCGGCACAGCGGCGGTGGAAGTCGCATCAGCCGGTTACAGAGCCGTCCTCTTTGGATTCGGGTTCGAGGCGGTTAACGATCAGTACGTCGCCGACGGTTTCTCCAGCCGCGAAACGCTGCTCTCTCGCGTGATGGATTTTCTTGACAGGAGAGTCGCGATCATATGCGGGGATGTTGATGCAAGCGGATTCGTTGACATCGACGACGTAATCGCGTTGATCGGATTCGTGTACGATGATGGCGTTCCTCCGAATCCACCCGAAACTGGCGATGTCAGCTGTGACAAGAAGACCAATCTATTGGATATTGTCTACCTGGTCAACTATCTCTTCCGCGCAGGAGCTGAACCCTGCGCTGCCTGCGATTAGTATTGGTCGAACGAGGCAGGGACTCTTCGCAGTCTCGTTCGATGCAGAGCCTCAGGTCCGTCGGGAGCTGCCCCGAGGTAGCCAGAGGTGCCGATCAAGATCGATAATATCGCCGAGCTTGAATCGCACCCCCTCTTTGAGAAGAAGCGCCTTCTGATCCTCGTAGCCACCTCCGAGTGGAAGCGATATCCGGCCACGTCCATTTACGACCCTCTGCCACGGAAGCCTCTGTTTCATTGTCAAGGAATGCAGAATCCGAGAGACTTGCCGGCTCGCGCGGGGATTCCCTGCGAGGGCAGCTATCTGACCATATGTTGCGACTTTGCCTCGCGGTATTGCCCGGATCAGTTTGATAACGCGTCTCGTGAATTCACTATAAAGTTCGGTTGTGGGAGTCTTGCTGCAAGTCTTGGTGCTTCTTGGCGTTGTTCTTGATCTGGCGGTTCCGATCTCACGCACAATTGACTCCCCCTACTGACAGAGAGCCTCGCTTCTTGCGGAAGCGAGGCCTCTCGAGTGAACGAATTGGATCTTCGGGCATCTACTGCGCGATGGTTGGCGTTATCCAGAAATCGCGCGGATAGAGCCTAAAAACTTGGGCATCCTCTCCGGACGCCTTGAGATAATTCTCGAATGACTCGAATTGAGATTCCGGCCCAATGATGAACCGAACGGAACTCCGAGCGACCGGTGTGTTGGGAACGAGTCCCGGCATGACCGGCGCATAGACGTCCTTCATCCTTGAATGCAACTGATCGTACAGGTCAGGATTGTCTCGGAGACGTACGATCTCCTCCCGGAAACGCCTGATGTCTTCCGGAGTGATTCCATCAGCGAGATCGGTAGCCATCGCCTGGCCGCGTTCTTCATAAGTTGAAGCTGCGCGTGATGATCCAAAGACCTGCGCAATGGCGTAGTCAGCGAGGGTAGTGTCGCGCTGCGCGTTGTTGATTTCGTTCGTAATAAACTGTAGCGTCTGAGCCAGGTCAGGGCAGCGCTCGGCATAGTATGATATTCTACCCGACAGCTCGCTGCTCCCCACTCCATTTGAATATGCTAATCCGGCTCCCCAGGTCTTCATGAAGAGTCCGTGTGCTGCTCTTCCGCCATAGAGTTTGGAGGCCAGAAACCTTAGCAAGGACTCTCTGTCCGTGTCGGTGTATTTGACTGAGGGAGCGTTGTTTACTATGACACCGTTCCGTGTGTTCGGATTGACAAGTCCGACGTACACCGGAGACGTTAATCCCTTTTCGCGAGACGCGAGCCGCGAAGTAACTGATGCCACTTCCTGGCGCTGTGCCCTTACCGATGGTTCGGGCGATAGTCTGGCCACCGTCTCTTTGATCCTCGGTATGATATCGCTCTCGGTGTTGCTGTTGGCCACAAGATACGCCCTGACATTGCTCTGTCGTCTAATCAGATTCATCATCGCGTTGAGGTCATCAAGCACGGTTTCGGGCGGTATCTTCAGGTCTGCTACGATGCGGTTGCAAAGATAGACCATATCCTCGCGGAGTGTGGCGTCAGGGACATCTCCGAGGTTGTGACGAATGTCTCCGATTGCTTCAGCCAGAAGCCCGCCCTGCTCGAGTCCGGAGCCGAGTGAATCGAGATAAGCCGTTAGCCCGGCTCGATCCATTGTCTCCATCGCCCTGATTACCATTGACATCTCGCGGGAGAACTTCTCGAATTCCTCAGGCGATTCGGCCTCGCGCAGCATCCAGTGAAGTCTCTCGAGGAAGTAGACTTGCGTGAGGAATGAACCGGCGCTCAGAATCATCGGATTCGACTGTCTGAGGAATGCGTTCGCGGGTCCACTAACCCAGTCTTCTTCTCGCCCTTGCATAGTATTGCGCAGGATGGACAACTGCTGGTCGACAGCGTCACGAATGCGCGAGAGATTCTCTTTCCTCCAGTCGGGGCTGAACAGAGCGAGGTTGATCCACTCAAGCGCTTTCTCTGATTCGACTTTGTCAGAGCCTGATGCGCTGACTGCAAGTTCCACTTTCTCGCGAGAGTAGCGCACGTCGTATGACGCATTGAGCCAAAGGATCTCTCTCTTCATAGCCTCAGCCGCGTCATCGTATGGAATCGGGATTCCGTCCTTTATGACACCGACTTGCGTCATCAGCGCCGGAAGGGCAGGCACATACAGCAAGTACTGGTCAGGCACAACTTCCATATTGAACATAAGCCCGGCCGTGGCCCCCGTCATTGTCTCAAACGTGGACGTCACGAGTGAATTTCCTCCGGGGAGCTTCTCGACTCGATAGGTAAGCTGATCGTCGAGCGTCATCGGCGGATTTTTGACGAAATCCGGGATAACGACTTTCTTCGCTTCCTTCTCGATAGCAGCGCTATTAGCATCATAAGAGGTCTTGTAAAGACTCAGGGCCTCGTCGCCTGTTGCAACGGCATACTGTGCTTTGAGAGCGTTTGTGAACTGATCGATTCGATTCTGTTTCTCCTGCTGCTCTTTCTCAAGAAGCGATGGATTCGCTATGCTTGCGAGAGCATACGGATCAAAATCGAGAAGGTGCCACTTGGTTATATACTCGCGCCAGAAGTTCTTGCCACTCGACAAAAGGTTCGTTGCGAATGCTGACTCCGCTTTTCCGGTGAGGTCCTTTCGAAAGTCTTTCGACTCCTGCAATCGGAGAAGATGCGTGCGCCACTGATCCCCCGAATGCCTGAATCCGAAGCCTGGAGGCGACGACAGAAACTTGCGGGCGCCTCGAGCGTGCTCCAAGATCGTGTTTGCGGCTCTCTCGTTGAACGCAGCCAGCTCCTCTGATGCATCCGCGAAAGCTGCGATCCGTTTGATCTCCGAAAGAATTACGGACTTGACGGAGTCGATCGATGCCCTTTCCATTGCATCTCTTCGAACGTCTGAGAGTCCGATAAGGATCGGATTGCCGACATCAAAACCGATCTCCCCAAACGTGCTGCTTGCTCCGACATCCATGACCCTTGTTTCAGAATCGATGAACTTCTTGTGGAGATTCGAGGTTTCGCCCGTAGCCAGAAGCTCGAGAAACAAGCTAAGCAGGTATTTCTCATCGTTTGCAACCTTCAGAGTCGGTGACCAACCGAACATCAGATAACCGGGCTCATCCGCGTTTTGCAGTGGATACTCCACATACTTGACCGTGCCGGCAGGAGCAGGATGAGGTTTCGGCAGCAGTTCGTCTGCTTTGCCCGGGTCGTTACCGGTTCTGGCATCAGGTTC
>JAGVNY010000069.1 GCA_020053015.1 Candidatus Zixiibacteriota bacterium | reverse complement strand
GCACCACATGGGTGATATAAGCAGACTGCATGCATCTTGCCAAAAACTTGTGGCCGTTACCATCACGTGTTCTCACAGGTGCGATGCTCCATAGGCGATCAGCAATATGGCTCCCGACTACAGGTTCCACCTTTGAATTCAAAAACAAGAACGAGTTGTCAGCCGTAAGCACTGGTAGTTCAAGGCTGCCGTCGTCGTCAACGTCCACCGGAGTCGATAGATTGAGCTCAATGTCGGCAGCGTAGGTGTATGTCCTCAGAAGATGCAGCTCACCACTCAAGATCATTATCTTTCCGTCAACAGTGGCTGCGGCAACAGCTGGTTTGTCTGAATCCCAGTCATCCACCACTCTCACGGAAGAAAAGCCTTCCGAGCTGCCACCCCAGAACTTGACCTCACCATGACTCCCTGAGATTCTTACGATCCGCTGTTCCGGAGCAGAAGCATCCTGAGACAAGGTGGCAACAACTATGTCGGAGTCTCCGTTCGTGGGATTATAAAGCAGGTCGTAATACGCTCTCGTGAGACCCCCTCCCAACTCGAACGGCTTCCACAAGAACTCACCGCGGAGGTTGATCGCCATCAGAAGGCATGTGAAATCGCTGATCCCATTGGCCTCGCTGCCGTTGGACACCGAATGTCCCACAAGCACGATTTCTGGCATCCCGTCTCCGTTGATATCGGATAAACGAGGATCTTTCGGCCAAGGTCCGAAGTAGTTGTGCCATAACTCAGATCCGTTCGCCCCATCAACTGCCACTATGCCGCGCGGCTGCTTCGCAAACCCGCCAGTCGCAGTTGTACAAAGCAGATCCAGAGAACCGTCGCCATTAACATCGTAGGTTGCGAAAGGGCTCAGTTGTCCCGCAGGTTCACCACCAATCCATTCGATCCGCTTCTCGCAGATTAACTGCGGTTCCTTGATCGATCCTGAACTGCTGATCAGGTCAACGCCTGTGATTACCCTCAGTCTGAATGAAGTACTGTCTTCTTCTGCACAGACGTAGTCAGGTAGACTATCTCCATCGAAATTGAGCGGGAATGCCTTCCACAGCTTGTCATTCCAATACGAGTGCATGTACTTCCAATGATCAAGCGAAAGAAGATAGAAGATCTTTGGCGAAAAGCAAAATAGCTCATCATTTCCATCACCATCGACGTCCAAGGGCTTGGTCGTTGTTCCACCTTCGACAGTCTCCGTTCGGACTTCCAGCTTAGTGGTAATCCCTTTCCACAGATTGCCAAGCGACCCCGCTAAACAGCTGGAAGACACAAACAGCATCAGACATGTCAAGGCTACGACGAACATGACCCCAAAGCCTTCAGATTGCCATCACGATTCTCAAGGTCCCCACTCTCAGCGGGAAACTCTCCAGACAACTTCTTTCAGCCAACCAGCTGATCTTGATAGTCAACAAAACCGAAAACGACTTGACAGTATATTACGGAACACGATCAGCTCTGTCAAGGTTTTCGAGTCCCACTTGTGCGGCGTTCGAGAGATCACCGGATAGTTTGCGACTGTGTATCAGTGCGTTACGAGGTTTGGGAAGTGCTTCTACCGTCGCGCAGCCAATTGTTGCTGGCCGACCTGTGCCTGACTATCTCCGGCTTGGGATATTGCACAAAGATGAACGGAAGAAATGAAGCTACCAAGTATGGCTCTGGCAACCGCAAAACGGCGTGCGACGAAGCCCGGCTTGCCCTGAGTCTCCACCGGATATCCCAACCCTCCCAAGCCACTGATTACTGTCTAATTCAGCTAATCCTCGCGCTTTCCCACACGGATCCACAAGAATCGAAGAATTCGCTCGTAGCATAGAAGTCACCCTCGTTCGCCTGCTGACTCCGAGATCACAGAGTTCAGCAAAACCCTGAAACGTTCTGATCCTCTGGAGATTCCGACCATAAAAGAGCTTGACTTCACGATCCCAATCGATTGATTCGCAGACGTCAGTTTTCCGATTTCGAGCAGAAGTGTGAGCAAGGAGGTCCAGCCTGCGTGAGAGAGTAGGATTCGTCGGAGCTTTCACTGGCCTTGTCGTGATGGTTCTTTTTTGCGCTTGTTCCAAGAACTCCGTAAGTCCACAACCGTTGTCGAATCCGCCAGAATGGTATTGGCAGAACCCCTTACCACAGGGCAACCGTCTTCGCAGCGTTTCGTTCGCGGAGGCAAATACTGGTACAGCCGTTGGCGATTGCGGCACTGTCCTACGGACGACAGACGGCGGCGAGACTTGGGTTAAGAAGAAGAGCGGAACGAGCAACAGTCTCTACAGTGTATCATTCACCTCTGCAAACATGGGAACGGCAGTGGGCAATAGCGGCACTATTCTTCGAACAACGGATGGCGGCGCGACATGGTCCAAGAAGACAAGCGGAACAGGCAACGACCTCCGTAGCATATCGTTTACAGATGCGCTTACTGGAACTGCCGTTGGGTCCAGTGGCACGATACTCAGCACGACAACTTCGGGCTCGATGTGGGTTAGTCAAGCAAGCGGAACCGTCAACTGGCTCCTGGGCGTGTGTTTCACAGACGCGGACACGGGAACAGCTGTTGGGGACAGAGGAACCATTCTTCGGACATCCGACCGTGGAACGACATGGCCAAGTCAGACGAGTGGGACTGTCAGTGACCTTCGTGGCGTATCGTTTACGGATGCATCTACGGGAACAGCCGTGGGGGATGGTGGCACAATCCTTCGGACGACGAACGGCGGAGCGACTTGGGTTAGTCAGACAAGCGGAACGAGTAATGACCTCAATGGCGTATCGTTCACGGATGCGTCTGTGGGAACAGCCGTGGGGGATGGTGGCACAATCCTTAGGACGACGAACGGCGGAGCGACTTGGGTTGGTCAGACAAGCGGAACGAGTAATGATCTCCATGGTGTATCGTTCACGGATGCGTCTACGGGAACAGCTGTAGGGGATGGTGGCACTATCCTTCGGACGACAGACGGTGGCGACACATGGGTGACTCAGACAAGCGGATCGAGCAATGATCTCTATGGCGTGTCGTTTACGGATGAATCCACGGGAACAGCCGTGGGGAATGGTGGCACTATCCTTCGGACGACAAACGGCGGAGCGATTTGGGTTAGTCAGACAAGCGGAACGAGCAATGATCTCCGTTGCGTGTCATTCACGGATGCGTCTACGGGAACAGCCGTAGGGAATAGTGGCACTATCCTTCGGACGACGAACGGCGGAGCGACTTGGGTTAGTCAGACAAGCGGAACGAGTGATGATCTCCATGGCGTGTCGTTCACGGATGCGTCTACGGGAGCAGCCGTAGGGGATGCCGGCACTATCCTTCGGACAACGGACGGCGGCGACACATGGGTCAGGCAGACAAGTGGAACGAGCAACCAGCTTTTCGGCGTATCGTTCACGGATGCGAATGTAGGAGCGGCCGTAGGCATATATGGCACTATCCTCAAAACAAGTTCCGGTGGAGTGACATGGGTTCGTCAGACGAGCGGGACAAGCAACCGGCTTTCTGGTATATCATTTGCCGACGCTAATTCAGGGATTGTAGTGGGCGGTGGTGGAATTATCCTTCGGACGACAGATGGCGGACGGACATGGGTTCGTCAGACAATTGCCACTGGATACTATCTCTATGGAGTATCGTTCACGGACGCGAATACAGGAACAGCCGTTGGGGAGAATGGAACCATCCTCCGTACAACGAACGGCGGTCAGAAATGGGTGAAACAGACGAACGAGACAAGCAACCATCTGTATGGAACCTCGTTCATTGGTCCAGATGAGGGCAGTGTCGTAGGAATGAATGGCACAATTCTTCGGGTGACAAATGGCGAAGGCGGGTAGTTCCGAAACAGCCTCCGATCTTCTGCATTTCTCGATGGCCGTGCCGTTTGTGATCGAACAAATTCGATTCAGCCAGCTCATGCTGTTCTGGTGTGCGGGTTCTCCGGCGTCACATATCAATTGCATGAGTGACTCGTCTTCCCAATGAAGAACATCTGCTTCGGGTGTTAAGACCTTGCGGACGGTGCTATCTGTGTGCTTCCTGAATGTCTTTGCTTCAGCGGCGGCACGGATTGCTGACAATTCCTCACCGAGAACGAAACCAGCACAACGCTGGCAGGCCTATGAGGGAGCGGTCCTCACGACTACCGTCATATGAGCCACAGCACATTAACCTCGCGCAATTGCGATGGTGCTTGGATCTTCTCTCATCAATCGGGGTCAGGCAGAGCGCCTGACCCCTTTGTCAATCCCCGGGCGTTTCCGATGCTATTTCATCAGCAGCATCTTCTTCACATCAGTGAATCCTGCTGCTTCAATCTTGTAGAAGTAGACTCCGGATGCCACCGTCTCGCCAGCCGATGACTTCCCGTTCCAAGTCACGTTGTGCTTGCCGGCGGGCAAACTACCATTGACAAGCGCAGTCACCTTCTGGCCCATGATGTTGAAGACATCGAGCCGCACCTGCGAGGTCACCGGCAGGCTGAAGCTGATCTCGGTTGACGGGTTGAACGGATTCGGGTGATTCTGCTCGAGTGAGAAATCCGTTGGCATGTTCAGCTCGGCAGCCTGACGGTACGTGATCTGAATCACGTCATTCGGAATCAACCACGCCGGCACCTGCAGATGCAAGTTGACGAAAGTGAGGACAAAATCGGCACGGATATACCGGCACCACGGGCTGCCATGTCCGGGGCCACCGTCATCGGGAACGTCAATCTCATCGTTCACCAACATGTCGCAGTAGGTGACCACTTGGCTCACAGTGTTACCATCTGCCGTGATTGCTTCAGTCTGGCTGAGCTTTCCGGAGACTACGTTGAGCATAAGGGCCATCAACTGTGCCTTAGCTAACCGCTTCAGGAATGGTTCCTGACAGTCACCCATCATGTGCAACAGCGTCTTCAGCGCCATCAGACTATCCTGCCGCGAGGCAGGTTGAGGCACTGAGAAGAAGTCGACAGGGTTGATCTCATTCTGGTTGAAGTGCTGATTGATGAGACCGGCAAACTGCGCGAAATGACCGACATTGTAATCTTGCGGCTTGTTCTGCATGGCTTTCAGAAGTTGATTAGCCCAGTACCCACGTGTGCGCGGTGCCGGAGTAATCTGGAGCTTGGTCAGTTCGAAGTTGATCGTGTGGGGTAGTCCTTTGACCTCAATCTGCCTTGTTTCCTGGTCGGCTTGGTATCCCAGAGGAGTCGAGATTGATAACGCATAGTCTCCGTTGTTCAGTCCCGCGAAACAGTACTGTCCCGCCTCATCGGTCACTGTGGACGCTACGATTGAGCCGCCTTCATCGTACAGGTCAACCGGGATTCCGAGAAGGCCAGTGGCATTCGAGGAGACGATTCCGGAGACGGAGCCGGTGTCGAGGGTGGAGAAGAAGTAACCTTCTTGCGGTATTTCCCGTACGGCAACGCTGTCCGCAAGCACCGTGACATCACCAGATGAAACAAACAGCAGTGTGACTCTTGAGTCCTCGCTTGCTGTATCATGAGGGACAACTCGTATTGAGTACGCAGCTTGCGGATAGTCCAGTCCGAAATAGAGAACCTTCTGAATGGAATCGCCATCGTCGTCAAATGCGGTCGTTGTGGAGTAAGTAAGACCCGGTCTCGAGACTGAGTCCTTCGAGATATAGTCGCCAATTGAGGTCGCAACCTCGACCTCTATCGGGCACCGAGCGATGAGCATACTAACACGGTAAACCTCCATCCAGAAGGCACTCAACCCGAAACTCTCATACCCATCATAGATGTCGTCACCGTCAAGCGGTTCCCAGATACTACCTGACGAGTTTATGAGAATCCCCGTATTGCTGGGGGTTCTGGGACAGTTATTCGGGTAATTCGGATCGTAAAGGAATATGCATTTCAGGTCCGTCCCGATTCTCGCCGTTCTGTAAGCTTGCACCGCGTGTCCACCGGGCCCGCTTCGTACAAGGTACATGATCCCATTGTATCCACTCTCGAGCAAGTCCTGAACCTCGTTGTACTGCGTTCTGATCCATTCACTACGATCCAGAAACCATTTGAGCCGGATTCTCAGATTTTCCTTTGCACCCTCTGGCAAGAATCCCCACTGAAAGATGTTGATAAGTACCCAAGTTGGACTGAGCTCAGGAGGCCTACTCGTTCTGTCGGGACATTCAGCATCAGGCGGCAAAAGCGCAATGTCATTGTCAGGAATCGGTGACTCGAGCCTCCACAGAAATTCGTTTGCCCACGCCATACCCGAGCAGTGCGGGATGATACCCCAGTTCTTGAAATTGAAACCGTCGGTCAGAGGGTCAAACCGCGACGAAGTCGTCTGTACAGCCTCGCTAACAATGGCGCCCCAGTTGCCTACTTCGTCTCTTGAACGTATGCTTAAAATATGCTCCTCCGAACCAAGTGATCTCAAGTCAATATCAATCGCTGACAATAGCTCATGGGGGCTATCGAATGAACCATCTTCAGGATCAAGGGGAATACCTCGCCCCTGTCCGGGATCAACATCCCAGAAATACTCTGCTCCCGAAATTGGCGATCCACCAGACTGCCGATCATCAGAGTGACATTGAAAAGTGACCGCCGGATAGCCTCCAAGATAAGAGAACTTAGATTCATGGAACGCAGTGGTGGGGCCGCAGTCATCGTCCGGTTGCGGATTCGATGTTCTCGCCACATTCGAAATCCTCACCTCGTCAATGCTGCCACTGAAGTACAGTGCGGCTCCGTTGGGAACAGTTTGCTCCGTCCACATCTTTCCGAAGTCGAATGTGCCGTTTCTGAGTGTGGTTGGTGAGTAGCTGAGGACTTTCGAGTTTTCTTCCTGTCCATTCACGTAGACGGACATCTCATGCGTACTCTGATCCCAGACCCCGGCAACATGGTACCAGGCTCCGGGCTGCAGAGAAGTCGTGCCTTTGATTTCGTCCCACTGACTTCCGGTTCCGCATACACGGAATGACACCTTTCCATCGTCATGTACTATGATAGGAATTTGCACTTGCTGTGATGACGAATACAAGCACAATACCGTTTGCGTGACATTCGTGACTGCCGGCTTGACCCAGGCTTCAATCGTGTGTGAACCGGTTATGAAGCCAGTATTCGTGAGAGAGACCTTCGCCGAATCGTGATCGTCAAACACGAGGCAACCGCCGAAATCGGTAGTTGATTCTACGTGAGTACCCCAGCCCACCCCGTAGAGAGTACCATTGCTTCCACCTCCAGAGGCGTCGATTACATCAGTGCCAGAACCCTCATCAGCAGGCCAGAGACCGACTGTGCAGTCGTCGGGAGCATAAGGTGACTGATAATCCGCTTGCGGCTGGCAGTCTTGAGGTTCCGGGCTAGCCACGATGCATTCAGAACCCATATCCTCAAACTGTGCTATGCCAACTCTGTAGTTTGTGCTCTGGTAATATGCTGTGCGAACGCCGTTGACATCTAATACAGAACACCAACCGATAGAGTTTCCTTCCCATGGCTCGGTTGCGTACAATGTCCGGCCCAGCTTGGTCCACGGGCCGGCTACTGATGTGGCTTCAGCCTTTCCGACCGCCCAGGAATTGCTGCTGTTGCGACCGGAGTAGTAACATACGTATTTGCCGTTCTCCTCAAAGAAGGCATCCACACGATGCACCCCGTTCGCGTCGAAATCTGAGCCTGATCCCGGCGAAATGACGGGTGCTGTCCCAACGCGGGTAAATGAGTAACCATCTGTGGAAGAAGCCAATCCAAGACCGTAACCTGTTCCGTTGCCGGCATAGAGCATGTAGTACAGGCCTGCGCTTTCATCCCAGATGACCTGCGGACTACCAACTGAGTATGAATCCCAGGTACCTGATCCAACGCTGAAGACTTCACCCTGATCATCCCAGGTAACTGCGTCAGGTGAGGTTGCCAGACCGATTGCACGCCAGCTTGGGGTGCCATCGTCGGCGCCGTAGTACATCCAATACTCACCGGTGTTCTCGTTGTAGAGCACCTGACTAATAGAGATATCATGCCAGTTGAACTCGCCATTCATTCCTGGGGTAATCAGCGCTCCCTGTTCAGTCCAATTCACCGCATCATCGGACGTCGCCCACTCGATATGCTGCGGCGGCGAGTACTTGTCGAAATACATGATATACTCATACGTTCCACCAGTGTGAACCACAGTTGGATAGGATGGGTTACCTGACGCAGTAAATACAGGATTACATGGAGACTTGTACCAAGTCTCTGGATATTCTACTCCCGATCCGCTCGCAGTGACCACAAGATTATCAAAGTACGATGGGCCGCGATCAGATTGAGACAGGATAACCTTTCCTGACGGAACGTAGGGAAGTCCATAAGACCCATTCGGAACAGTATGAAGGAGTTCATAACCGCCGCCGTCGGTACTGATCCAGAACTGGAGATCTCCGTCGACAAGGGCGAGCTTAACCCGAAACAAGCGGTCGTAGACTTGTCCGAGATCAGGTTTTATCCACTGCTGGCTTCCCGATGGACTAATCCACACAAGCCACCATCCTGAAGGGTTGTTATAGGCGACTTCGCCAATCGGTGTCCTGATGTTTATGGGCTGGTCCTGCCAATTTCGAAAAGAAGTAGTCCAGAAATCGACTTCGTATGAGACGTTGTCCGTGTAGTCCAGGAAGTCCAGCGCCGAAATCACGCCTAAATGGCCGCAGTTGTCATTAGTCGGGTTGATGTCTACGATAAGATGATCATTCTGCGTTACTGATGACACCTCGTCTGAACATTCTCGAGTGTCATATACCTCCCATTTCGTCCAGTTAATTGTCGCGCCCACAAAATCATCCTCGAAGATCACATCCGCCTCTGCGCGAATGGGCTGGAGTGCTACAAGCACCGCCACAAGAATTCCTACAAAGCGTCCCATGCTCTCCTCCTATTTGGTTTGTTTTCTGATGTTTGCGAATTGGGCTTGCCGGTGTTCTTGCACGCGAAATTGACTCCGTAGGATACGGCAAGAGCGTGGCCTGCCTCGTATCTTGCGCAATCTGTAGATCAAGTGCTTGCGCTCATGTCTTCCTCCGTTGCTGATGTTGCTGATCGTTGACCACCCTCCATTGAGTCAATAGTCGCCGATTCCCGATTCTGCGGGAAAAATGTGAGCGTTGTGCAGCGATTTGAGGGCGAGGCTCAAGTCCAGTCTTGTGTCGGCTGACTGCACAAAGTCAAGACAATGCATGGCGGAACTTGGGAGCTACTTGGACTGCAGGGGGGGATAGACTATTGAGTCGCCGTGATAGACAACAACTTTCTGCAGCAGATTGACGCGGAGCTCGCTCGCCGTCTTTCGCTTTTCCTCCGGCCAAGACAGTTCGGAGTAACGTCGTTTGAGTACCGCATCGGCACCATCTCCAAAATCAGCCGAGCTCGGCAGGAGCTGGTTGTCAAGATGATACATGACGGGGGGAAACTCGACTCCAATGTCATAAGCCTCCAGCACGTGAATCTCCCAAGTTTTTGAGTTTGGGTCATAGATTGTGTTGAGGACGTTGTTATGAATTGTGGAATCGATTGAAAGGTCGGTCTCGGGAAGAGCCACATAGGCAAGTTGGCTTCCTTTGGACATCCCGGATGCTATGAAGAATTCATTATCCCAAGGCGGACTTACACCGTACATGCGCCAAGGATCCAGTACCACAAACGGAGCCATCGAATATCTGTTGTTAACGCCATAGGCGACAAGCTTTGGGCGTTTCCCGGCGCCATCATCTGAACTAATCAGCATCATGTCGGGTATGGAGCCCGTATGTAGATACGGACCAGAGACAAGATTGAGATCGGAGTCCCACAGAAATATCTGTGCCCGGGCAGGCATTGACACATCCGCGTTGGTCACGAGATAACGGCTGCCATTGGTGTCGTCTATGACCATGAGGTTGGCGACTCGATATTTACCCAAACTGTCCCCCGGATATGAAGTTGGCCTGTATGGGATCACAGAGTCGAGGAGGCATTCGTCTTTGTAATAGTAGACCACAGTTCGTTGTTGCTTGTTTGTGTAGATCGGCGAGAAGAACAGTTCGTCTCTACCGTCGTTGTCAAAGTCCGTGATCAAGTACGGATTGCGGCTTCTCCTTTTTGCTTCGTTGTAGTGATTTGCGTCAAGAGGGGAGCCGAATCCCGAAGATGACCAGACGGTGCGACCATGCTTGTTCACGGCGCGGAATCTGTCATCGGCGAACTCAATGTGGTCGATTCCTCGATCGAGCCACGGCAATACCACTGAGTAAATGAGAAAGACAAGCAAGCACAGCAACGCCAGCAGTATCGGCACCTGGACGGCTGCTGAGCGGGTGTAGCGTTTGGCTACTCTGCCGACGTACGGAACTATGCAAACCTTCTGCTCACGGATGACATTCCGGTCATTGATGGCATCTTCGACTGAAGCAACTGGAATCAGGCCGAGATGGCGGTTTGGGTGGTCTGCTTGAAGAACATCGACATGCCTTCGGGCATCGTCGAGATTGGAATCGGGAAGGATCAGATATCGCACAGGAGAGAAGAACGCCCGCTTGATCTTGTACCTGAGCGTATCCGAATTGCACGGCGTTATCATGCCGTTCTCATCCACTCCGCCGGTAACGGCGACGCCAGACCCGAGAAAGCTGTCCTGCCATGATATTTCCCGCTTCAGAAGCTGGACATACGTCACAAGCCCGACAGCAAGACCAATCGAATCGCCTGTGAATGTATGCTTACTGCCGAGGACGGAGAAATGTGCGTGGTACTTCGCATTCCCCTGCGCTTTCAGATTCATCCGCTTGCACACGCGCCTGACCGCGCCGAGTGCGTTAAATGCCGATCCGACAAATGGATCGTCAGGCGCTCTGAGTTGATTATCAAAGGTCAGTTCATCACCCGGGGCATCCTTCTTGAACAGATCAACTGCACCTTCGAGAGTGCGCATCCGGCCACGATATTCGCCTGTGAGGTCGTCCCGCTCCACAAATAGAGCCTGGATTCTGTCCTGATGGATGGATTCCCGATCGCAGTCCCAATCGGTTAGAATCGATTTGAGAACCGAACCAAGGTTCGAATCGCCGACCTTTTCAGCCAATTCCCGCAATGTGTCCCGTTCGCCGTGTCCATCGAAATTGCCGGCCGGGACTGCAGTGCCAGCAATGTCAGCGCACACGGCGAGTCCCCGCTCAACATCACCCACATAGAAGAGCTTCTTCGCGAGTTCCAGCTTGGCAATTTTCGCTTTCCCCGCAACTTTGCCGAAATCAGCGAACTGAGACGTTAGCGAGCTGATCTCGGAGAGGAGAGTACTTACAGCTTCCAGCTCCTGGATATCAAGATCAACGAGGTTGCGGGATTCGATGAGATCAAGATATGTCGGAATGAATTCTCGAAAGTAGTCGCCGTACTGATTCTGATCTTTGACACCGGCAAGCTCGGGCCAGAAACGCATCATGTGCAGCATTTTGTGATCTGGCGCAATATCAGAGGCAAGATCAGCACGCAGTCGCGCAAATTCCTTGGCAAATTGGAGTGGATTGGTCGACATAGGAATCTATTGAAACAGCCTTATATTAACCCGGCTTTCTGAATTGACGAGATCAAAGAGAACAGTCTCGCCGCGTGAGACAAACGATGTTTTGGCGACGCCATTCTGGGCAATCGCCACTCTGATCTTGCCGAAATCAGCTTTGCCTTCAAGCTCGAGTATCTGAATCACTATTCTCTTCCCTAATTCCCTGCCTTCGAACATCACCTTGATCTTGTCCTGCTTCTGCGTGGTAAGAATGACTTCCTCCGAGTATTCCACGCGTTCGGGGTCATAGGTGAGAGGCATTAGGGCAAAGACCGCATCTGGCATCTTGATCTGCCATTTGAGCTTGTTGAAATTCTCGATGCGCGGCTGCTCGATTACTGCTCGGCCATCGTCATCCGTGATGAACTCGCGCCCAAGTTCCGGGATCTGAATCATGACGTGGGAGGACAAGGCCGGGTCATTGGCGATCAATTGCAGATAGTCGATGTCCTTGCTGACATCACGCATCACATTGAGCACAACCTCCGGCTTTTCGGAGAAAAGCGTAACGAGATTGACTACGTTCGGGCGGCTACTTCGACCATCCGCAGCAAGACGCAAGGATGCCGGCTTGTCTGCCTCGGCGAACGAGAGTTGTATGATCGCACCAGCGGCCGGTCTGCCAAAGAGCGTTCGAGCGAACTCGAGAGTCTCATCGCTGAGCGGCTCTGCATAAGCTTCGTCTATGAGCTCGCACTGCTCACGATACTCTTGTACAAACTCCGCACAGAGCTCGCACTCTCGCAAATGCTCTGTGACGTCGTCCGAGATGCTGTTGTCCTCTAACGCTCTATATACATAGAGCTTAAGCATGTCCCTGGTGGGGTGCAATCTGACCTCCCTACCGTGTTCCACTATCCAAAGTAGTCGATAAATCCGAGTTCTGTGGCGATTTTTCTCATTCGACGTTGAAATTCCTCCGCAGCCTTGTCAACGATCAACTCGAATGCATCCTTGTATCGTTTTATGTATATGTCATGGACATCTGCGGACATCGCCTCCTCGAAATAGGTCCGCTTCGAATCCGTACATCCGTGCTCGATCAAGTCGCCCAGGTAGCTTTCCACGGCATTCCTAACCACTTCTGCTTCATCAATTGTAAACTTACCTTTCTGTAAGTACTTGGCCACAAGGCTCTCCATGACCCAATCCAGAATGTCTGCTTGGACCTTCTCAGCCTCTCGGCACAGCGCCAAATAGGCCGGTGACCGTTCACCGCGACCCATCACATCCCCCGGACCTATCTTGCCCCGATTCACGGCAACCACTGCCCTCAGAAGGTCGGACTTCCGCAGGCAATTCCGGACATCCTCAGCCTCGTCAAGAAACTCAAAGATGCGTGTACACCATTCCTTCTTCGTCCTCGTTACCTCATACGCATCGTCGGCAATCCGGAGAAGGCAATCAAAGTATATGTCGGGCTTCTCGCGGCGAAGTCGGTCCCTGTTCTTGCGGAGACAAATCCATCTTCCCGCGCCCTTGGACTCGTTTGGCGAACAGAATTGGTCAGAGCGCAGTATGCTCTTGAATCTGTTCCGAAGAGCTACTGCCAATGGGTCTTCACGCCCGGCCTTTTTCGCAAGAGACTGATATGCATGTGTTTTGATTAGACTCTCGATCCGAAGGTACAACAAGCTTGTGTCGATTCTCTCAAAGTCATCAACCCCGAGATCATGAAGACCTTCAGGCAGTCTGTAATACCTCCCGCATCTGTCGCGCGCGAAGAGATCACCAAGACAACTGCACGCCACAGCTTCAATCGATTCTCCTCGATCAGCACACCTCAGAAGATGCACGTTTCCTCTCTGGCGAAGATACTGCAGTTCCCCCTTGGCAATAGAGTGGCAGATGCTGAAGAAGGACAGGAACGCTTTTTCGCTGGCAGGATCAAGGAGAAACCGGCGGACGATCTCCCCTCTTTCGTGGATCGGGATCAATGAGCAACCCTTCTCGAACGAGTTTCTCAACTGCTGAGGGTCTCAATTCAGCCTGGGCAAGAACGGTCGTCATAAGAGCACACCTGTCAGCCCAGAACATATTACAAGTCGCTGGCTGGAATCAAGCCTGCAAGAATATATCTGCCGCAGCACAGAGCGTCAAGAAGCTTCATTCTATCCGAAGATGTGATCACAGAGGCAAGAGCGAATCAGAACTGAAGCCTCTTTCGCAACTCCCGTCGCCTCAATCATCGTTGGTTTCCCAGTATCAGACACTGGTGCCGCGACGAGACATCGCAGCACAGAGGCCGGGATACAACCCGGCCCCTGTCTCTATCCCCAGGACGTTTCCCGCGCTATTTCATCAGCAGCATCTTCTTAACATCCGTGAAGCCTGCCGCCTCGATCTTGTAGAAGTAGACTCCTGAAGCAGCTGTCTCTCCGGCAGATGACTTGCCGTTCCAAACCACGCTGTGTTTGCCTGCTTGCAGATTGCCATTGACCAGAGTCGCGACCGTTTGACCCATGATGTTGAAGACATCCAGCCGGACGTTGGATGCCACCGGCAGGCTGAAGCTAATCTCCGTTGACGGGTTAAACGGGTTGGGGTGATTCTGGTCGAGAGAAAAGTCAATCGGTAGAGTCGCTGTTGAAGCATCCTTTGAGACGGTCACGTCAAGATGACCGCCACCCTTTGCCACAGCAATAGTCTTGACAAGCTCTACATCGCCCTCGCCAGTGTAGCTGAATGTGACGATGTCGTTCTTGCCAGCAGGGATCAACGCCTGACCCTGCACATCGAGCAACCCAACCTTGAACCGCCCGTCAACCCAGCCTGAGAACAACTGCACGCCTTCAAGTGTCGATGAGACGCTCAGGTTCGCGACATCCCCGTGTGTTTCGAATTCCAGCTGCAGGCCACGAACATCTCTGTCGGCATCAAGATAGAGAGAGGTCCCACTTCGGCCAGCCTTTCTCCATGATGCAACTATAATGTCTGCCGTTCCGATACTAGCTTTCGCCAGACTCGACTTGACGGAGCATCCATCGACGGGTAGCGGACCGGCCCGGAAGATGAAATCGATCAGCCACATAATGTCGTCAATGTCAATACTGCAGTCTCCATTGCAGTCACCGACCATAAGGCACATCGCCGGTTCAGGGCCTCCGGTGAATACATAGTGAATCAGATACACTATGTCGTCTATGTCTCTGTTGCCAGACGCATTAACGTCGCCCGGCATGTATCTCTTCACGAGAAGGCTATTAGAGACAACCTCAGGTACTGAAATTAGCGCATATGTATCGACGGTTCTCACGCCGAAACAATCCTCCACAGCACATACGGTGGTGGTTTCCGGAGGCGATAACGACATTCCGTGCAAGTCGCAGTCCAGACTTAGGTAGACCCAAAACATCGGTATGTCTGCAGAGCTCGCGTCGACGGGCGGGAGATAGCCTGGTCCGAAATCGGCAACAAACATCACATCAATCACGTTCTCAGTCGGATCGATATTGGCCAGCAAAACGTCCATTCCTTCGAGTCGTGTGTTCACAAAGCTGACGGAATCCGGATCGGAATCCCAGTCGTATGTAAGAGGAAATCTGCCAGCGGCTGTGGGACGATAGTTGTAGAGGTAGACAGGCACTCTAACGCATGCAGGCAGTATCTGAGACTGGTACGCAGGACGCCCGATGCGAAGGGTGTCAGGCACTCCGGTGACCAGTAGATTATCAAGCCGCGCTGGGCCGTTGTACGATTGGCCCTCTATACACAGGTAAGTGTTTGTGGCATTCGCCGGATCGATTGTCTTGGTTGAAGTCCAGAGTAGCAGATCATTCACATAGAATTCGACACGCTGGTCTGGTCGAACTACCACCTTTCCATGGTTCCATGTGTCACTGATGTAAGCATCGGACAAGATCAACTGCTCATCGTGTTCGGGATCTGAAGAGTACAAGCACATCCATACTCTGCGCTGATTACTACTATACTTGTTGAACCACATGAGAAGAGTCGTGCCTGCGTCGAAGTCATCAGGTGATGTCGAAAGAAGCACCTGCGCGTCAGTGTAATGTGACCCGCTTCCCGAGAGATACACATCGAACTCCGTAACGAGTCCGAAACTATAGTCCGGTCGGAATGTCTTATGGTAGGTTCGGGCCTTATGCCCGTCACCGGTACCGCCCATATTTAGGCTCTTGCCAGGGTTGCCGAAATCTTCAATGAACGGATAGGTTGTTCCGCTGCTCTGCACCACAACTCCCCAGTCGACATTGGGTAGCACAGCATCATCTTCCCAGTTCTCATGCAATGGAGTCAATTGTCCAAATGAACTACCTGCGAATAGAATTGCTATCGCTGCCACAAAGAGCGTGGCCTTCCAAGTCAAAGTGAATCTTTCGAACACGGCTTCTTCTCCTTCCAATCTGGGTTGTTTCACGGTACGTGTTTGGGATAATCCCCTCCAGTCTTTCTTCCTCGTTCTTCCTCCTGTTTGAGATGTCATGTGCCATTGCTTGTTTCCTTCTGCCTTATTAGTGATATCAAAGCCTGTGCCAATTCGTTGAGCGGGCAGTAGCAGCTCGTGAAGCCTAAGTCGTGAAAGAGATTATGAGAAGTTCAGATCGGAGCGAGATGAGTGCTGTGAGGTCACCGTGACTCACATGCGACGGGTATCAGATGTCAGAATGACCTACTTAAGAGGCAGAACCACTTGCGAGTGCAATGTTGAGAGCACGGATATCCCGCCCAAGATTGGCTCGATCTACCCCAAGCAGACGAGCTGCCTCGCTGATGTTGCCACCTGTCTGGCTCAAGGCGTCTTCGATGCACTTTCGCTTGAACTCACGAACCCGAACCGGAAGAGGAATCACACCTTCTGAACTGTCCGAGACTGCATCCTGTATCAGATGTAGATAGCGTTGGACATCGCCCACAATGATCACGTCTGAATCGGTGAGTACGATCAGCGATTCCACCGCCCGCTCGAGATCGCGGACATTGCCGGGCCAGTCGAATTTCCTCAATACGGCTTCTGCATCGGGATCGAAGTACTTGGGCGGCATATCGCACTCGATTGTGAAGCGATCGAGGAATTTCCCTATGAGCAGAGGTATGTCTTCGCGTCTTTCGCGCAATGGCGGCATGAGAATCTGCACACCTTTGAGCCGATAGTACAAGTCTTCTCGGAACCTGCCCTCAGAAACCAATCCCTCAAGACTCTTATGAGTTGCGCAGATCACTCTCACATTAGTAACACTCACATCATGGGCTCCAACCCGACTGAATTCGCCCGTCTCAACCACACGAAGTAACTTCGCTTGCGTTGTGATATCGAGATCACCGATCTCGTCCAGGAAGACTGTACCCCCATCGGCGTACTCAAACTGCCCTATACGACCCGAGATCGCTCCCGTGAAAGCACCTTTCACATGTCCGAAAAGCTCTGACTCAACAAGGTCTGCTGACTTGTGATTACAGTTGAAGATCACAAGACGGTTGTCCTTCCTCGCGCTCAGCTTATGGATTGCCCTCGCAACGAGCTCCTTACCAGTACCAGTCTCGCCGAGAATCATTACTTTCACCTCAGTGGGAGCCACTCTTCGAATGAGCCTATAAACTTCAAGCATGACTGGCGAGCGGCCTATGATGTCGAAGTTGTTAGCGGCATACCGTGACAACTCAACTGTGCTTCTCCTCAGCAGACTCGTCTCAACCGCATTTCTGACAGCCCTTATGAGCTGCTGGCTTGATCTACCTTTCTGAACGTATTCGAACGGTTTCTCGGCAGCATCGATTTGTTGTTCATTATACTCTCTAGGGTAGCCAGTATGGAAGATCACAGGGATAGTCGAGTCGATCGTTAAGATATGTCTTGCAGCAGTCAGCCCATCCATCGGAGTCATCTTGATATCCATCACGACAGCAGATATCTGCTTCCCCATCCTGACTACTTCAATCGCTTCAGCGCCAGAGGATGCGAGAATCACGTTGTAGTCGTCACAAAACAACTGCATCAGAGCTGCGAGGACATATTGGTCATCGTCGACGATCAGAATGGTAGCTTTGCCGTTGTCAGACACAGTGTTTCCTCAAACCTCAGTCCGGTGTAGTTATTCTTGCTCATCTCTCCAGAGTCGCAGCCTTATGTCAAATCTGGCTCCCGACATCTGGTCGCTCGATGCAGTGATGCTTCCGCGGTATAGGTCGACAATCTTCTTGGCAATACAAAGCCCAAGACCTGTACCTTTGCTGGGCTTTGTCGAGAAGAATGTGTCGAATATCCGAGGTAAGTCCTCTGCCTTGATGCCTACCCCATTATCGGACCATGAAACCTCAAGAAGTCCGTTACTGACTCTCCAATTGCAGATTATACTCGGCGCCTGGATTCCTGTCAAGGCATCAATGCTGTTGCGAAGCAGGTTGTTGAACAAGATGAACATCTGCTTAACATTCCCCTCACATACAGCGTCCTGATGGCCTGAAATCTCTACAGCGATTCCTGCTTCGTCAAGCTCGATCTGGTTACACGAAACTACTTCAGCAATGACCTTCGCAATAGTAACAGGTTCTGGCCGGAATTCGGCGTCGAGCTTGGTGTATTGCGAGATGAGGCTGGTTAGATCGATCACCCGCGTTATCGAGCTGTCTACCGCGGACAATAGGCAATTCACACGCTCAGAATCTGCTTCTGAAAAATCACCCATGCTCCTGAGCCTTGTCATCGAACTGTCAGCAGGGAAGAGTGCATTCCGAATCTCATGCGCAAACCCTCCCGCAATGTCCTTGGCCTGTCGGTATTTCTCCTGAGCAATGATCGTCTGCTGTGCTCGCTTCAATGCTTCGTGGGTTTCAGCCAGCTCTCTGTGCACAGCCTCAATCTCACGCTTCTGCCTTGTAACTCGACCCCTGAAGAAGTTGACTACGAGCAGGCCGACCAGCAGCGATGGAAGAATAGCAACGATGTAGTCTTGATATTCAAAGTAGAACACTTTCAAGTACTCAAGAGTCCTTCTTGGTCTGACACGACCGAAGAACTCGCCGGTTGTTCCGGATGCGACGAATGCAGCAAGCCGTCCTACCGAATCCAATTCGATCGCCTCGATACAACCAAACTCACCTGCCAGCAAGGACGCAAGCTTCTCGAGTCTTCTGGTGTAGAAGCCTGTTTCGCCCGATGAGACCATGACGAAGACTTCCTGCTTCGAATCGTACCATGAATCGAGCCTTCCCACATACGCACGTAGCTCGGTCTCTTCGGATCCGGCGACTAATCGCAAACGAGAATCGAAGATCCTGACGGTGCCACTCTGTGACAAAGTGAACAAGTCTGCACTTCCATCATTCCCGTAATCAGAAACCCATAAGTGTGACGGTTTCTCCGGAAGATCAACCGACTCTATCACATTGCCTGACCAATCAATGCGGGAAACCTGCGGAACTGATACGACAGATTCGGGTACTTCTGTTTCATACTCAAGGGGAAAGCCGTGCGTCAGGTAGAAAGAAGCACTATCAGCCGTGACCAACGACGAGGGGATTTCCCCGTATCTTCCAACGACTCTCTTATATGTGATGTTGCCAATGTGATTGACGTCTACAACATACTGGAATCTGTCGGAGAAACATGTATCGGCCGCACCGTGTCCAGGACTACACGTCACAAACATTACAAATGGTCTCTCCGAATCTTGGCTGGATTGGATTAAGTGTCCGACAGTGCCCGATGCTACGGAGAGGCTCCATTCCACGTCAAGGTCAGGCAGCTCTAAACAGACGAGCAGCCGAGGACTAAGGTCCCTGCCGGGAACCACGTTAACAAACAGCTCATCAACCCCATCAAAGTCGTAGTCCACCAGCCCACAGAGATGTGAGTCAGTTGTCCACTGCCCATCTCCGGTGCGATCCATCCCGGTGGCCACACATTTGTATTCAGTCTTCTCAGGACCTGGGCTCACTCGAAAGACAAAAGATGAGTCATTCCTGTCTCCAGTACCCACTACGGCACTTCGACCGAGCTTGACGTCTTCATAAACAGCCATGTAGTTGATGGCCAGCGACACGCTATTACCCTTGGTTGCAGAAAAGGCCGGATATTCCGCGAATTCGACTTGTGCGAAATCATCCGTTTTCGTGTAATCCTGATTCCAAGCATTGACGTATAGACCGTGCTCGAAAGCTCTGCGTTTCGGTTTGACAACAAGATTAGAAGAGCCGATCGGTTTTCTGAAGGCCCCAGACGGATGGAATCGAATCTCCTCGATTACATATCTGAGATAATCCGGATCGCGATCCCACTCGACTTCAAGACGCTCCACCGCAAATAGAGCAGGCGCAAAGGTCAGGAGAACGAGCAATACACCAGGGAGCTTTCTCATAGTGAACACAAGAAACTCGGCAAGTATTCTGTGTGCCGGCAATCACCCGCCACGAGCGATGTTCGTTAACCTCTGTGACATCCGCAAATGTAAGCTGACTTCATCACTAATACAAGAGAAAAGGCATCTTGAGGATACCGGGATCAGATACGGTCTTCAGAGCGCGTTAGACATAAGGGGTAGTTCAGCGCAGACTATTTGATGAGGCTCGGGTGTTTTGCTTCGAGCCAGCTCTGGACGATCTCCCCCAATTCTCGCGCGAGTTTGAGCGCGGATTCGGCCTCTGAGTCGGATACCAACTCAATGGAGTCGTACGTTGCAGCGTGGCGTTTCTTTCTGATCGTGTGAAGCAATCGGATTGTCGAAGGATCAATTGAATCAATCGTGAAGCCGAGCGAGTCGATCAGGCGCTCGTGTTCCCGTTCACGGCCGGAACGGTACCCCGCAGCAGCCAATGCGGCCCGCGCATAGCGGAGACTCGCCGTGTAGGCCATCGCGAGACGCCAACCGGCAGCGACTTCCGCGCTTTCTGCGCCACGAAGATCTTCCGCGGCGCTGCTTAACAGCGAACGGATTTCTTCAGCGCTGGTCTGGTGCTCGTGAATCCACCTATTTTCTAACCACTGCTCTAAGCTCATCAACCGACCCGATTAGAAATGTCTGCTCGGATTCTACGACCGATTTCACAAAATGGTTTCTGCGCGAGTATTTCTCCCTGAGTTCTCGCTCTGTGTACACGCTCGGATTGACCTCACGATCAAGCTGTTTCTCGGCGGTGGACAAGGCAGAGACAACATCCGCCAGAGAGACTTTGCCGACAATGAACACGTCAATGTCGCTCTTCGCAGTTTCCTCACCTCTGGCAAACGACCCATAGACAAATGCTACGCGAATCTGATCTATCAGCGGCTCAAGAGCCAACCTGAGTTGGTTTACAGCCCCGAATGTTTTGAATACGATGTTTCGCAGATCGGGGAAGATGGGGCTGTCCTGATTGACCGAGTAGAATATCTGCCGTCCGCGTTTCTCGCCCTTCAGCAGACCCGCCGACAGGAGCGTCTTCAACTCACGCTGCACTGCTCCCTGGCGCGTCCCTGTAAGGCGCGCAACCTCGGTGAAGTAGTATTCCCGATCCGCATTCAGGAAGAAGAGAGCAAGCAGCTTCCTTTTGGTCTTTGGAAAAAGCGCAGAGATCATCGATCCGCCTTGTTACCCATTTTGGGTACAATCTTACCCAGTTTGGGTACGATAGTCAAGGAAAACTCTCGCCGGAATTCGAGATTCTGACCAGTCACCTTAGGCCGTCAAGATTCGCAAGAGTGCAGACTTCCACGCAGGAATGAAATCAATTCTTGTTTCACTGCGCCAGTTTCCTATTATTATGACACTTAACCGTTGCTGAGGGTACGCATGAGCGACCGTACTGAAGGGGAATGGCTGACCCGCAAGCAGAGAATCGATCCGAAGCTGAGGATCGCCGGATGGAAGCTTGCGAAGTTTGATTCCAGCCGCTCCTTGGACTCGTATGACCGTTGTGCTATCGAAGAGTATGAGACCGCCAACGGCCCAGCAGATTATGCTCTGTGCGCAAGCGGCCGCATACTCGGAATTGTCGAAGCAAAGAAGGTTACTCGCAGCCCACAAGGCGTACTGACCCAAGCAGAACGCTATTCTCACGGCTGCGAATCTAATCCTCTGAACTTTGACGGCTTCCGGGTGCCATTTCTCTACTCGACAAACGGCGAGATCATCTGGCACCACGACATCCGGCATGCGCTCAATCGCTCCCACACAATATCGGGTTTCCACACTCCGGATGCACTTTCTGAGATGCTTCTGCGAGACCTCAACAGGGCGTGCGACGCTCTTCAGAATCAACCAAACAATCATCCGAGGCTGCGTCCTTACCAGATCGAAGCAAACGAGGCGATTGAAGCGGAGATCACAAATCGAAAGCGTGAGATGTTGGTCGCAATGGCGACGGGCACGGGCAAGACTTTCATGATGGCCAATGAGATATACCGGCTGATGAAGTCCGGTGTTGCCAAAAGAGTCCTCTTCCTTGTCGATCGCAGAGCTCTGGCGGCGCAAGCGGTGCGCACCTTCGCATCGTTCGAGGCTGAGCCCAATCTGAAATTCGACAACATTTATGAGGTCTACAGCCAGCGGTTTCATCGAGAGGACTTCGATGCGGACGAGAGATTCGATCCGAAAGTGCTGCCGACTTCCTATCTGACTAATCCTCAGCCATCCCACGCCTTCGTATATGTCTGCACAATTCAGCGAATGACAATCAATCTCTTCGGTCGCGAGTCAATGTTCACGGCTGGCGACGATGAGAACGAAGAAGAAGACGCTGACAGGATCAACATCCCGATTCACGCCTTTGATCTGATCGTAGCTGATGAATGCCATCAAGGTTATACAGCTGCCGAGTTATCGACTTGGCGCCAGACGCTTGATCACTTTGATGCCATCAAGATCGGTCTTACGGCAACTCCAGCCTCGCACACAACGAGCTACTTCAAGGAAATCCCCTTCCGATACACCTATGAACGTGCGGTCCGTGAAGGCTTTCTCGTGGACTATGATGTGGTATCGATCAAGTCCGATGTTCGAATGAATGGCATCTTCCTTAGCGAAGGTGCCCAAGTCGGAGTTGTCAATCCGGCCACGGGAGTCGAGCAGCTTGACATGCTTGAGGATGAACGCAAGTTTGACGCAGCAGAGATTGAAGAGAAAGCTACTGCACCGGAGTCGAACAAGAGAATCCTCGAAGAGATTCGACGGTACGCTCATGAGCATGAGGAGTTGTATGGGCGTTTCCCCAAAACGCTGATCTTTGCGGTGAATGACTTGCCACATACATCCCACGCTGACCAGCTTGTTGAGCTGGCAAGAGATGTCTTCGGCCAAGGCGATGCATTCGTCAGGAAGATTACCGGAACCGTTGACCGTCCTCTTCAGCGAATCAGAGAATTCCGAAACCGGAACATGCCGGGAATTGTGGTGACAGTTGATATGCTCTCGACAGGTGTGGACATACCCGACCTCGAGTTCATCGTATTCCTCAGACCCGTCAAGTCTCGAATTCTCTTTGAGCAGATGCTCGGGCGCGGTACTCGAAGAGGCGAGCTCCATACGGACAAGTCCCACTTCACCGTGTTCGACTGCTTTGACGGCACGCTGCTTGAGTACTTCAGGCAGGCTACGTCGATTACCGAAGAGCCTCTTCAGCAAGAAAGCCGCACGATCATCGAGATCATTGAGGACATCTGGAACAATCGTGACCGGGAATACAATACGCGCTGTCTTGTCAAGCGTCTTCAGAGAATCAACAAAGAGATGTCCGGTGATGCGCGGGAGATGTTCGCTGCCTACATACCCGCTGGTGACATGTCTTCGTTTGCGAAGGAGCTGCCTCAACGGCTTCAAAGGGACTTCACGGGAACCATGGCCATCTTGCGAGATCCGAACTTCCAGAACTTGCTGCTTCATTATCCCAGACCGCCTCGAGTTTTCATCAGGGCTTATGATGCGGAGGATACGGTTTTTTCGAGCTGGCTCGTTCGGGGAGCAGATGGAAGAGAGTACAAGCCTGAGGACTACCTTGAGGCGTTCTCCCGCTTCGTGCAGGAGAACCCGGATCATATCGAGGGGATTCGAATCCTCCTCAATAGTCCGAAGGACTGGAACACGGAGGCACTCACCGAGCTGAGGACAAAGCTCGCATCGTCCCACCTTCGGTTCACTGAAGAAAACCTGCAGAGAGCGCACCGGATTCACTATCAGAAGGCGCTGGTGGACATTATCTCTATGATCAAACACGCCGCAAGTAAGGAGAAGCCACTTCTTACTGCCGAAGAAAGAGTCAAATTCGCTATCGAGAAGGTGACTGCTGGCCGGTCGTTCACGCCGGAGCAGATGCAATGGCTGGGACGTATCCAAAATCACTTGACCGAGAATTTGTCGATCGATGCAGCAGACTTTGACACTGTACCAGTTTTATCGCTACACGGTGGCTGGAACCGAGCTAACAAGGATTTCCATGGACACCTTAGTGAACTTATCAGGGCGTTTAACGAGGCGGTGGCCGCATGACTGACGTTGCGCAGAAGCTATGGGGATTCTGTCACACACTGCGGCACGACGGAATCGACTATGGCGACTATATCGAACAGATCACTTACTTGCTTTTCATCAAGATGGCCGATGAGCGCGGCGTCGATCTGCCAAAGGGATGTGATTGGCCGAGACTCTCAAGCCATTCAGGCACGGAGCTCGCAGATCAGTATGTGGATGTGTTGCGAACTCTCGGCAAGCAAACCGGAATGCTCGGCGACATCTTTGCGGGCGCGATTTCTCGCTTCACCAATCCTGTGAACCTGAAGAAGATCATTGGCCTGATAGATGAAACAGAATGGACTGCTCTTGATATCGATATCAAGGCTGAGGCGTTTGAGGGACTGCTGGAAAAGGCAGCTAATGAGGGCAAGAAGGGTGCAGGCCAGTATTTCACACCGCGCGAGTTGATCCGAACCATTGTAAGGTGCATGAAACCGGACCCTCGGACTCATAAGGAGTTTACGATCTGTGATCCCGCCTGCGGCACGGGTGGCTTTCTGGTTGAAGCCTACAAGTGGCTGGTTGGGCAGACCAAGGGCGGTGCGATGGATCGGAAACTTGCTGAGCGAGTCAAGGATCGCACCTATTTCGGTACCGACCTTGTCCAGCGTCCTCGAAGACTCGCCCTGATGAACCTCTTTCTGCATGGATTGGAGCCGGAAATCAGCCTCGGTGATTCGATCTACGATGTCCCCGATAGCAGGCGCTTTGATGTGATCCTGACTAACCCCCCATTTGGCACGAAGGGCGCAAACCAGGCTCCCACTCGCGATGATTTCACGATCGAGACCAGCAACAAGCAGTTGAACTTCGTTCAGCACGTTCTTACCATCCTGAAGCCCGGTGGACGTGCGGCGATTGTGCTGCCGGACAATTGCCTTTTCGAAGGCAAGGCGGGGGAAGTGTTTGAGATTCTGATGAAAGACTGCAACCTTCACACAGTCCTGCGCCTTCCGCGCGGCACCTTCACTCCCTACAGCCAGGGGGTGAAAGCGAATGTCGTCTTCTTTCAGAAAGGGCTGCCCACTGAGCATGTATGGATCTTCGATGCCCGATCCAATGTGCCGGGAATCACCAAGAAGGAACGCCCGTTGTCTGAGCAACATTTTGCGGAGTTCGAATCGTGTTACGGAACCGACCCCAACGGACGGAGCAAGCGCAAGGACCTTGGTGAAGCAGGACGCTTCCGCAAATTCCACATCAGTGAAGTGAAAGAACGAGATTACAAGCTTGACATCACTTGGCTCAAAGATGAATCGCTGGAAGACTCCGATGATCTCCCTGAGCCACAGGACTTGGCTGCAGATGCAATAACCGAACTCGAAGCTGTCGTTGATGAACTGCGGGAAATCATCAAACTGGTGGAAAAGGAAGAGGGTGTGGAGACGTGAGCGAGCTTCCGCAAGGTTGGGCAAGAACCGAACTTGGCGCAATTGCGGAACTGATCATGGGGCAGTCGCCCCCGTCAAATACCTACAACAGTGAAGGCAAAGGACTGCCATTCTATCAGGGCAAAGCAGAATTCGGACACCTTTTCCCAGAACCGGCAAAGCACTGTTCACGTCCCATCAAGGTTGCTGAAGAGGGCGACATTCTTGTTTCGGTTCGTGCACCTGTTGGCCCTTCGAATCTATGCCGCGAAAAGTCCTGCATCGGTCGAGGTTTGGCAGCTATTAGGCCGCTCGGAGAAATCCCCAGCTTATACCTCTTTTACTTCCTTAGGAGCATTGAGAATTGGCTTTCTCGACAAGGTACCGGTTCGACTTTCACCGCCATCAGCAAAACGGACCTGCAGCAACTCAGTGTGCTCCTCGCACCACTTCCTGAGCAGCGCCGCATTGTCGCGAAGCTTGAGAAGCTGCTGGGCAGAGTGGACGCCTGCCAGAAGCGACTGGAGAAGATTCCGCTGCTGCTGAAACGATTCCGTCAGTCGGTGCTTGCCGCTGCATGCTCAGGCAGGCTGACGGAGGATTGGAGGGCAGGGCAGCCAGATACGCGGCACGCGCCTGCTGTTATCGAAAGGCTGTCCAACGATGCGACAGGTAAGGATATCGAGTCTGCACTTCACGAAATCCCCGATTCATGGATTCTTACATGCTTGGACCGAATCTGTACGAAAATAACAGACGGGGAACACCTGACACCGCCGCTTTCTCACGAGGGTGTGCCTCTGCTTTCAGCCAAAGATGTTCGCGATGACTTCCTGGATTTCTCAGCGACCAAGTTTGTCAGTGACGAAGTCGCACGCAAATCCCGCGCTCGCTGCAATCCCGAGAAGGGAGACATCCTGGTTGTCAGTCGCGGCGCCACTGTTGGCAGGGCTTGCCTGGTTCAGACTGACGAGACTTTCTGTCTCATGGGGAGTGTTCTGCTGTTCAAGCCTGATCGCAGCTTGGTGATGCCCCGGTTGATTGAATTCTGTCTGAAGAATCCCTACAGCCTGGCCGCTTTGATTTCCCGATCCAGCTCGACGGCGCAGCAAGCCATCTACATCAAGGACATGCGAGGGTTCCCAGTGGCGATTCCTCCGCATAGTGAGCAACAAGAAATCGTCCGCCGCGTCGAGGCATTCTTTGCGTTCGCCGATCAGATCGAAGTGCGGTACACTAAAGCCAAAGCCCATGTAGACAAGCTCACTCAGTCGGTTCTCGCAAAGGCCTTTCGCGGAGAACTCGTGCCTCAAGATCCGAATGATGAGCCAGCGGAAGAGCTTCTCAGGCGAATACGTGAGCAGAGATTGACTGCGGACGCTTCTGCCACTACTCGGAAGCGTCGCGTAAACGCCGGTAAACGCACCGGGCAGACTGAGCCAGAGCGTCGTCGTGCGAAAACCAGGTAGACACTGATCATTAGTGCCCCCTGTTCCGGGGCACTCGAAATACATGATTGCCTTTGGCCGTTCTTGGCCTCAGAATTCCGTACTGAGGAGGAATAGGACAATGGGTCATTTGCGATTAGGCACACTCCCGCGGACTGTGCGGTGGAAGCAGGTGATGGAGCTGCTTTCGCAGTGTGCAGAAGTTCCCGAAATCGTCAGAGCCTCTTTGCATGCCGCTGAGTCCGGTCTCAAGAGAGTCCCCTACGATGAAGGATTCACCCGCGTTCTAACGACAATCTTCGACCTGGTAGATGCTTTCCAGGAAGGGGAAGCAACCGACGCCCTGCGGTCCAAGGGATTCGCCATTGACAGAGATGCGTTTCTTTTCGAGTACGCGATGAGCTTCGGCGATCGCGCAGATAAATCGCTTGCCTCTCTGAGATCAAAGTCCGACTTGGCTGAGATTGCCAAGAACTCCTTCATCGAGGTCATGACTCGCGAGGCGATGTTGGGGCCTCACAACATATTCACTGTGTCTGGTCCACAGGTGGAGGAAGCAATCAAGAGTGAGTTCACGGGGAAGGGGCTTCAGTACACGATGCACGAGTTCTTCGTGACTTTCACGAACAGGTATCTGAGCTACTACCTCAGCAGAGAGTTGTCCAACCATGTGGGGGTGGGCAAAGCATTTGCGAACATAGAAGTGCATACAGACTTCAATACGGCTTTCGAGACTTACATACGACAGACGGTCAGGATCACCGACGAGTTCACACCCGGCTGGTTCCACAACGCCAGAGATGAGGAACGGCTGTCGCAAGAGTCTGTCTCACGATTCGCCCATGTAGCTTTCAAGAAGATCAGAAGCGAATTCAGAAGGGGTGCTGTCCAGAGTGGTTAGGACTAACTGGATATGGTGCGGCCCCGACGGCCCGACTGGGAAGCCTCCAGACGGCTCAAGACCTATCAGGCTCAGCACCTTTCCGGATTTGGAAAACGTTCATCTCAAATTGGAGAACATCAGCAAGGTAATCTCCAAGGATATTCCAAGTTTGCTTCTGGACATGCTTGAAGTCGGTAGCTATGTCTATTCTGCCGACCAAGCAGTCTCAAGGGGAGGCAAGACGCTTCCGCACGAAGGCCGAGACTGGAGGAGGGATTTCCGGTTCGAAATTCCCGTGAGGAACCCGGATATTTGGAATTCGGAAGAAGTTGGGAAACTTCTTCGATCAACGCTTAGCTTCCTGTCCGATGACTTCTACGAGTTCCATTTCAGGCAGTTGTGCAAAGACGTGCCCATTCAGCAGTATTTCGACTTCGACGAGGGAAGGCCGTGGTTTGAGGCGGACGAAGTGATGCTGTTTTCAGGCGGACTGGACTCTTTCACCGGCCTGTGTCAGGCAACGATTGAGAATAGCCGGAGAGTCGTCCTGGTGAGTCACAGACCAGCTCCTCAGCTGTGCAAAAGACAGCTTAAACTACTCGAAGAGTTCCGGAGCGTCACGGACCATCAGTATAGAGTGCTGCATGTGCCTGTGTGGGTGAACAAAGGTGAACGCCTCACAAGAGACACGAGTCAGCGGAGTCGCTCGTTCTTGTACGTTATGCTTGCGGCAGTTGTCGCCGAAGTGCACGGTCTGAACCAGGTTAGCTTCTACGAAAACGGCTATGTCAGCTTCAACCTACCAATATCTGAGCAGCTTCAAGGGGCGCGTGCGTCCCGATCCACACACCCGAAGGTCATTCATGGATTCGCAGACCTGCTCGGTGCACTGCTCCAGAAGGACTTCAGGGTAGCAAACCCGTTCATCTGGAAGACTCGTGCAGAGGTCGTACAGACTCTGTGCGATCTCGGAATGAAGGAACTAATTGGATCAACCAACAGCTGCGCGCATGTTCGAACGGGCGAGCCGATCAATACCCACTGCGGTGTCTGCTCGCAGTGTATCGACAGACGATTTGCTGTGCAATTCTGTCAGGTCGCTGAGTTCGATCCGATCTCGTCGTACAAAACGCTACTTCCGCTCGATCCTCTGACAGATACCGAAAGTCGGACGATGGTAGAGTCGTACCTGCGATTTGCAAAGGACATGACCAGAATCGGGATAGACGGATTCTACGCCAAGTACGGACAGACCCACAATATCCTCCGCCATCTTGGGCTCACGACCGGAGAGGCGGCCAAGAAGCTCTTTGAACTGCACGAACGACACGGCAGGCAAGTCTGTTCGGTGCTCGAGACGCAGATCAGGGAGCACGCGAGGCCAATTGCAAATGGCACGGTGAATCCGGACTCCATGCTGGCGATGGTGATCGGTCAGCCGAAATCCAGGTCGAAGAAGAAGCCCGTGGTTGCGCGCTTTCCTTCCCTGCCAGACCTGTCTTGGAAAGCCATCACGATCGAGATGGTTTCAGTGGACTCCGTGAGAATCAGGGTCGGATCATTTAGTCGCACCTACACCGGTTATGCAATGGGGTTCTGTGACAACCGTAAGAAGAATGCGCTCAACAAGCAGTGGGATCTGCTGTGGCAATTCGCTGATGGGGAAGGCAAGTTGAACTGGAGCAATCCAAGAGCGATGGGTGGAGCTTACAAGAGAGTCAACCTTCTCCGGCAGACCCTCAAAGTGTTCTTCGGGCTTGAAGACAACCCGATTTCGGACTACGAGCGCGACACCGGATACGTTGCTCACTTCAAGATCGTAGACCCCTCCAAGAAGCAACCGTAGATAATTCAAGCCGTCCCCTCTGTCTTTCCCCGAAAAAGTACACAGAATTTTCCGTTGCAAGCCAATGAGTTATTGGCCGTACGCCCATCGGAATCCATCTTTTTCGAGCCCGCCGTGATTTTTCACCAGAAGGAATATGGAAGCTCGAGAGTCTGGCGACCTTGAGATCAACTGACCGAATGCGGTCACAGTCCGGAAGGTCCTTCCAGCGCCAGACTCGCCTTCCGGACCTTGGAAGTTTCTGGAGCGAAGCTCGAATATGTCCGGTCACCGACGCGACGAGAAAGCCCCCCAAGCGGTAGATCCTGCAGAGTCCAACGGCGAACCATCAGTCGTGCAGAACTCCTTTGCTGGGCTTGGATTCGATGCGACAGACTATGAGCAAGTCTGTTCCAATCTCGCTGCGTTCTTTGACTTGCTTCAGGAATGGGCACGGAGAGAGCGAGCGGTATGAGGCGAAGAATCGCGACCCGGATCAGGCTGATCCGCCGTCACCGGAGTTACACATCTCAGGAATTGGCAAAGTTGCTGGGCGTACACTCGAGATCGATTCAAGTCTGGCACGCAGCTGGGCTCCAGCCAATTGACGAGCGTAGCAAGCCCTATCTTTTCAAGGGTGAAGTGGTGAAGGCGTTTCTGCGGAAACTCAGAAAGAAGTGTAGTTGCTCGCTTGGCCCGGGGCAATTCTACTGTCCGAGGTGCAAGTCAGCGAGGTTCTCGCGTCCGGAAATAGTCAGTCTTGGTCCGACGAAGCGTGAAATCGGTGGGGGAAAGATGATCGTCAGCTGGACAGGCATATGCATCGTTTGTGGCTGCAAACTCAATCGATTTGCAGTGGTGTCATGCGAAGATTGCACTGACGGCAAAGCGACGATGGAGGGTCAATAGCCAAGACTAAAGCGTACCGGCTTACCAGTCTTGAATTGTGTTAAGTGAGGAGCGAATGACATGACCGCAAATATCCACAACGAGCGAATCAAACGAGCCTACGTCATCTGGCTGAGAGAAGCCAGAGGATTCTCTGATTCTACGATAGTTGCCATTGAAAGGGCGATCAGCCTTTGGGAGGAGTTCAGTTGTTACGAGGATTTCGCGAAATACAATCAGAGTAAAGCCGTGAGATTCAAAGAGTGGCTTACCGAAAGAGCGAGAATCAACGGCATTGCTGGCGATGTGACCGCTTATCACACACTCCGGCATCTCAAATCATTCTTCCAGTGGCTTTCGACCCAGCCAGGCTTCAAGTCGAGAATCGAGCTTGACTCAGTCTCGTATCTTTCACTGGACAAGAAGAAGGTGCGGGAACTGATGACTCCGAAATCCCGAGATTATCCGTGGCTTGAATATGTCAAGAGCCTCGTCTCGTCGATCGACGTGCTCACGGAAATCGACCAGAGGGACAGAGCTCTGATCGCATTCCTGCTGCTTAGCGGTATGCGAGACAGAGCAGTTGCGACTCTGCCATTGGGATGCTTTGAACTTGAGAAGCTGGAGGTTTCTCAACATCCAAGCAAGGGAGTACAAACCAAGTTTGGGAAGCCCATGACAACGTATCTCTGGAAGTTCGATGAAGAACTGCTTAGCTGCGTGCTGACTTGGCCAGAACACTTGAAGAAAGAGCGGCTTTTCGGAGCTGGAGACCCTCTTTTCCCGCGCAGCAGGCTCGTTCAGAACCCAGTGAGCTTGACTTTCAACGCCAATAGCGTTGAGCCGGTGTTTTGGAAAGGTTCTGGTCCCATCCGTGAGATTTTGCGGAACCGTGCATCGAGAGCAGGATTGAAGTACTACAATCCTCATTCTTTCAGGCACGCAGCTTCCCATCTTGCACTCAGCTACTGTCGAACCCCTGAGGACTTCAGAGCTGTCAGCCAGAATCTGGGTCACGAGTACATAGGCACCACGATTCTGACTTATGGTAGGCTTGATCAGTTCCGCGTGGCAGAAGTCATCAGCAGGATGGATTTCGCTCCGAACTCGACCGAAGGAATCACGGAATCAGAGGCTCTGGCGCTCGAAAGTATCCTGAGAAAAGCTCGAAAAAGTTGTTGACGCGAGTTGTAAGATGTTATATTATGATGACCGTATGAACTCGCTGATTGAACGGCTCGAAGAGTACCGATTGGAGCACCGCATCAGCCAGGAGAAGCTGGCGGAGACGCTCGGGGTGGCGTTCATAACGGTCAACCGGTGGCTGAATGGGCACACGGAGCCGAATAAGATTCAAACATACCACATCAAGAAGCTCCTCGCAGCCAAGGGGGAGAGAACGTGAAGTGTGTTATCTACGCACGTGTTTCCTCGAAGGAGCAAGAGAAGGAAGGATTCTCGATTCCTGCCAGCAGGAGCTTCTCAGGGCCTATGCCAAGAAGAACGGATTGACCATAGCACAAGAGTTCACCGACGTCGAAACCGCGAAGGCTGCAGGCAGAACCAAATTCGGAGAGATGGTGCAACTGCTGAGATCGAACAAAGACACGAAAATTGTGCTCGTTGAAAAGACAGATAGACTGTACAGGAATTTCCGAGATTACGTCACTCTGGAGGATTTGGCCCTCGAGATCCATCTGGTCAAGGAGAACGAGATCATCAGCAAGGACAGTCGTTCACACGCGAAGTTCATACATGGTATCAAAATGCTGATGGCGAAGAACTTCATCGACAACTTGTCTGAGGAAGTGACAAAAGGTCTGCTTGAGAAGGCGAAACAAGGAGATTGGCCTCATCAGGCACCGCTGGGCTATATAAACAACACAGCCACCCGGCTTACCGAGCCTGACTTTCATAAAGGTCCCCTTATCCGACGTCTTTTCGAACTATACGCGACTGGCAAGTTCTCTCTGTTTCAGGTCCGCGACAAGCTCTATTCTAAAGGACTGCGAAGCCGCACAGGTAAACGTTTATCCAAGAGCATGGTCGAGTCGATTCTGAAGAATCCGTTTTACTATGGTGAGTTTGTTTGGAAAGGCTGCACATACCAAGGGAATCATATTCCTCTGATTTCGAGGGACCTCTATGACTCTGTCCAGCGAACTTTGCGAATTGACGGAAAGCCGAAGACCCGGAAAACATGTTTCTCCTTCACCGGGCTCCTCAAGTGTTCACGGTGCGGATGTCAGATTACTGCTGAAATCAAGAAGGGAAAGTACGTTTACTACCACTGCACCAGCGCGAGAGGAAAGTGCGACCAGCCATACGTCCGTGAAGAAGTCCTTGACGATCTACTGGCAAACCTCCTGCTGGGATTCCGAATCAACAGTGAAATTGCGGAATGGATTGTCACTGCTCTGAAGGAGAGTCGCCGGGACGAAAAGGCGTTCAAAGAAACTGAACTCAAGCGGCTGGGAACCCGGCATGAAAACCTTCAGCAACGGCTCGACAAGGCATATGAAGACCGATTGGACGGGGTAATTGACGAGAGGTACTGGGCTGATGTTTCTAATCGCATGCGCAGTGAACAAAACCAGATTCAAGCGCAGATTGACAAGCTGAAGACCGCAGAAAGGAATTACGTCGACGAAGGGAGCCGAATCATAGAACTCGCGCAACGTGCGTATTCACTGTACAAAATGCAGGAACCGCAAGAAAAGCGGAAACTCCTTGACTGTGTACTATCGAACTGCACAGCGGACGGACTAACCCTTTGCCCCACATACAAAAAGCCCTTCGATCTGCTCGCCAAAGGGCTCCAAACTCAGAACAAGTACCCCCGGCAGGACTCGAACCTGCTACCCTCTGCTTAGAAGGCAGATGCTCTATCCGCGTGAGCTACGGGGGCATTTTCAGACGCTAAATCGTCGCGACAGCCAAAGTAGCCTGCCCGACAAGTTCCCGCAAGCCAAATCTCATCTGACGAGAGGGCTTTCGCGCTGCAGACCAGATTCGCTCACGCCGCCAAATCCGACGTGCAATGTGGGCAGCGTTTCGCCTTGATCGAGATTGCCGAGAAACAGAACGGGCAATCCCTCGTGGTCACTTCTGCGACGACTGGCTCCTCTTTGCGCTTGAGTCTATTGACACCGCGGACAAGCATGAAGACAGAGAAGGCGACGATCAGGAAGCTGATCACGGTGTTTACGAAGGCGCCGTATCTGAGCGTAGTCGCGCCAGCAGCCTTGGCCGCATCGAGTGACATGTACGGTCCCGCCGAAGCTCCGTCGCGCAGGACAACAAACAGATTCGAGAAGTCGACGTTGCCGAGGAGCAACCCGATAGGCGGCATGATCACATCATTCACGAGCGAGCTGACAATAGTGCCGAACGCGGCGCCGATTATGATACCCACCGCCATGTCGACCACGTTGCCGCGCATCGCGAATTCTTTGAACTCTTTCATCATTCCCATGTTTCCCTCCTCTTTCTGAACTGGCATATGCTGACCTTCGGAATCTGATTGCCCCGCGAGGTCACTTACTTCCTCGAATATCTTCCCATCAACTCCGCTTCAGCGACAATGTGCCCTTTCATGGCAGTCTCAAGCTGACTCTTGGTGACTTTGCCTTTCAACTCCAGCATGATGTCGAGCGCATACAGCTTGAAGAAGTAACGGTGCGTTCCGCTCGGAGGACACGGGCCGCCGTAGCCAAACCGTTTGAAGTCAGTGAAGCCGTGCCGCGCACCGTTGTTGAGAATCTCCTTTTGTGGCAAGCCCTCCGGCAATCCTGCGGTATCGGCAGGCAGGTTAAACAGCACCCAATGAACCCATGTTCCCATCGGAGCGTCCGGGTCATCGCAGATAAGCGCCAGCGATTTGGCGCTCGCGGGCACTCCGCTCCACTTCAGCGCCGGCGATATGTCTGCACCGTCACAAGTGAACTTCACAGGTATCATCGCGCTGTCGGCGAAGGCATCGCACATGAGCTTCAGTTCCATACTCACCACTCCCTTCGATTTCACCAGGGAATCAACCCCGGTGGAATCATCGCCGGAACAATACACCATTGGCGGAATGGCAAGAAGCAGGATAGCAACGATCAGCAGTTTCATCATTTCTCCTCCCATAAACACTCGTGCGCCAAACTCTGAAGTCGGCTGCGGAGAGCGATACGACAAGCCAATTAGGTTGTGAACCTGATCATTGTCAACACTTCGATTAGCTCTATGAAACCGTCACTGCCGGCACTCAAATCGATGCGATGTCAACGCACTGGTCGGTGTGTTGACGGCTGTGTTCTCTGCAGGCAGCAGCCAAGACCTGCCCGTCAGCTATCAAGTACCTCGCGCACCATCCGAGTGAGACCCTGCGCGGTAAACGGTTTCGCGATGAAGTCCGTCCCCGGAGCTTCGAAACGCTGGTTCGAAATGGCATCGGCGGTGTAGCCGGACATGTAGAGCACTTTCGTCCCCGGGTTGGTCTTTTCGAGTCGGGCAGCCAGTTCATGGCCGCTCATCCCGGGCAGGACAACATCACAAAGTACCAGGTGGACTTGATCCGTGTTATTCTCGCAGATCGTTTGCGCTTCCCAGCCGTCGGTCGCAGTCTTCACATTATATCCGGCAGCGCCGAGTATCCGCTTCGCAAGATTCTGTATCGCCACCTCGTCGTCCACCACGAGAATGGTCTCCGAGCCACCCCACTGTCGCTCGCGCATTGCAGGTGCTTCCGAACTTTCCACCTCTTCCAGTTCACTCGGTATGTAGACCTTGAATGTCGTGCCGACATTCGGCTCGCTGTAGACCCAGATGTCTCCTCGGCTCTGTTTCACGATGCCATAGACTGTAGCCAGACCGAGTCCCGTGCCTTTGCCGCTCTCTTTCGTCGTGAAGAACGGCTCGAATATCCGGGCCTTCGTGGCAGCATCCATGCCGCAGCCCGTGTCGCTTACCGACAGCATTACATACTGACCCGATTTCGCGGTCGCCCGCTGTCTGACGTACTCGTCGTCCAGCACCACATTCCCTGTCTCAATCAGAAGTTTTCCGCCTTCGGGCATAGCGTCCCGCGCATTGACAACGAGATTCATTATGACCTGCTCGATTTGTCCGGGATCAATCTTGACCATCTTCAAATCAGAGTCGAGCTTTGTCACGAGCTCTATGCGCTCGCCGATCAACCTGCGGAGCATACCCTCGAACCCAGACACGATTCTGTTGAGGCTGACAACCTGCGGCTTCAGAACCTGCTTGCGGCTGAACGCAAGCAGCTGCCGGGTTAGCACAGCAGCCCTGTCCCCTGCTTCTCTGATCTGTACCAGGTCGTCGCGCATAGGATCTTCGGGGCGAAGGTTCTCGACGGCAAGGCTGGCATAGCTGTTTATGACTGTCAAAATGTTGTTGAAATCATGAGCGACTCCACCTGCAAGCTGCCCGACGGCCTCCAACTTCTGCGCAAGACGGAGCTGCTCTTCGGTTCTGCGCTGCTCGGTGTAATCGATAAGCACGCCGGTTATGCCCACCGCACGACCGTACTTGATGACGGGCCGACTGGAGCTTCGAACATAATGCACTTCCCCGGCCTTGTCCAGCAACCGGAACTCATACGACGAGAGGCGACCGGCGAGAGTATCCGCGAAGCTCATCTCCACACCCTGAAGGTCCTCGGCGTGGATGTATCTTGCGAAAGGTTGTCCCACAACCTCCTCAGGTGAGAAGCCGTAGCGGGAAACAGCCCCGCTGACGTAAGTCACCTTGGCGAATTCGTCGATTGCGAAAACGGCATCGTCAAGATTCTCCACGAGATTGCGATAGCGCTCTTCGCTGTCGCGCAACGCCAGTTCGATCTTCTCGTGCGCCGCTCGGACCCGAAGCACTGTCAGTCCATAACTGGTGTCGGATGCCAACTCGCTTAGAAGAAGCCGCTCGCTTTCGTCGAGAGCATCGGCATCTGATGCATAGACAGTCAGCGCACCGACGATCGTCTCGTTTTCGCGAAGCGGGAACACAACACAGGAGGTGAATCCAAGTTGGACGATATCGTCTTGCCAGTTCTGATCGAAGTTCTCCCGGTCGGAATCTCCTGCAAACAGGGCCCTGCCATCAAGCATGGCCTGCTTGGTGGGAGTTCTGTCTCTCTTGCACTCCTGCAATGCGAACCGCTCGGCAGCCATCAAGCCATCACCCCTGCCTGAGCAAGCAGCAACGCTAAGCGAACCAAGGTCAACGCTCTCTCTATCCGCTGAGACAGCTCTCCTCTGCATACCGTCAACGTCCTTGTCGAGCAGACCTATCCAGGCAAGTCCATATCCACCATCCTCCACGAGCAGCTCGCAAAGACGCTTGAAGATCGTAACTTCATCGGATGCCCATATTATTGTCTGGTTGCAGAAGCTCAGCACTCTGAGAGCACGGTTTGAACGCTTCAGGGACTCTTCAGCCTGTCTCCGCTCAGTGATTTCTATCGACAGTATCAACACACCCTCAGGTACGGGCTCGAATCTCAGCTCGAACCAACCTCTCGATCCGTCAGCGTATACAAACTCGTTGTCCATCCATTGCGGAGTCCGCTCTGACATGCAGCTCCGCAGGACTTGGAACATAGCAGTATCGTCAATACCCGGGTAGACTTCCATCATCGTTCGACCCAGGAGCTGCTCCTTTGTAACATGTCCGTGTCTTGCGACCGCGTCGTTGACATAGAGATACTTCCAGTCGAAACCGATCACCTGGCACCCCTCGAGCAAGTTGTCGAGGACGCTTCGCGGCAAGCCATCAAGTCCGGCTTCAACCCGCCCCACCGCTCGCTTGGAATCTTTGGAATTCTTCACGTCTGCCCAACCTCCTTCGAGCTGCCGACCGTCGTACCCCACGCGGCCCGGTTACAAAGTTCCCTTCTCCACCACAACTCCAATTTAACGCTTGAAATCCCACCGAGATGTATGCAGGCGGTCGAGTCAATGCGGCACTGCCCGGCAGGAAGCAAGATCGAGACTGAGAACCGACCGACCGGCAAATCCGGTGACATACCGGCGGCTATTTCACCTACGCGGTTGCTAAGCCAACGAATCAAAATGGAGCTGAGATCACGATTCACAGCTTTCGACCTCTCAGTAAAGCAGTCGGGCCGACCATTTCGCTTCCAAGAGAACACTCTACCGATTCGGAATCATCATTGCACTTTCTCAAGGATCAAGTCAAGGAGTATTTTCGGCCTGAAGACGATTGGTTCCTGCAACTGGCCGGATCGAATGGCTGATCGCTCATCTGGATTGTCTTTCTTGTGCTGGTACTGCTATGCTACTCCACGCCGTCCCGATACGATCGCGATAAGTTCGGAACTATTGCAGGGGAACATGGTTAACAATGGAAACTATAGCAGAATGCTATAGAACTGAGATTGAAGATTCACAAGTGATGATAGTCCAGAATGTGCGGAAAGGAGAAACTCAATGCTATCGAAGAAAATGCTTGATGCTCTGAACAACCAGGTGAAGAACGAGATGTTTTCGTGGCACCTCTATCATTCTATGGCCCTTCACTTCGAGGCGATGAACTTCAAGGGTTTTGCGGCCTGGATGAAAGCTCAGGCGGCCGAGGAGATGGGCCACGCGAACAAATTCGTCGATTTCATAATCGAAAGAGGTGGTCGAGTCGTGCTTCCAGCCCTCGAGAAGCCTCAGACAGAGTGGTCGTCACATCTCGCCGCGTTCCAGGATGCTGTGAAACATGAGCAATTCATCACGGCAGAGATCAACAAGCTGGTCGATCTGGCACATGCCGAGAATGACCACCCGGCGCACTACTTCCTCGGTTGGTTCGTAAGCGAGCAGGTTGAGGAGGAAGCTTCGGTTGGCGAAGTGGCTCAGAAGCTCGAGATGATCGGTGCCTCGAGCCACGCGATATTCATGTTTGACGCTGTGCTGGGCAAACGCGGGCAGTAATTTGACTATACTCTCCCTGATGAACGGGCATCGCACACTGCGGTGTCCGTTTTGACGTTCCGATTCTGCCGAAGTCGGTCATCTCCAGATTGTGCTTTCGGATTGGCGATGCCCCGCCTTATATTCATCCCAATTGAGGTGACGATATCGGCAAAGAAAGTGAGGAAGGATGACAATTGAAGAAGCCATCAAGACAGCTCTCGAGTACGAAAACAAAGTCCGGGACCTTTATCGGGCGTCAATACCAAAGACAGCGGACGGAACCGGCAAGCGTATGCTGCAAGTGCTCTCGGAAGACGAGCAGCGCCATGTTGAATATCTCGAATCTCGACTGGACGAGTGGAAGAAGACCGGTAAGGTGACGGTTGCGCGGCTGGACACGACTGTTCCGTCCGCCCAATCGATCAGGCAGGGGGTGGAGAAGCTCGAGAAGCGGATGTCTGACAAAGACTTCGGCGCGGAGATAGAGCTGCTCAAGAAGATCCGTGACGTTGAAGCCGAGACAAGCAGCTTCTACAAAAGCCTGCTCGGCAAACTCGACGCCGACAGCGAACGGCTCTTTCAGAGGTTCGTGGAGATTGAGGACGGACATCTCGCCACGGTGCAGGCTGAACTCGACTATGTCTCCAAGAGCGGGTACTGGTTCGACTTCAACGAATTCAGTATGGAGTCGGCACCGTAGGACACATGGAATCGATCAGATTTGATGTTCCCTCGATAAGCTGTGCGAACTGCGTCGCCAAAATCGAAAGAGAGCTCGCGAAAGTCGACGGCGTCATCACGGCTAAGGCTGACTCGACCACCAAGTCTGTCGAAGTGACTGTGAGCGATGCGGCCGCAGTGGATAGAATTGCGGCGGCACTTCAGAAGATCGGTTGCCCGCCCAAACCAATGAAGTAGTGTTGCATGAGAGCGGTCATTCTGAGCGGTGCGAAGAATCTTTAGATAGTAGGTCGGGTTTGGTCTTCCCCCGGTTTTGTGGACAGTTTGTTAAGCATGTGTGTTTCTCGAATCGAAGTCAAGCGGACTTACGTAGCCAAGGGTAG
>JAGVNY010000091.1 GCA_020053015.1 Candidatus Zixiibacteriota bacterium | reverse complement strand
TCTGACTACGGATCAGAAGGTTGGGGGTTCGATTCCTCCTGGGCGTATTGAAGTTTGTTGTAATGGCATAAAGGCCAGCGAGTTACAACCACTCGCTGGCCATCTTTCATGGGGGTCACAACCATGAAAAGAGCGTCTGATCATGAAGTGCCACTATAAGGATTTATTGGCTGATGTCGATGACAAGACTATGCAGGAAGCGCTTAGGCAGTTCGAATTTCACATTCGAACAAAGAACCTCACTCCCAAGACCATATCCGTCTACGGTGAACGCTTGGGCTATTTTCAGCGATACCTTAGGGATAACCGGATCCCGTTCGAAAACGTGAACAAGCTCACAATTCAGTCGTATATTCTCTTCCAGAAACAGCGAGGGCTTGCTGATATCTCCGTGAACGGTCAAATCAGAGTGCTCAGAGTGTTCTTCAAGTTCCTAAGGAATGAGGAACTCATCAGCAATGACCCGATGGAGAAGATCCAACTCCTGAAGACAGAAAAACGTATGAAGTCGGTTCTGTCCGAGAAAGAAATCGAGAAGCTTCTCGCGGTACCGGACAAACGAACCTTCGCCGGTCTGCGCAACTTCTGCATGTTGCTTGTCTTCTACGACACACTCATTCGCCTGACAGAACTGATCAACATCAAGTTCAGCGACATCGACGTCAACACCGGCATGATTCGTGTGCTCGGAAAAGGCAGAAAGGAAAGGCACGTCCCGATTGGTGCAAAGACAGCAAAGTATCTCTACAAGTTCATGTGCATGCATAGGAAGAGGGTCGATTCCGATCACGTCTTTTGCACGACTTCCGGCAGGATACAAGATCAACGAAACGTTCAGAGAATCCTCGAGAGAATCGGTCAGCGGGTCGGTATTCACGTCAGTCCACATCTGATTCGTCACAGCGCTGCTAGCCATCGAGCCATGCAGGGTATGCCAGCGTTCCTGCTCCAACGTCTCCTTGGCCACTCAACTATTCAGATGACTGAGAAGTACGTGCACTTGGTCGACAATGAGAAACTCAAAGTCGCCCTAAGACAATACAGCCCATTGGACTTGCTAAGCGTTTAGTCTAGGTCCTCCGACTTGGCTGATCCTCGCTCGCCTCTTCTCCCTGCTCTCGCCCACCAAGAGGCCCTGGCTGAACTGTCTTCCACAGTCTGAGAATCATGACAGGGAGTTCTCAGGCACGGTATTGACACCTTTGGTTTCAGATACTCCGATTTTGATTGAATATGGACCTGCCTTGCTTTACATTTGGACTACATTGAACTGACATGAGTGCGTAGCAGCTGTTGCTCAGTGGATCGTGAGTCTTATCCCCTATGAGAGAAAGTTATTGCCATCGGTCAATACAATTCTTTACTCTATCTAAATACGTGCTCTTGGCTACACTTCTGAAAAGAAGGACATTTCTTGAAACATGATAACTAAAGTCAATCACAAAGTAGGAACCGGCACTGTGCAAAGGCCACGGAACGGGAGAACTGCCTCACCTCTGGCAAACAACGGCAATCATCGCAAGCTCATCGCTTTCGGATGGTACGGAGGCAAGTTCTCTCATCTTGATTGGCTCCTGCCGCTATTACCGAAGTGTCACCATTACTGTGAGCCATTTGCTGGCTCTGCGGCCGTTCTCTTGAATCGTCTACCCTCACTAGTTGAGACCTACAATGACTTGGACGGAGAAGTCGTCAACTTCTTTCGAGTGCTGCGCAGCCAGAACGCAAAACTAACCAAGGCTATTGGTTTGACACCGTTTTCCCGTGAGGAATTCGCGCTTGCCTGTGAGATCAACCCGAAGGCATCCGCTCTAGAAAGGGCGAGACGCTTCTATGTCCGCGCTCGACAAGTTCGCACTGGACTCGCACAGACCGCCAGCCTCGGCCGTTGGGCCAATTGTAAGAACACCACACGCTCCGGAATGAGCGGCGTTATTAGCCGTTGGCTCGGCGGCGTTGAAGCTCTACCCGAAATTGCTGAGCGTCTCCTGCGTGTTCAGATCGAGAATCGCTCTGCAATCGAAGTTATCAGACTTTATGATGCACCTGGAACGCTCTTCTACTGCGATCCCCCTTATGTTCATGAAACGCGTGGAGACAGCAAAGCCTACGGCTATGAAATGACTGACGAGGAGCATATGGAACTAGCGAACACTCTCAATTCCGCAAAGGGCATGGTCGCGGTTTCCAACTACCATTGCGCGCTCATGGATACGCTCTATCCAGAACCGAGATGGCATAAGACGGTCGGGCCAGAAAAGACGAACCACGCCACAAAAGGAACTCGACGAGAAGTCCTCTGGACTAACTATGACCCACGGGACATAACGCAACAAGACTCAATGACATTATTCTAAGGGATATATGGATCCACAGAAGATACTGAACAAGATACTTAAAGCGGCCCAAGACCGGCCTGAACACAGAGACGTAACTGGCGAGAACAATCGGAAGGACTTGGAGTATGTTTGCAAGGTCATATCAAACCGAGCAGGCATCCGACTTCTCTTGTCGTGCTTACTGGCGAAAGTGCATCGCCCTAGCGTCGATCCCCGCAAGCCCTACACAGAAATCGGCTCTGATGACTCGTTCTCCGGTAGAACCTATGACGAGCGATATCTGACTCACTTCATCAACGAGAATCACCTTCCGTGCAACCCAACTACGGCTTTCCTAACTCCCGCTCTTCGAAATATCGACCGTCCCCTGACGACGGACGTTGAGATAGTTGGCCGTCCTCGTGAGGTCTACGCGTCTACGCTCAGACTTCTCGATGAAGTACACAAGCGAAATGTCCTCGCAATAGCGCTATTGACTGATGCGGTCAGGTTATTGATTGAGCTTCGCGACGAGAAGAAAAAGCGCATGCAACAGCTCGTCGACGAACTGAAGGGAGGCGAAGGCGCTCTCCCGTTGTCATCCGAGCAGATACTCAATGTCATTCGACAGCATTTAGCATGCAAGAATTCAAGCAGACTGACGGTGCTCGTGGTTGCAGCAGCGTATAAGGCTGCGAGTGCACGTATTGGTGAGTGGAGCAGGCCGTTACTCGCGCACAATGCAGCCGATTTGCAGACTAAGGCACTCGGCGACGTGGAAGTGTGCTTAGTGGATGATGATGAGGTTGTTACTGCATACGAAATGAAGATGAAGCGAGTGACAATCGATGATATCGACACTGCCGTGGCGAAGATTGCCAGGGCGAAATCCGGTATTCAGAATTATGTTTTCATTACTACGGAGGCAATTGATCCCCAGGTTGCGGAGTATGCTGAGACATTCTATGAAAAGACTGGCGGGACAGAGATCGCGATGCTCGACTGTATAGGATTCATTCGACACTACCTTCACTTCTTCCATCGATTGAGGATTGAGTTTCTGGAGGCGTATCAAGAACTCGTTCTTGGAGAGCCTGACTCCGCCGTGAGTCAGCCGTTGAAGGAAGCATTCCTCGCACTGCGAAAGGCGGCGGAGTCAGATGAGTAATCGGATTCACACCCAAGCCGACGTTACCCGTGCCGTCCGGCACTTGAAGCGTGTCGATCCCATTCTCGCCAGAATAATCTCAAATGGAAATCAATGTCGAGTTTATCGCAAGCGATCATCGTTCGAATCGCTTGTACGCATTATAATCGGGCAGCAGCTTTCCACGAGCGCAGCCGGGACAATATATGATAGAGTCGTGGGCTTGTTCAATGGACAATCAGTCTCAGCAGAGGAAGTACTGAGGTTGACTGATGATGAACTGCTCGGGGCTGGTGTGTCACGCGCAAAGCTACGAACACTTCGATTGCTGGCTGACAAAGTGTCCTCGAAGGAGATAAATCTGAGAGGATTAGCCAGGTGCTCTGATCAGGTGATTCTTGACAAGCTGACTCGCATCAAAGGTATTGGGCCGTGGTCTGTTGAGATGTACTTAATGTTCGTCCTTCGTAGTGCGGACGTATTCCCTGCATCGGATACTGGAATCATCAATGCGATAAGACGGCTATATCACAGCAATGGTAATCGCTTGGAGCCTGAACGAATTGCGAGTCGTTGGCGTCCCTATCGGACTGTGGCCTGCTGGTATTTGTGGCAGTACTTGGATTCCTAGCCAAATGTAGTAGAATCAAGTCTGGAGGGCGGGGTTACACCAAAAATCATTGAGAACCACCGAGAGAGCAATTGGGAAGGGAGTAGCGAGGTCTCGGAATAGCCACTATTAAGCAAGAACCCTATGAAAATCGTGAAGCTCACAGTTAGTAATTTTCGGAACATCAGGTCCGCTACGCTTTACTTTGAAGGGCACACGCTTCTGGTCGGCGCAAATAACGTTGGAAAGTCTACCATTTGTGAGGCACTCGATCTATTACTGGGTCCAGACCGTCTCAAGAGAACCGTACCGGTAGACGAATACGACTTTTACAATGCTACATATTTAGATGAAGACGGCAATCCGGTTCTGATAGACATAGAGGCTGTCCTAACTGAGTTGTCTACTGAGGCTGAGAACGTATTCAGAAGGCACTTGGAGTTTTGGAATTCCGAGAGCAGAGACGTTCTCGGAGAAGGACAGATAGAAGACACTAATCGGGAGAGTGTGATTAGTTGTCTCCGACTAAGGTTCGTGGCGGAATATGATTTCGAAGAAGACGAATTTGTTGCACATACTTACTACTCACACAGCCCTGATGAAGAGAATGAAGACACGCTGACCGAGGTATCACCATCAGCGAAACGACAGATTGGTTTTCTCTACTTGAGAGCGTTGCGGACTGGCAACAGAGCCTTGAGTCTGGAGAAAGGAACCTTGCTGGACATATTACTTCGCATAGGTCAGATACGTCCACAACTGTGGGAAGATGCGCGGAAGCGGTTACTGACATTGGAGCCGCCTCTTGATGACTCGATAGGGGCCCTCCGGCTAGTTCTCGATAGCATTGAATCAAGAATCAAACAGTACATTTCGTTGAATCCCGAAAACGAAGCTACGCGGCTATTTGTATCTCAATTGACAAGAGAACACCTAAGGAAAACGTTGGCCTTCTTCATGGCCACTTCCGATGATCAATGTCCTGTTCCATTCCAGAGACTTGGAGCTGGCACACTGAATACTCTTGTATTTGCGTTGCTATCAGCCATCGCAGAACTGAAAAAGGAAAACGTGATTTTCGCTATGGAGGAGCCGGAAGTATCAATTCCTCCATTCACTCAGAGAAGAATTGTAAGCTATCTGATCAGCAAGGCGGATCAGTCCTTTATCACATCTCATTCTCCCTATGTGATTGAGATGTTTGAGCCAGAGCAAATTAAGATCCTGCGGAGAGATGCAAACGCCAATTTAACGAGCACACCCATTACGCTTTCCTCGGGGCTTAAGCCGAAACTGTTTCATCGAAAGCTACGGCACTCAATTGCTGAAGCAATACTAGGGAAAGCGGTCATTGTTGGAGAAGGGCTGGTAGAGTGTCAGGCACTCTCAGCTTGCTCCACCATAATGGAAGGCGAGTGCGACGCGTGTTATCCCATGGACTTGTCGGGCATTTCGTTTTTTGACTCCGAAGGTGACGGGAATCTCTCGGACTATGGTGCCTTCTTTAGATCAATCGGGTTAAAGGCATTTGCGTTTTATGATAAGAAGGCCCGACCTGACGGAGAAGATGCCAAGATTGCCTCAAACTATGAACTATTCAAAGAGACACAGTACACGGGAATCGAAAAGCTTCTTGCGGCGGAGACTCCGATTGAACATCAATGGACTTTCTTGACCGAAATGCAGTCGAAGGGCGAGTTACCGAATGGTCCCTCAGTTCCAAATATACAACCTGCTGACGATGAAGTGCGTCAGTTGACGGCGAGAGTCCTCATGGACAAGAAAGGCAACAGCCGCGCAGTGAGTCTACTGAACCTCTGCAACACTTCACAGCTTCCTACGACGATAAGAGACTTTCTTGAGTCCGTTTACAGTCAGTTTCCAGCGCCTGCCGCAATTACTCCGATCGAGATAGAAGAGGAGGAAAGACCTTCTGATGCTCACGACGGTACTGAGGCAGGCGAGGATAACTCACGACCGACATGACCTTTGTAGTAGAAGATCAACATAGGAAAATCCTGGACTCTACAGGCCACTTACTCATCACAGGCGGTCCTGGTAGCGGAAAAACTTCGGTAGCACTTCAAAAGGCCAAGTCTTACATCGATCAGGAGAGGTTGCTGGGAGCACAGAATGTGCTATTCTTAAGCTTTTCGAGAGCTGCTGTGGCCCGCATTCTCGAACAACTGTCATCACATACAGAACTACAAGGCTACAAGAGACGACTCAGCATTCAGACTTTTCATTCCTTTTTCTGGGAGATACTGAAGACTTACGGTTATTTGATCGGCACTCCACGCCGACTTAGAGTCCTTGCCCCTCATGACGAAGACGCCTTGAGAGGGGGACGCCCATCAGAGGACGCATCCTGGCTCCGAGAGCGCGAAGCTGTCGCACACCGTCACGGCAAGGTTTGTTTCGACCTCTTTGCGCCGTTGACCTTCAAAATACTCAGCAGTAGCAGCAAAATCAGGCTTCAATGTACACAGAAATATCCTCTGATCATTGTCGACGAAGCTCAGGATACCGATGTCAATCAGTGGAAGTGTCTGGAAACTTTCAAAATCAACAGCCAACTAGTCTTTCTCGCAGACTTGGACCAGCAAATTCACGACTACAGACCCGATGTCACGGCAGAGAGAATAAGAGATATCGTCCAATCTCTCAACCCACAACAGATCTCGTTGGGTGATGACAATCACAGAAGTAGTGAAACAGAAATCCTGTCTTTTGCAAGAGATGTTCTGAATATTACTCCGAGGAATGGCTCATACAGGGGAGTATCGCAACAAGTCTATCATCCCAGAGCCGATAGACGCGACAGACACATTCGACAAAGTATTGGAATGTTATATTCTGATTTCAAGAAAGCTTATGGCTCGTTTCCAAAGAGTGTAGCGGTTCTTGCAACTTGGGGTAGAGGTGTCAAACTTGTCTCGCATGCACTGAGAGGAAATGAAAGCTCGGAAGAAATACCGCACCGCGTACATTTCGACGAAACCGCCACCTACTTGTCCAGCAGGATTATCGCTTTTCTACTAGAGCCAACGCAGACGCGATCGACGCCTGAGATAGCTGCAGAGATGCTGCAACTCATGATAGATCTTTCGCGGGCTACCAACAAAGTAGCAGACGCGCAGAAATATGAGCGGTGGCGTTCCGATTTGATTGCCGGTAATGAGCCTACACGAAGTAAGGTCTTGCCGGAGTTACAGAGAATCGCTGGCGTTGTCAGGTCGAACAAGCACACTGGACATCCAGAAAGAGATTGGACAAGGACCAGGAATATCTTGCTGAACTCAGTTGCAGGTGCAGTAGCAGATATTGGGAGAAACGCTGAGTTTCTGATGGCGTTTAATAGGGGCAAACTCATTTCGAAAGGGCTGTCACAGAGCTGGCAAAGATATGGCGAATATAGGAAGGCACGTTCGATTCTTGAATCGGCAATTGTGGAAACTCAGATTGTCTCTGAAGACAAGAATCAAACGGGTATCAATGTTATGACGTTTCACAAGGCTAAGGGTAAAGAGTTCGACTGTGTTATCTTGTTTCAGAATCCTCACTCTTCACCATTTGTACTCAGAAACGACAAGGAGCCATACAAACGAAGTCGAAAGCTACTCTTCGTTGGCATTACGAGAGCGCGTTATCGAACAGTGATACTCAAGGACGCTTCTCAGTCTTGTCCTATCCTAGGAGACTTCGCACTCTAGCGCCAGATACTCAATTGAAGGAGTATCCACCCACCCAGACTCACTCCGCTTCGCCAAGAAACGAGCAGCACGCAATCACACACCGCCTTGCCACACTCGCTTCAGGGTACCATAGAGTCTACAGTACCCGTCCAAGGTAAGGACTGCGTCTCCACCTTGACGCGCTGCGCCTCACCGTCTGATGCATCCCGCCACGGCGGGAACCACAGCTTAGTTCGTCTTGGCTCGACCGCCCGCCTTTAGGGCCTCCGGCCGTATTTTACCGGCAGGTCTGTCTTCGCTGCTCCACCCCTCTATGCGCTTGAGGAGGCTCGGAGTGGCAAGCCAGCGTACGTCGCTTCACTTACAAACTACCCGCTGGAGAAAGGGTTCAATCATATGAACCTCAACAAAGCCGAGCTGATCGGCAATCTCGTCGGCGACCCCGCCGCGAAGAAGCTGCCTTCGGGCAAGTCAGTCGTCCGTTTTCGACTGGCAACGACCTGGAAGAACGGCAAGACAGAAGCGTCGCGGCTTCTGACGGAGTACCACGAGATTATCGCCTTCGGCAAACTGGCCGACGTCGCGGCCAAGTACCTGAAGAAAGGCGACAAAGTCTACGTCGACGGCCGCCTGACCAACCGCAGTTGGCAGGACAAGGCCGGCGGCAAAAACAGCCGCTCCGAGATCGTCATGAACAACCTGATCATGCTCGGGGGCAACAAGAAGAAAGCGGAGCCGGAGAAAACGAATGACGATGTCATCGTCGAGGAAATCCCGATGTATCAGAATCCGCCTGACGATTTCCACGACTAGCGGAGACGAACGGAGAGGGCTAACCCCCTCTCCGTTTTTTTGTGCTCGCGGAGTGAATCTTCCCACCCTGAAGAAATGCCACTTATCCACACCGATTGACCCCTCCGGTTAATTGCGAGGATTTCGTCTCCTGTTCTACCATACACTTGCAAGTTCTCTTTGTCCGCCCTTTAACAATCCAATCACAGAATCAATCAGTCTGACAGGAGGTCACGAATGTCCCAGAATCTCTATGACGCCCACCGCCAGTGGGCCAGACGGCCGTATGACGAGCGGTTTGCCGATCTTCACGCGCTCCAGAACTACGTCCAGTCGAGACGCTCCGGCTCGACCGAGCAGCACGACCAACTGAAGTACCTGCACGTAATCGCGGACGAGAGCGGGATGCTGCTCTTAAACGGCCATTCGGAACCCGCCGTGCTAACCCACTGGTCATTCGGCCAGTTCTGCACGTGGATCGGTTCCCCGGCCGGATATCTGCGATCCCTGCCCGCGGAACTCACGGTCCGCTGTCTGGAAGAATCCGGCAGAGGCTACAACGCCTCATGCCAGCTCTTGCGGCGAAACTCGCACAATGGAGGAGAGTCCTCGGAACGCGCACAGTTGGCCGCATTGACTGGCCCCCGTTACAGCCGGATATGGGACGACGAAGTGCTCGGCACGATTATCGAAGCCACGGCTGATTCTCCCTGGAAACTCCCGCCAGCACGACCCTCGAAAGGTCCCGAGGCTTCCGGACTCTATGCCTCGGACCGCGATATGTTCATCTTTCTGATCAACGAGGAGCAGACGGTCGAAGTGGAAGGAGTCAGGCTGGGACGCGGGTTCTTCTGCTGGAACTCGGAGACCGGAGCCGCTTCCTTTGGCCTCACCACGTTTCTCTACAACTACGTTTGCGCGAATCACATTGTCTGGGGAGCTGAGCGGGTGTCGGACGTAAGAATCATACACCGGGACAACGCCAGCGTGAGATTCCGCGACGATGTTCTGCCCGCGCTGCAAGCCTTTGTCCAGTCCGGCCAGAATAATGCTCTTGTTACCGACACCGTGGCCAGAGCCATGAAAGAGCCGGTCGGAGCCGATCTGGATGAGGTTCTGAAATGGGCGCAGGGCAGGCCCTTTTCCCAGCGCGAAATCAAGGACGCTTGGGAAATCGGAGAAGCCGAAGGAGAGAACACAAGCACACTCTGGGGTTTGGTGCAAGGCCTCTCAGCTTCCGCACGGAGAATTCCGTACACGAACATTCGCGTGAATCTGGAGAAGCGGGCAGGACAACTGCTGAAGTTAGCAGCATGAGTCACTCGCACATTCAAAGACCTGAAGACAACTTCAGGTCTTTTGCACACAAGTGAGCGTTGTTGCCTTCAGAAGTGTGCTGCGCAATTGGCATGTCTGTATCGCGACTTCCAACTTCATCAGCGCCGCTAAGTGAGGCTGTGTGGGCGCCGTATTCAACAATTACGACTCGCGCGGCCCGTCACCGCGTGACTCAGTCAGCAACGGCAGGTATCCGAATCGAATGGATCGGCGACTAAGGCCGCGATCCATAACTATCTCCAGAAAGCCAGACGTGAGATTTCACTAATGAGATCGTTCGGCAATGCCAAGAGTGTTGAAAGAACAATCTGTGGGCTCATAACCATCACTCCTCACCAAACCTGTGATATGCCAATCTGCACGATGCGATTGACGGAATGCGTATGAGGAGTGATCTTTTCAGAACTCGCCCAATATGTGGTTCTGTTGTTTGAATGTTGACGGTAGTAGTATCCCACACACCACTCTACAAACTACTTTATGAGACTCGACTTGTGTTACGCTTCGAAAACTGCACCTACCGCCAACTCGTTCTTAGGCTATTCAAAGCAGGCAGTACGTAGTCTTCGTACGAGGAACCACAGCAACATTCTTCCCCACACTCCACGCATTTCGTTTGACAATGTGGATTGCATTTCATAAGATAGTATCCAGCAATTGAAAAGACAGGTGTCTTGTGCTAATCTGTACGGTGGTGCATGTGTGTCGCTGTTTTATAGGGACGTATCCCCTATATAGCGTCACTTGAAGTCGTGTTAACTGATACTCCAGATCTGCGCACACAGCGGTCAAGAACAATCGCTGAGAATACAACTTGGCAGTCCGGGAAGTGTAACGCAATGCCACAATTAGCACACCATAACTTTAGTAAGGAGGTGAACTGAGAATGAAAAAAGGTGTAGATTATATAGGCGTGGGCGTGGGCGCAATGACCTTCAATGCTGACGGTTTGGTTTTTCTGGCCCTACGAGGTGACAAAGTCAGAAACGAGCCCGGATGTTGGGAATTTCCTGGTGGCGGTGTACGATTCGGTGAGCGGCTTGAAGATGCCGTCAGGAGGGAATTTCTAGAGGAGTATGGTATTCGTATTAGGCCGGTAGAATTACTCTGTGTAACGAACCACATTCTAAGAACTGAGCATCAGCACTGGGTCTCACCAACGTTTATCGCTATGTTCGAAGAAGGCGAACCCGCCATTCGAGAGCCCGAAAAATGTTCCCGAATAGGATGGTTTCCGTTGGACGCCTTGCCGTCTCCGCTGATGACTGTGTCGCAGAACAACGTAGAGGAATATGCTGCAAGATTCGGGAGAACTCCGTATCCGTTGCGCAGTAAATCCTGAAAGTGAGTAAGATTCTGAGAAGCTCTGAAAGCCTCTCGCCGAAGGGTCGCGCAGTCTTCTGGACTTTGATACTCGGTACAGTTTCATCATTGGCCGCTGCTGTGTTATGGCACTTCAAGGACGTTGTTACAGGCAGAGTGTACCCGTTCCTTGTCCCTATCGCAAGTGTGTTTCAGGAAGACTACGCAGTTCTACTCTGGATACTCGTACCAACAGCGCTGTCGTTGCTGGGCGTCTCTCGATTTCGCCAGTTCGGTTCCAAAGGAGGTGTATCGAGCGCGCGCATTCGACTCCGGGGTCGGAACCGAGAGATCACCTTTTGCGAGCAATTCCTGAACCCGCCTCTTTTGAGTTATTCGCCTCCTTGTCTAGTGATCTGGGGCCAGGAAGGTATGGGCAAGAGCACTCTATTGTTGCAGCTGGCGCGGCTTCGGCTATGGATATCATTTGTAAGGTCCTTCCTTCCAGGCAACTGGTCCCGTTGGGGATTGGTTCACGCGAACCTTCACCCTCACGAATCTATGTCTGACTGTCTTAGACGCACTGTGCTCCTGCCACATAAGCTGGTTGATCCGACACAACTGCTTACTTCACCAGAGGTATTGGACAGCGTCCTGCGGAACGCGACCAGTCGCAGCATTGTACTAATAAACGATATCCGAGCAGACTCGATAGAGGATCTCGAGTGGCTTCTCATGCAGATTCAAAGAAGAAGATTATCTACAAAGGTGGTGGTCACCAGCGCTTACCGCTTTTCCACTAGACATCCAGATCTCTATTCATTCATGTGGGAGGAACAGGGAATCGACGGACTTCAGGAGGCCACTATCGAAGACATACTGGGAGGTCTTGGTCTGCGTTTGTCTCTTAGCACTGTCAGAGCAATCTCACAGGCTTCGGGCGGGAACATCGGATACGCTCGGAGACTCGCAATCGCAGCTAGTCAGCATCGACAGATGGACTGGCGACAGATGCGTGCCGGTGCCTTCCGAGCGGAAGAGCTCCTCGCCTCTCCCATTGAATGCCAGTTTCTAAGACTCTGCACCTATGTGTCTAGCACAGGAGGTCTGCTAACTGACAGTCTCCTTAACACAGTAGAACAGGGTTGGCGACCCATTGTTGAGCACTTCCAACAGCTTGACATATTGCGCCCAATTCTCAATGTGCCACAGGCATGGACAATACAGAAGTGCATCGAAGCAGATATCTGGCGAACAATGTCCAACACCCAGAAGTCTGCGTGTGAGGAAGTTCTGGCAACCCGAATCGATGATATTATCCGATCTGCGGACAGGTGTGCGGAGCGCGAATTCCCCAATGTGTTTGTCGCAGTTCAATCCAAGATCAAAGTTGCGGGCCAACTCACGGATGACCACTTCAGAAAACTGCTCTCCATTTGCAAGAACGACCAGCAAATCATGACGCTCGGTCGGGTTCTTTTTCCAGAAGCGATCGGTGAAGATCAGTTTGTCGAACGATCTGTCGAGCAACTCGTCATCTACGCCTGGTTTCTCTTGGCTCGATCTGCATACCTTGACGCGATTCGAGTATTGGTTGTGCTGCAAGGTCGTTTTGTACAAACAACAAATGGTGTTCTGGCGATGGAAGCGACTGTAATGATGGGAGAGTGCTTGCGAAAAGTAGGCAAGTACGAGGAGTGTGCTGACTTATTGGGGCGCGTGTTAGAGAGTATGGGCCATACACCTCCCGACGTACACCTTCAGCATCGAGCGCTGGCAATCGAGGGTAAAGCACTTGTTGGACTCGGCGACCATGACGGTTCTTTGAGGTCGTTTGAAGCGATCATTAAACAAATGTCTCCTCGGACGCTTGTCGGTCGAGATACTGCGATCTTGGTGGACGCTTATCGTGGCAAGAACATCGTGCTTCGGGACCGGGGACACTACAATCGAGCGCTGGCCGATGCAGTTGAAATCCAGGATCTCGTGGCCAATAGAGGACACACTTTGGCGGAGGGATATATCGCTAGAACACTATCAACCTGCCACAAGATGCTGGGGCACTTCGTCGACGCTTCGAACCACAATCGATTTGCGCATGAATGTGCGCTTTCTCTTGGTCATCTTTCCCTGCAGGCCAACTGCATTTGGGGACAGGCAGAAATCTACCGATATCGGGGGGATTTCGAGATCGCACTTTCGGAGTATGAAGCAGCAATCAAAGCGTACGAACAGATTTTCGACCAGCAGGGACTTCTCTACTGCCACCTCGGGAAAGGAGATATCTTTCTCAAGAAACGTATGCCATCCGAGTGTATAGAGTCCTATCGCCGGGCGGACCAGCTTGCTCTCGAAGGACACTGTGCGCTGGAGAGTCTCTATGTTCGTGCGGGTCAAGTGTTTATCCAAGGAATCGGAGGGCCTAACATCGACATAGCTTCAATTGTTCACATAGTAGACGACGCCAAACGAATGCAGATTGCGTGGCTCCAAATACTCCTGGAGTTGACCTTACTCTATTGTGGAGCTGATCTTCCTTCAGTTCTGATAGACGAGAGGAAGGCAGATTTCGAAGCAGAGTTCCGCTTCGTCAACGCGTTCAGGCGAAACAAAGCCATGCAGTCGCCACCTTATCTTGATCTACCGCAGAAATTCTAGAGGAGCGAAAGTGAGTCTTGTGGACCACAAAACATGGTGCTCAATCAACACCGCGTTCGGGTCGTTTCAGATGTACAAGAACGGAAACGACAGAGAGGACTATTGCCTATTAAGTTATGGCCCGCTTTCTGAGTTGCCCAAAGTGCCGCTAGTCCGAGTCCAATCTTCGTGCCTTGCCTCGGAGGTATTTGGCTCCATAGACTGCGATTGTAGGGATCAGTTGGAGCTGGCACTGAAACGAATCGCTGAGGTAGGATCTGGACTAGTCATTTTCTTGCGCCAAGAGGGACGGGGTCAGGGATTGGCGCAAAAGATCCGAGCGATGCGACTAAGTGACATTCATGGCTATGATACTTTTGACGCATATGAGGCAATAGGGATTGCTCAAGACATTCGAGAATATCGACTTGCGGCATTAATCATTCTCGAATTAGGAAGAACATCTATTCGGCTTATGACAAATAACTACCGTAAGGTGGAGGGATTGATTGCGTGTGGAGTTGATGTTGTCAAAGTGGTACCGCATGTTTGTACAATGAGACCGGAGATCATCTCCTATCTGCGTGCCAAAGAAACAAAGCTTGGTCACCGGATAGGACTTGCAGGGGACGGTCATCGATGAGTGAGCGAGCGTGTAACTATGCTAGTGTAAGCGGCCATGATCACATATTGTCCACTCTCGGTGAGAGGTTTTCAAGCAGAATAGTACTCCACGAACTTTCATTTGCAGTCCGATCGCTTGCACTTGTTCACGTGTTGTTGTGCGATCAGGACCCAACTCACAGAGATTCCGATTCGCCAAGTCTGTCGGGTGATATGCCGCACTCAGTAGTTAGCCTAAGGAGCTTAACCCCACTCATTAATTCTTCCGATCAACAGTACTAACGTCTATCGACTTGCGGAGTATTGCGCAGAAGCCCCACTGAAAAGTGGGGTTTGTGCGTTATATTAGCCCCAAACGGAGATTCGAACGCACTTCTCAAAACTAGCCGAAAGCCGGCACCCCTGAACCGGATTCGAACCTTTCTTCAAAAAGTCCAATAAAATCAACTATTTAATCACCACTAAGAGTTAGCGAATAAATGTCTTTGGAAGTGTTGTAGCATTCCTAATTTGCAGAAAGTCTTGACATAATATATCAGAAGGTGTATACTTTGAACTGTATATGAGGATTAACCTCATCTCCGGTTTATATATATGAACAAAGGCAACTAC
>JAGVNY010000173.1 GCA_020053015.1 Candidatus Zixiibacteriota bacterium | reverse complement strand
TCTGCCGACAGCTTCCAGATCTACAGGGCACTGCGGATGCTCAACCCCTCGCCCTACATGTTCTACCTGAAATTCGACGATCTTGAGTTGATCGGCTCATCTCCGGAGGCGATGGTCAAACTTGAGAGTGGAACTGCGATTATTAGGCCGATTGCCGGAACTCGCCGTCGGGGCGCCACCGAAGAGGAGGATGCGATCCTGTCGCGCGAACTCCTTGCCGACGAAAAGGAGCGCGCTGAGCATGTGATGCTGGTTGATCTCGGTCGAAATGATCTGGGGCGAATCTGCGATTTTGGGTCAGTAGCCGTGCCGGATTTCATGCGGGTTGAGTATTACTCGCATGTGATTCATTTGACGTCCACCGTGTCGGGGAAGCTGGTTAACGGGGCAGACCAATTCGACTTGTTTCGCGCTTCATTTCCTGCGGGCACAGTGTCCGGAGCTCCAAAAGTCAAGGCATTGGAGCTGATTCGCGAATTCGAGCCGACGATGCGGGGTCCCTACGCGGGCAGTCTGGGCTATTTCTCGCTGTCTGGCGACATGGATATGTGCATCACGATTCGGACCCTCGTCAAGCGCGGCAGAAACGTTAGGCTTCAGGCCGGAGCGGGCATCGTAGCTGACTCCGTTCCTGAACTCGAATACAGGGAGACCTTGAATAAGATTGCAGCCTTGAGAGATGCTGTCAAGATTGCGGAGGAAGGTTTCTGATGATTCTGTTCATCGACAATTACGATTCGTTCGTCTACAATCTCGTTCAGTACATTGGCGAATTGAACGCCGACATCAAGGTCGTCAGAAACGACGCTGTTTCGGTCGAGGAGGTCGCAGCGATGGCTCCCGACCGGATCGTGGTTTCTCCAGGGCCGGGCCACCCGAGCGAAGCAGGAATTTCCATCGAGGTTATCCGACGATTTCACAAGACGATTCCGATCCTTGGAATTTGCCTCGGCCACCAAGCAATCGGGCACTGTTTCGGAGCGACGGTGGACTCAGCCGAGACGCTGCTTCATGGCAAGACCTCCAGGATCTATCACAACGGCAAAGGCATTCTGCGTGGACTGCCAAATCCGTTTGTAGCCACGAGGTACCACTCTCTGGCTGTTAAAGAAGAGACTCTCCCTGCCGAGCTCGAATCGACCGCTTACACGTCGGACGGCGAGGTGATGGGACTTCGCCACGTCGATTCTCCGCTCTTTGGCCTGCAGTTTCATCCCGAGTCGATACTAACAACTGAAGGCAAGTTGATTATATCGAATTTCATGAATTGGAAGTGAAGATGGCAGACGACTATGTGAAAAGACTGTCTGCCGGTCAGACACTTTGCTTCGAAGAAGCCAAGGATTTGATGCTCGGCATCGGACGGGGCGAATACTTGCCGACTCAGGTGGCTTCGATTCTGACGTCGCTCAGACTTCGTGGCGAGACTGTCGACGAGATAGCAGGTTCTGCAGCGGCGTTCAGGGAGCTGGCTGTTGCGGTGCCGCACGACATCAGGTCCGTCGTGTTCGATTGTTGCGGAACCGGCGGCGACGGTTCCGGCACATTCAATATATCGACTGCAGCAGCGATAGTCTTCGCGTCAATGGGCGTGGCTACCGCGAAGCATGGAAATCGGGCTGTATCCTCCAATTCCGGCAGCGCAGATGTTCTTGAGGCTCTGGGCGTGAAGATCAGTCTCTCGCCCGACGCGGCTGCACGTTGTCTGAAAGAAACGAGCTTCTGTTTTCTCTATGCTCCGAACTACCACCCGGCTATGAAACACGTGGCTCCGGTGCGACGTGAGCTTGGTATTCCAACGCTCTTCAACATCCTCGGCCCGCTTCTGAATCCCGCAGGCTGCACGCATCAGATTATTGGGACTCCGGACGAAGCGAGAGCGCGCAAGATTGCGGAAGTCGCACGCAGAATCGGCCTTCAGAACGTGACGACCTTTTATAACAAACAGGGAGTGGATGAGCTGCTTGAGGGGGCAGAGTGCTATCTGCACAGAACGAGCCAGCGGGGCATAGAAACCAGCCTGTTGCACGTTGGCAATGGCTCCAAACCAGATCTCGTTGCGCTTGCGGGCGGAAGTGCAGCTCAAAACGCTGAGATCATTGACTCCATCCTTAGGGGTGAGAAATCTGTGCGGAGAAGAACGGTAGTCCTAAATGCTGCGGCGGGGCTATGGGTGGCGGAGAGGTTTGGTAGTATTGATGAGGCGATGGCAGCCTGCGATGAGGCAATCGATTCGGGAAGAGCATTGAAGACGCTGAAATCCGTAATCGACCTGACGCAGAGGCTCGGTTCATGATTGCTGATCTTGTGAAGCCGGTCCGGGACTTCTGGGCCAAAGTCGATCGCTCTCGTATGGAGCATGAACTCGAGCAGAGAGCAGTCGGCTTGGCTCCGCGGAGGTCGCTTGCCAATTCCATTCGCAGCCGTGACGCCGTGTCATACATCTTCGAGATCAAGCGAAGTTCACCGTCTCGCGGAATGCTCAATCCGACAATCGATCCTGTCGCGGTGGCGGAAATTTATCAGAGATATGGCGCTGCAGGCGTGTCAGTGCTGACTGAGGCAAGTCAGTTCGGTGGATCGCTCGACGATTTGAGACTCGCGTCAGGCTCTGTGTCCATCCCGGTCTTGCGCAAGGATTTCGTAATCGACGAAATGCAAATACTGGAGTCGCGCGCCTACGGAGCTGATGCCATTCTGCTAATGGTGAAGCTTCTCGGGACCGCCACTCGACGATTCGTTGAAGCGTGCGAATTATACGACATCGAACCGCTTGTAGAGATCCACAACCTTCAGGAGTTGGGCATTGCAGTTGAATCGGGAGCGATGTTGATAGGTATAAACAATCGCGACCTCGACAACCTGTCGATCGATCTAACCACAACCGAGAGGCTGGCATCGAGTATGCCAGCGGATCGAATCGTGGTTGCCGAGTCGGGGATTGAATCGCGTGCGGACGTGCTGCGAATGCAACGGGCGGGCGCAAGGGCCGTCCTGATCGGCTCCGCATTGTCAACGGCCTGCTCTTTGGAACAGAAGCTTGAGGATCTCACAGGATGCAAACAAAATTGAAGATCTGCGGAATCACCAATCTGAAGGATGCGGAGAGATGCCGGGAGCTTGGTGTCGACTTCCTCGGTTTGATATTCGCGGAGTCTCCTCGACGAATAGACATCGACACAGCAGCTCTTATCGCTCGTAAGATGAGTGCGAAGATCGCGACTATCGGTGTTTTCGACAAGTATGATATCAATCTGATTTCCGATGTAGTCAGGAAGGTGAAGCTCGACTATCTTCAGGTCTATTATTACCCCAACAACGGGCTGATTCCCAACCCACCTCTGCCCCTTATATCGTCGGTCTGGGTCGACGGCGCTGCGGTGAAGATGCCGCCGTATCCTTGTCAGTACCTTCTCCTCGACTTCAAGAGAGTCGGGAGTGTCGACGGGCTCGACACCAATGAATGGAACAGAATCAACTCGAAGTACGATGTCTTCCTGGCAGGTGGAATCGACGCAGAAAACGTCGCAGGCATTCTTGCATATTACAAGCCGTACGGGATAGATGCCGCAAGGGGAACGGAGTCAAGCCCGGGGATCAAAGATCATCGCAAACTCGCCGAGTTCGTAGAGAAGGTTCGCTCATGCTGAGAGTAGACCGGCGCGGACGATATGGTGAATACGGGGGAAGATTCGTGCCTGAGACTTTGATGCCCGCGCTACTCGATCTTGAATCCGAGTTCAACAAAGCTTGGCGCGACACGCGGTTCAGATCGGAGCTTAGCGCGCTGCTTCGTGATTACTCTGGCCGCCCGACACCTCTCTTCTTCGCACGACGACTCTCCAAGCGATGGGGCGCGAATGTCTTCATGAAGAGAGAGGATCTTAACCACACCGGAGCACACAAGATCAACAATACGATCGGTCAGGCGCTGCTTGCGTCGAGAATCGGGAAGAAGCGCGTCATTGCGGAGACAGGCGCAGGCCAGCATGGCACAGCCACTGCTTCAGCTTGTGCACTCTTGGGCCTGCAATGCACTGTGTACATGGGCAAACACGACGCAGCACGACAACATCCCAATCTGCTGCGGATGCGCATGCTCGGCGCCGAAGTCATAGAGGTGACTGACGGCTCGGGCACGCTCAAAGATGCCACTACCGCTGCGATACAGGACTGGGTTACCAACGTCCGCTCGACGCATTATATCATAGGTTCTACGGTCGGGCCGCACCCTTACCCGGAGATCGTGAGGCGGTTTCAGTCTGTGATAGGAATCGAGGCAAGGAAACAGATTCGTTCGAAGATAGGGCGGCTCCCGGCCTACGTTGTGGCCTGCGTGGGCGGTGGCTCGAACGCCATCGGCATATTCGATGCCTTCCTGAATGACAGCGGCGTGCGGCTTGTTGGCGTAGAGTCAGCGGGTGACGGATTGCGTTCTGGTAGACATGCTGCCACGCTCAGCAAGGGACAGCCTGGCGTCCTTCACGGATCATACAGCTATCTCTTACAGGATGATGATGGCCAGATACTGCCCACTCACACAATCTCTGCCGGACTTGATTACCCCGGTGTAGGACCGGTGCACAGCCATCTCAAAGAGTGTGGCAGGGCAGAATACGTGTCAGCGAGCGATAGAGAGGCCGTAGCAGCGTTCATGGATACATGCGAACTTGAAGGGATCATTCCTGCGCTTGAATCCTGTTTTGCACTCGCTCATGTCAAGAAGTTGGGTAAATCGGAAGGCAAGGGCGCTGACGTGCTCGTCAACCTTTCAGGGCGCGGCGACAAGGATCTCGAGAGCATTGGGAGTCTCGTTGCTAAAGATTGAGAGAACATTCATTGATCTGAAGGATAGCGGTCGAAAAGCGTTGATCCCGTATCTGACGTGCTGCTATCCGTCAATGCGCGAGTTTATTGATCTTGCGGTCTGCCTCAAGGATCACGGCGCAGACATCATCGAGATCGGTCTGCCGCATTCTGATCCTCTCGCCGATGGTTCGACCATCAGGCATGCTTCGCACGCTGTTCTTTCGCGGGGATGCTCCGTGGAAGCGATGTTCGAGACGATTTCGGAAGTGTCCGAGCGTGTTTCTCTGCCAATTGTCGTTATGTGCTATATCAACACGGTGCTGAGAATGGGAAGTCGCCAGTTTGCAAGGCGGTGCGAAGAAGCCGGAGTATCCGGCGTTGTAATTGCTGACCTCACGCTGGAGGAAAGCGTGCCAATCCATGATGCCCTATCGGCTTCAGATGTCGCACTTATACATCTTGCCGCGCCGACCACACCAAAGGCGAGAATACGAAGGCTTGCGCAAGCGTCGGCAGGCTTTCTCTA
>JAGVNY010000226.1 GCA_020053015.1 Candidatus Zixiibacteriota bacterium | reverse complement strand
GGCACCTCGGCACCTCCTTCTCAATGCCTCCGTGCCCAACTTAACCTGTCAACCTTCTATCCGGTCTATTCTGTCAGCTATGTAACCGGTTTGTACCCCCGGAAACAATTCCGGAAGGTGTGGTAGCGGCACGGCATGCCGTGCCGTCTTGGTTATTCTGAGCCGGATTCCTGGCTCCTGGCCAGAAACTCATCATAGTACCGGAGAACCAGAGTAGCGGTGTCAGCGCCCCCGAACATATCGGCGTCCCGTTTGCCCAGTCCCTGGAAAGTGGAAAGTATGTACTCGACATTGTCCCGATCAATGCCATACAAGATGAAGTAAGCGGCATCGAGTTCTGCCATTAGCTTCGCCCGCTCCTCGGGATTCCATTTGTGGACGGGCGGATCGAATCCTGCCGCTTCCGCCAGCGGAATCATGTCGTTGCTTGTGCAGGTAAGCTTAAGAACCCGATCGGAAATCCACTTCTCAAGGGTCTGTTTCTTGTACCATCGACATTTGCCGGAGTACGTATCCGGAGGGAAGGTTGGAAGCTGTTCGACGATGAAGAAATTCAGCGTGATTCCGCCTATCTTCTGCCTAACAGTGAAGTCGAGTGCGAGAGAGTTCAAGTTTGCAAGGAGACACATTTCCAGCTTGGGTGATGCGTCGTTAAGCAGAATTGGGAAATGGTTTGTAACTCCTGAGCGCGGAATAGCAGACGCAATCATAGTCCTTTGATTCGTTGAACTCGTAATGTCTTTGAACCCAATGGAGTAGTCGCTGGGAAAGGAGGGATTCGATTGACTGATCTTCTGTTCTTCCACCCACCAGCGCGCTTCAACAGTGTACTCCGGGTTTGCATGCTCGAATAGAGATGTGGCTGTCGGTTGCCCTTGTCGCATCCAGTTTTCCGTCTTCACAAGTACGCTCGCAGCTCTGTGGTCGTACATCTGGATCATCTTCGCCTCGTAGAGAGGGAGGAACAGCTTCTTCCCCTTCTCCCACCGGGCACCGTTACGTTTGAACTTCTTTGCCTTCAGTTCTTCTTCAGTGACGAACAACTCAGCATCATTGGTTTGATCAAACATTCTCAGGAATCTGATATCCCAAGGGTTTCCGCCTTCGTTCCGGCTCTTATCAATCAGCACCGGAACTCGTCTATAAATAGCCCTTGTGATTTCGGCGTCGCGGTTGGACCGGAAGATCGGGCAAGTTCTCGTATTCGGATTCAAGAGCTTGATATCATCAACAGACAGTAATATGTGCCGCTTCTTCTGATCCAACTCGTCCATGGCGTGCGCGAAGAACACGAAATCGATCTTGTCAGAAGTTGTCTGAGAGCCGCCGAATAACAGGACGCAGAACTTGTATCGACTGTCAACATCGGGGAATACCTTCTTCCGGTTCTCGAAATCGTAGAATCCCAACAGAGCTTTCGAGTTGACGAGTTCGCCGAAGAATTCGCTTGTTGTTTGATCGGTCGCTATTCCTGAGGGTACCAGAAGGCCAACTCTGCCGGTGGGAGCAGCAATAGTATGAGCAAGCTCGGCGAAGACAGCGTAAGTGTTTATGTCTCCTTTGGCCGTGAGAGGGAATCGGCCTGACAAACGAATGTAAGTCAGCGTCCTTTCCGCAGCCTCTTTCGCTGCCTCGTACCTGCTGTGCAAGTCGGGATTCGACTTCTCCAATTGGGAAATCAGCTTGCGCCTATCAGCGGCGCTTACAGAAGATGCTATCTCTGGCGCTGCGGCGTCGAAGAACTCCCGTTCCTGCATTTTCATTCTCTCCCAGGGGGGATTGCCGATGACGCAATCGAAGCCAGGATTGTCGCCGGAGAATATGTCGGGGAAGGCGTCCTCCCATATCATGGCGTTTGGGTGGACTTTCTGATCAGACACGAGGCTATTGCCGTGCACGATGTTCTTTGACAGGTCGGCCAGGGTCTTTCCCTCCTGAGCTGATCGAATCCACAACGCCAACTGCGTTATCTCGACTGCTTCCATTGAGAGGTCAACGCCGTAGATGTTTTCTCGCAGGATCATATCAGGAATGTCGGAGCGAAGCTTCTCGGCCCCTTCTCGTCCGTGGGCGATTAGCTGATCGATTACGTCCGAGTACTTCTCTTCAAGCAGATCGTAAGCCTTAATCAGGAATGCTCCGCTCCCGCAAGCCGGATCGACGATCTTGATATCTTTCAACGACTCAAGACAGTCGTTCCAGTATCCGGAAACTCCAACGGAAGAATCGGCATTCGCAAAGTCTGCGGCGGTCAGCTTGTGCTTGAGAGCAAGTTTCTCGAATCTCTGATCGATTAGCTCGCCGATCGTCTTCTCAACTATAAACGAAGTGAACTCTGCCGGAGTGTAGTAAATGCCGAATCGCTTCCGTTCGGCAGACTTCTTCATCTTCGGAGGCGTCTCTGTTGGGTATTCGGCATCGAACAACCCGCCCAATTTGATTCGTTCGATATCCTTGATAGACTTCTCAAACAGGTGCCCGAGAACTTCGACGTTCACCTCGTCTCGGAAGTCAAACCTTCCGATGGCATTAAAGAAATCTGTCCATTGGTCGTCGAGCTGGAGGTTGTCTACCTCAGGATCTATTCGAAAGAGTCCACCGTTGAACGGAGAGATTCCTTCCCGCTTGTTGCCTTCGTCAATGCTGCGGAAAAGATTCAGGAAGTTCCCCCACTTGGGGTTAGTAACCAGATCAAACGCAGCGACCTCACGACAGGCCTTTTCTATCGAGTCCTTTTTCAGCAGTCCGCGATCTTCGCAGAATGCGACAAACACGATCCTGTCGAGAATCTTCTGAGCAATTCGGAGCGCCTGGTCCAGTGTTCTCCTGTGAGGAGCCTTCATCAGTTCCTGGATCAATTCCCGACGGTTTCTGTCGTAGCTGCTGTACAGTTCGTCACCAACTTCCTTTTGTCTTTCACCAGTCTGGATTAGAAGCTCAACAGCTCTGGGAGTGACTCCGGGTTTCTCCGGAAGAAGGCCTCTTCGTTCGAAAATGTAATAGAACTGGCGAAATGTTTCTTCACTCCGCAAGTCCCGCAACTGGAAGATCTGACAGGCATTCGGAGTGTGGTTACGATGATAGATTCGGATACTCACAAAATTGCTGACGATGCCCCAGGGACAGTCGGGAAGCGCATTCAGATAGTCCCAGCACTGGCGGACTGCTGTTCTTCCATTGAAACGGTGCCTGTCAAGGTCGGTTTGCGGTCCCTTGAGTTCGATAACGGCTACGGGAGTGTTCTTCCGACCATGCTCGAACATGCCTATTGCAGCGTCGGCCTCGCCACCGTTCACGCCGTATTTCAGCTCAAGATGCCACTGGTCTTTGTTTTCGGAAAAGAGTGTGTATCCGAGCGCCTTTCCGAAGACCTCCGTGACGAATTCGGATTCTAATGCTGTCTCCTTCTTGGCTTGCAGCTTCCCCCGCTCCTCGAGATCAGCCCACTTCTGCATAATCGTGTAGGCTTCCTGCTGGGCCTGATCGCGAAGCCTCTGGTCGATGGCGTCCTTTTCAAGTAGTCTGGGCAGAAACAGGTTTCGACGCCGTCTGTTGTCGCCATTGTGTGGCCCGTCGAATTCGGGAAAGATGGGTTCCGGACTGTTTTCCGCTTTCTTCTTGCTCACTGTGACGATTCACTCACGTTTGTGCCGTTTGGGTCTCCGGCTTTGTGCGGAATGATACTCTGCAGGAGAAGGGGTGTCAACAACAGCGTGCGCCTTTGAAAGTGTCGTTTCTGCTGTCAGACAACTGGCTTTGAAACCTGGACGGACGTCCGGGCCACGCAAGGCTATCCTCGCGCCGTCGGGAATCTCGATCTTGTTTCACAAGTAGCGGAATGCTTGATTGGAGTAGGTCGGGTTCCGGAGTGCGCGGAGCGCAAGAAGAAACCCGACATCCCGCTGAAGCGGGATCGGCCTTCTTCATCACGCCAAGCGTGACTCCGGAGGCCGACCTACTCACTTGTGAGACAACCTCGGGATTCCTGACGGCGCAAAAGAGACTTTGCGATGGTAGTCAAGCGGCAGGCCGCTTGACTTACGACTCTTGCCGGAATGACAGCGCTGGTTTAAGCCCTACACCTTCTCAAACGGATCGAAGAGCTTCTTGTATTCGAGAAGCGCGAAACGGTCGGTCATGCCCGCGATATAGTCGCAGATGACTTGCGTCGGCGATTCGTTCTCAGCAGCAGCGCTGTATTTCGGCGGGAGTTGTTTGGGGTTATCAAGATACGCATCGAAAAGCGATGTCAGAATACGTTTGGCTTTGCTCGTCATCCTGACAAGCCGCCAGTGACGATACATGTTGTCCATCAAGTACGCCTTCAGGCGGGCGTTGTCCTGGCTGAGCACGTCTGAGAAACGCATGATCGGGCTGTCGCAGTTGCGGACATCTTCAATACTCTTAATACCGCTTGCGGTTATTTCGCGGGCAGTGGTCTGTATCAAGTCCGTGACTTCGCGGTTGATGAGCATCCTGATCACATGGTACTGGCGCTTCGACTTCGACAGTTCGGGGTACTGCGACTGCGACCGTTCATATAAACCCTGCCAGAGCGGAACCTGCGCGATACCGTCGAGATTGAGCACGTCGGAGAACAGACCGTCGTCGACGTCGTGACAATTGTATGCTATCTCGTCTGCGAAATTGACGATTTGCGCTTCGAGAGTGGCGTTGAGCTCCGGTTCGTAATCTTCAGCCTCCGGAATGTCGTAGGATGTCGCGTGCTTCACGATCCCTTCGCGAGTCTCGTAAGTGAGATTCAGGCCGGGGAAATCGGGGTATCGCCTTTCGATATGCTCGACAACTCGCAGACTCTGCCGGTTGTGGCTGAAACGAGTGTCCGCATGCTCGAACATCAGCCCGTCGAGCGCCTCCTCGCCGGCATGTCCGAATGGTGTATGACCGAGGTCATGGACAAGGGCGATCGTCTCTGCAAGGTCTTCGTTGAGCCTTAGGCCTCGCGCAATCGTGCGCGAAATCTGGGCGACTTCCAGAGTATGGGTCAATCTGGTGCGATAGTGATCACCCTCATGGTTGACAAAGACCTGCGTCTTGTACTCCAGCCGTCTGAACGCAGCAGAGTGGATAACCCGGTCGCGGTCGCGCTGAAAACGGGTGCGATACGGATGATCCTCCTCGGGGTATTTGCGCCCGAGCGATCGGCTGCTCAGGGCTGCGTACGGAGCGAGAGTCTGCTCTTCGCTGCGCTCGATCTCATGTCGCAGATTTATGGCATTTTCGAAGTCGTTCATACGTCCAATTATAGCGTGAATTGAGCTGCGCACAAGAGAGAATTCAATGCGACAGCGACACCCCCCAGATGTGAGTGCTGCCCAATTCGCCGTGATAGCGATAGGCATAGAGAATGTCGACGTCATGCCAGGAGAGCCGGAATCCGAATGATGGCACAAACGGAGCAGTCATTACGCCGGCTGCCAGCCGGCAGTATTGCGAAATCTCATAGACTTCGCCGACTCGGAATCTGGTATCATTCCCACGCCGCGAGAATATCTCCACGGCCAGCGTCGCTTTTTCGGTGGCGCCTGCGACAACGCCGATTCGGATTTCGCGGTTGAGCCGAGTTCCGGCGACAAGCTCAGGTTCGGTCGGATTGGCCAGGTTCGCGTAAAGGAACAGGCGATCCGAGGGACTCACAATCACCCCTGCTGATGCCGACAAACAGTTCGCACTGCCGTACCCGCCTCCCATCTCGGCGAGATTGTAAGTCCCACTTGCTCCTGCAAAGACTCCGGCCGATAGGGCAAACCCGACGTGAGCGGCAACCACAGATTCGCGGTAGAGATCACTTGTTCCGACAGATTCATAACTTGCTCCTAAAGCCAACCTACCCCGTTTGACGGCGACTGATGCATCATAGCAAGCAAGTTCGGACATGGAGTAGAGTCTTTGCGATGAGAACTCGACTCCAATCCTGTGAAGCAGCTTGAGAGACGCAGGGGTAAGCGACAGCATGCCTGCCGAGAATCGAGAGTCGGCGAGCGTCTCAGCGCAGGCTGCTGTAGAGGGCGAAATCGCTGGGTGACCAAATGCCGAAAGCGCAGAGTTTACACAGATAAGTGATGTCAACAGAATGAACAAGATGTGCCGTATCATCTTCCAACCACCGCAAGGACGAGTTTCTTCTCCGCCTCTTTCCCCCCGGACAGCTTCGCATAGAGGATATACAGTCCGATGTCAAGAGCACATCCGCTGTCGTCACGTCCATCGAAGGAAAAGTTTCCGGAGGAGAGGTAGCTCTCGTTGAAGATCGTACGCACAGTGATGCCGTCGAGATCGAACACCTTTAGAGTGAGCGCTGAGCCTTGCGGAATGGAGTAGTGCAGTGTCAGGAAATCATCGATGCCGTCGCCATCTGGAGAGATAATCTTCGAGTCAAGCTCCAGCGTCAGGTCGCTTCCGAATCCTTCGATGACGCTGTTTACCTCGCCCGGTGTTGATCCGATGTCTGCGGTCGATCTGTACCAATTGGAGAGATCGAATCCGGACGCGTGCGGATCGATACGCTCGATTGATATGCTGTTGGTGAAAACATCCATGTAGTGCATCGAATCGACAGTGATGCCCTCGCCATTGAGGAGCCTGAGAGTATCGCCAGTGTTGTTGAGAGACTGCCAACCCGGGACTTGCAGGACTTCGGAGTTGATCGGATCATAGAATTCCCGAAACGCAAGGCTGTCCTCGCACAGAATTAGGTACTCGCCTGCGGAGATTACGAATTGCTCCATGATTGCACAGCCGACCGCATCACACAAGGACCAGCCGGTACAGAGCAGATCATGCTGGGATAGGTTATTCAGCTCTATCCACTCACATTCAAGCGGCGACTCTGGGTTTGGAAGCACTTCGTTGATGACGATCGCTCCGATCGTGGTTCCGAAGAAGAGAGTGGTAAGCGTGTCGTTATCGGCGATGTTGTCGTCGGAATCGAGAGTCAGGATAACTGTCTGATAACCGAATGGCGCCTCAAACTGGTATTGTAAGGATGTGGACTCGTACTCGCCGAGAGATTCGATCTGTCTTACTACGATCGATTCCAATTCGCTCAGAAGGCTGTCATTGTCGGTGTCAATGCCTGCTCTGAGCCGATTAGGCAGAGACTGACTGAGACCGACATTGGTGATCGTTGCATCAATCGCTGCAAAGTCTTGTGCTGTGCCTGCGACTTCAAACCTCGCGTGCAAACTCAAGCTGTTGTCTCCCGGAGTGAGCGAGTTCCGACGCGCAGGTGACGAGCCTGAACTATCGATACATTCTCCCCAGACAGCATCAAGCTCAGTGCGCCTTGGATCTGTCCGCTCAATCGATACGCCATCGCTGGATGTCCTCGTCCATGGACAGAAACTGACAGTATCGTCATTGCGCAGAAGGCAGACTGTGTCGCCGCTGTTGCGCAACGACATCGAAGTCTGCAAAATGTGGAAACTCTCGATTTGCGCGTCTCCCCAAGCGCCGGAGCCATCGCCCCATCTTTCCTCGAATGCCCGGATATTTCGTACGAGCAGCATGAATTCCTTTGGATCAAGAACGATGGAATCTCCGAGCGGAGTCGATAGGCCACCGTCAACGAACGACATATCATTAAGGCTCGCGCTTGTGTCAGCCCAGTTCCACAACTCGACCCACTCCAGATCTGTCTCGCTTCCCGGCTCGTTGGCAATGACCTCATTGATGATGAGTTCGCCACGGGCTGCGACACCGGTGAGCAGCAGCGCGAGTACCGCAAAGCATAGCACTGATTCGCACTTCATATCGTAATTGCCGTCTCTATCCGAAGAATAGAGTTATCCGAGAATTTCTGATGAGGTCCCACTTTCGTGCTACCGAGCACCGAGAGCCGAAGGAGTTCGGACGCATTAACTGATTCCTTGAGAGACAGGTAGAGATAGTGGTCATCTCGCTTCGACTGATCCGGGTCGAACCAGCGCAGACGGAGATCGAGATCAAACTTCTCCGGCCGGTTCCTGAATCGGAACTCGATCGATCGTGCCGTCCTCGTGGTTTGCCCGTCGTTGGCTGATCGGATATGCCCCGAAAGCGATGATCTGCTGAAGCGGCCGAGCCACGCAATATCGCCGGACAGAGTGCAGTGCACAGAGTGAATCTGGTGACCCTCATTGGCGAGATCGTCGTCTCCGGTCATCAGCAACAGACTTACCTCTTCGGTCTCACTTAATTTGATGGTGCTGTTGGCTTTGAATCTCAGCTTTTCGATGTCACCGGTCCTCCACCAGTTTGCGGCGACACTCGTCTTGTCCAAGCTGGTGAGTCCGAACTGATTCTCGACCAGCAAACCCGTCTCGTCAGCCTGGCGGGAACGGTATGTCAGATCAATCTCCGGGACATAAACTTCACGTGTGTCGCTATTGGCCGTGCCGGCGCCGAAAGGATTGAAGAATCCGTTGCTGTAATGCCACACGCTGATATGTGGTGAATTGCGATTACCGCGAACTTCAAAGAGCAATGCTGACTTCCGCTGGTTGTCAATTGCGAGTTGAATTGCGCCTAAGACTCTCCTTGAGCTAACGCCAAGATCCAAGCCAGCGGTCGCCGTCTTTTTGGATCCACCACTGTCGTCATTTCGAATCTGTCCTGCAGTGAACGATGTTCCCGCACGATAGCGGCCCCCGAATTCTCGGACTGCCTGCGCTCCGAAAGCAGTTGCGGAGTATACGGTGTCTCTGTCAAATGATGCGAACGCTGAGAGTCGCGTTTTCGAGAATCCGGTCTCCAGTTGCACGCCGTTGAATCGACTCTTGGATGGATGAAGGAACGACTGGTCTGAGGACTTCGATTTCAGGAAGATCGGATGCGAGCCTGAGACAAGCCCACCGCAGTAGCTCGGGTCGACATCGCCGACCTTGACCATGCTCCTGCCGGCTCTCGCTATTAACAGCCTGTTCCTGCACGTCAGCCGGCCCTGATCTAAGCTCTCGAGATTGACCTCAGCGGAGAAGCTCTTGCCTTCCCCGAATGCCAACTTGTAGGTTTGTCTGTAGGGACCGGACTCATCGACTCTGTGATGCAATCCGTGTTTCAGTCGCACTATTGGATCGCTTCGTTCTTCTGTGCTTGAAATAGCAGGTTCATCGTACCGAATATTGGAGTCTGGTTCGAGTATCGTGATAATCGAATCGATGAATCTCTCCTCCCACCGCTCGTACTCATCTTCGTCTATTTGCCCGATCTCCCGAAGCCACTCCAGCGTCTCCAGGTCATCGACTTTGTAGTCAGAGAGGACTTGCGCGAGCGACCAGTTCGGTCCCGTACAAGTTGCTACAGCCGCAACAACCGTCGCATATAGAATGGCGCGGACTTGCCGCATGAGTACGTCGAACCCCCGCTATCTCAAATCGTAGTCTTTTATCTTTCGATAAAGAGTCCTCTGGCCGATACCCAGCATCGCCGCAGCCTTTCGGCGGTTGCCGCCCGATTCGCGGAGGGCGGACTCGATAAGGTCGCGCTCCATCTGCTCCATGGACCTGACGGCTGCGCCTGTCCTGACCTCAAGATCTGGATGCAAATCGGTGTCTCGCAGCTCATCTTCGAGACCAGCTCGGCCGATATGGCCGAGTATGATGCTCTTCAAACCTGCAATCTCCTGAGCCAGATTCAACAGGGCCTGATATATGAGTTGAAAATCTACCTGCTGCCGAGACATTCCTGTCGCAACGGGAAGCTGACGATTCGATCTCGTTTGACGCGCGAGGAAACTCTCCGTCGTCTCGAGGGTTATTCTCGTGCCAGTCATTGTGGCGAGCGACGACTCGACAAAGTTCCTAAGTTCCCTGATGTTGCCGGGCCAACTGTGCCGAAGCAGAAGCTCAACTGCTTGCGGATCGACTGACACGTTGCTTCGTCCATGCTGCTGCAGGAAGTGCGTCAGCAGTGGCATGATGTCAGCCCGTCGATCCCGAAGCGGGGCTGCGTGCAACGTCACTACCGACAGCCGATAGTACAAGTCTTCGCGAAAGAGACCATCGTCTACCATAGCCCTCAAATCGCGATTCGAGGCCGCAATCACGCGCACGTTGACCGAGATCTGCTCGGTCCCACCGACTCGCATGAAGCTCCTCTGCTCGAGCACGCGAAGGAGTCTGACCTGTACGTCAGGTTTGATCTCGCCGATCTCATCGAGAAAGATAGTACCGGTGTCCGAGAGCTCGAAGAACCCTTGTCGCCTTGCGGCCGCACCCGTGAATGAACCTTTCTCGTGACCAAACAGCTCGCTCTCAAGCACACCTTCGGCAATTGCGCCGCAGTTAACCGGAACAAAGGGCTTCGCCCTTCGTGGGCCGAGGTTATGTATCGCACGAGCGAACAGCTCCTTGCCAGTGCCGGTCTCACCTCCGATCAGCACTGTGGCCTCGGACTCCGCGACCTGCAGAATGGTCTCCGCCGCTTGAATCAGGGCTGACGAATGCCCTTGGATGCCCTCGTTCCGCAATCGAGTGAGCAGATCGGCATGTCGTCCGATCGTGGCAATCAATTGAGACGGAGTGACGCCTGTGTCAAACACACCCGACAATGCAGCCGTCACTGAGCCAATCAGGCTCTCTCGCGGATCGACGTTGAACAAGAATATGGGCGAGTTGTAGAACTGCCTCTGCAGGGTTCGTGCGAGAGGCAGGACATCCGATTCGCAGCCGCCATAGTCAATCAGCACAATGCCTTCGCGCAATCCGTCGGTTGCCGCCACGAGCTCGGCCGATGAAGAGAACCTTTCGACCTGTATCGACTGTTTGGCTGCAATCTCCGCAAAACGGAGCGCGGCGCTGCTATCAGGAGTCAATATGTAGAGCCTATCGATCATCTCCGTCTTTTCTTTATGCGCGCAGTCTCTGAGATTCTCCGCCTGAGTTTGTTCTTAGGAGGGCTTTCGTCACCAATAACTCTGAGATTTGTCTGATAGTTGTCGAGATCGACGCTGACTATCTGAACGAATATCCTCTCACCGAGTGAGTAGCGCTTTCCCGTGTGGCTTCCCGTGACGCTGAACCGGCGGTCATCGATGACATAGTAATCGTCGTCCAGTGTCGAAAGCCGAACCATCCCCTCGGCCGAGAACTTGGTCAGCCTCACGAAGAACCCGAACGACACGATACCGGAAACTACGCCGTCAAACACGTCGCCGACGTGCCTCGACAGATAGACTGCCTGCTTGATCTTGACTGTTTCGCGCTCTGCCTCTTCAGCGAGCCTTTCGCGTTGCGATGAATGCTCACCGACTCGAGTGAGAAGCCGTTTGATGTTCAGGAGGCGGCTGCCCGGGTACTGGCCGTTCTTGATTTCCTTCAACAGTCGGTGAACGAACAGGTCGGGATAGCGTCTAATGGGAGAAGTGAAATGCAGGTAATGGCTGAAGGCGAGACCGAAATGACCGACATTCTCCGGCTGGTAGCACGCCTTCTTGAGAGATCGCAGAAGAAACTCGTTGAGGACCTCCTCCTCCGGTGATCCCTCGATCTTCTTCAGAAACCTCGCAAGCTGTATCGGCTTGGGCGGGTCGGTTATCTTGAGATCATGCCCAAAGCCTTTAACAAACTCACGGTACGATTCGAGCTTGTCTTTGTCTGGCGGTTCGTGCACTCGATAGAGCGTCGGCAGTCCCAGACGGGTGATCTGTTCTGCCACTGTTTTGTTGGCAAGCAGCATGAACTCCTCGATCAGCCGGTGGCTTTCTTTCCTCAGCCGCGGGCTTATATCCATCACGTCGCCCGACTTGTCGAGCACCACCCTCGGTTCGGGCAGATCAAAATCGATGCTCCCTTTTGCGAAACGCGCGTTACGCAGAATCTCCGCAAGCTTGCGCATCACCGTTAGAGAATCAGCGAGCTTCTTGAGCCTGGGTGACGGCACGCCGCTGTCGAAGAACTCCTGCACTTCGTTGTAAGTGAGCCGACCAGACGATCTTATTACGGACGCCGTTATCTTCGCGTTCGCCACCCTGCCGGTGTCGCTTACATCCATTATGCATGAGTACGTTAGCCGATCGACACCTCCCTTCAGGCTGCAAATGTCGTTCGACAGCGACTCCGGCAGCATCGGCAGGACTCTATCGACCAGATACACCGAAGTGCCCCGCTCTCGCGCTTCACGATCAAGAGCCGACCCCTCAGTCACGTAGTGAGAGACGTCGGCGATGTGGACGCCGAGACGATATTGACCAGCGCCGATCTGCTCTATGGACACGGCGTCATCATGATCTTTCGCGTCATCTGGGTCAATCGTGAAGGTTGTCATGTCCCGAAGATCGAGACGCCCCGCAAGAACGTTGCTACCGACATCCAGCCGAATGCTCTCAGCCTCGGCGCTGACCTCAGGGGGGAATTCGGTCGGAAGCCCGAACTTGCGTATCGTTGATAGAATATCGACACCGGGTTCGTCGGGGTAGCCGAGTACCTCAACGATCTTCCCCTCAGGGTTCACGTTGGGGTTTCGCCACTCCGACAGGGCCACGACTGCTTTCTGTCCGTCGCGAACTGGCAAATCTCCCGTGCTGTGGACGTAGATGGCTCTGCCGATCTTGGGGTCGTCCGGTTCGACGGTCATGAAGTACTTCCGCTTCCTGAATGTGCCCACGATAGTCGTGTGATTGCGTTTCAGCACTTTGACCACAGCGCCCTCGGGCGATTTTCCTCTATGTCCCGGTTTCATTCGCACGACGACAGTGTCGCCATCGAAAGCTGTGAATGTTTCGTCGGGTGCAATGTAAACTTCCTCGGTGCCGTCCTCCGGCATGAAGAAACCGGAACCCTGACGAGTCATGCTCAACCGGCCGACCTTGAGACTGAGCCTCCCTGGCTGACCGACTCTACTCCCTCTAAGTCGGACAAGGGTCCCGTCGGTAAGAAGATCCTTCACGAGTCGTCTGAAAGCACGGTATTCACTTTCGGGGATGTTCAACCCTTTTGCCAGCTCACGAATTCGGAGTGGCTTGTTGCTGTTGGCCGCGACGTAACGAATGACATCATCTTTGCTTGTGGACATCGGCTTACTGTAACTAATCACGGAGAGCTGTGTCAAGCGAAAAATGCTGATATGGCGGATAATCACGCCATTTTGGCAGGCTGTCCGTCTGCTGTTTGTCGGGCAAATCCTTGGTCAAGTGGCCCACCCTTTGGAGACTGTCTCACAAGTAGCGAAATATGCGATTGTAGTAGGTCGAGTTCCGGATTGCGCGAAGCGCAAGAAGAAACCCGACACCGACTTGTTGGCCTTCTACGTCACGCCAAGCGTGACTCCGGAGGCCGACCTACTCACTTGTGGGACAGCCTCTTTGGAGACTGTCTCGAAAGCCACAAATGGCATGAAGGATTGTTCGTATGATTGGTGCAGATATTAGGATGGATTCCCGCCTTCGGGACTGTTGAAGAACCTTGTAGATCGGCTTCCGAGCGCAACCGGAGGTCGGGAGAGAAAGCTGACAAGCTGTTGTCGGGTTTCTCATTCCGCTTCGCGTCACTCGGAACCCGACCTACGAAGAATGTCTCTCTCCGTGGTTTTTCAACATTCCCAACTGTGGGGCTCCCATACTTCATCCCGCTCCAGCGAGGTTTCGAGTTCTTCCCTACGAGCTACGAGCAGGAGATAACATGGCGAGATAACAATGGGCAGAATTAATCGCTGTAAGAAGCATCAGAGACAGGACACTAATCGGCTCGGCTTTTGATGAGGACCTTGGAATACTGGGTGAGGTTGTCGAGCACTTTGCCGGTGCCGCGTGCCACACAAAGAAGGGGATCCTCTGCGACATTGACGGGAAGATTAGTTTCGTGACGCAGCCGTTTGTCGATATTACGAAGCAGCGCGCCGCCGCCAGTAAGCACAATTCCGCGATCCAGGATATCGGACGCCAGTTCGGGCGGAGTTCTCTCGAGTGACAGCTTGACTGCATCGACTATGGCGTCAATCGGCTCCGAAAGCGCCTCTCTGACCTGAGCTGAGGAAATCTTTAGATTCTTGGGCACTCCGGCGACAAGGTCTCGTCCCTTGATTTCCATCGATTCTTCGCGGTCCTGCGGGAAGGCGCTTCCAACCCTGATCTTTATCTCCTCTGCAGTGAGCTCACCGATCAGGAGGTTGTAGTTCTTCTTGAGATAGGACACGATGGCTTCGTTCATCTCGTCGCCCGCAATTCGGATCGATGTGTTGTTGACAATACCGTTGAGGGCGATGACCGCGATCTCTGACGTGCCGCCTCCGATGTCGATTACCATGATTCCTGAAGGCTGATCGACCGGCAGTCCCACTCCGATCGCTGCCGCCATCGGTTCCTGTATCAGGAAGACCTCGCGTGCGCCCGCGTTCTCCGCTGAATCGCGGACGGCGCGCTTCTCAACCTCGGTGATTCCCGAAGGCACGGAGATGACGATTCTCGGTTTGAGGAGATATCGGTGCTTGACGACCTTTCGAATGAACGCAGAGAGCATCTTCTCGGTAATCTCGAAATCGGCAATCACGCCATCTTTCAGGGGGCGTATTGCCTTGATCTCTCCGGGAGTGCGGCCAAGCATTTCCTTCGCCTCACGCCCGATAGCCACCACCTTGTTCGTCGAGACTTCGACAGCCACCACCGACGGTTCATTTAGCACTATGCCTTTAGGGTGACCCCTTACAAAGACGACAGTATTGGCAGTTCCGAGGTCTATGCCGATGTCATTCGAGATGAAACGAAACCAAGACATAACCATCCCTGGTTCAGAATTGGCCGGATTATACAGGCGGGAGAGACGATTTGCAACAAAAATCGAAGGACGTGTCTATCCGAAGTAAAGATACCTTTCCCAGAGATTCACATACTCACCCCAGTCCCCTGTCCGCTGGCTGTCGTAGTGTTGGAATACGTTCAAGCCGCTGTCTATCTTGTCGATGTGGTGCAGGACGTAAGCCTCTCGCGTCTGCGGGAGCACCGTTGCTCCAAACTCTCTCTCACCGTGATGGGATGCCACCATGTGTCGGAGCTTCCTCTCCAGAGCGGCCGGAAAGTCAGGAATGCGAGCTATAAGCGAGCAGAGGATCTCGTCGCCCAAAGCCATGTGCCCGACAAGACGGCCATCATCGGTGTAGTCCATGCGGAGTTCACCCCCCAATTCCGCGATCTTGCCCACGTCGTGGAAGATTGCGCCGCAGACAAGCAGGTCGCGATCCAGTAGAGTAAGTGTCTCGCACAGACGATCGGCGGCAGTCGCCATCGCAAGCGAGTGCTCGGCGAGACCTCCCACATAGTCGTGGTGAAACCTCTTTCCGGCCGGAGTTCGGAAGTATCTGTCGTACGTCTCCGAGTCAGATTTGAACACTCTGAGAAGCTCCGCGAGGAATGGGTCTTTGACTGTAGAGGCAATGCCGTCGAACTTCTCTTTGAGTTTCTCGATGCCGAGTTGAGCAACTCTTACGAGCTGAGCCGGATCGTACTCGTCGGGCTTCGCCTCTCTAATCTTCTCGACTTTGAGCTGCATTCTGTCTCTGTAACTTGAGACGACAGCCTTCACTTTGACAACATCGGCACCCTTGATCTCATTGTATGTGCCGGCCGCGCCTTCCCAGACCACACCGGGGACGCGTCCTGAGGAATCAACCAACTCAAGTCTCAGCATGTCGCTGTTTTCGAAGTGAACAAGCTGCGCTTGCTGCAAGACAAAGAAGCCGGTAATGGAATCGCCCTGTACGAATTCAGATATCATCGTTCTCTCCAAGTCCATTCAAAATAGCGGGAAGAACGTGCTCCGGCAAGGAAAATGCTTGTATAACATTCTTCAGACGGATAGCTTGGACAGAATGCGAGTACTCAGCAAGTACATTCTCAAAGAGCATCTCGGCCCGTTTCTGATGTCATTTGCCGTCGTGACTTTCGTTCTGATACTCGACTTCGTACCTAATGTGATTGACATGGCAATCGGCAAGGACATAGACTTGCTCACGATTCTCTGGGTGTTCCTTCTAAACCTCGCATGGATGCTGGCGCTGTCCGTGCCAATGTCCACGCTGGTAGCTTCGCTCACGGCATTTGGCAGGATGACTTCCGACCTCGAAATCCTCGCGATCAAGAGCTCGGGGATTCACCTCATAACGATCGTTCGACCAGCGCTCATCGCCGGCCTTGTGCTTGCGGGTGGGATGGTGTGGTTCAATAACGAAGTCCTTCCGGACGCCAATCACGAAGCCCGTCTCTTAATGGGTGATATAAGAACGATGCGACCCACTCTATCCATCAAGAGTAATGTCTTTCTCAACGACATTCCGGGCTACGTCATACTTATTAAGCACATCGACCACAAGACCTCGCGAATCGGAGACGTGACGATCTTCGACCAGAAGAATCCGAAGAATCACCGCCTGGTTCTTGCAAAGACCGGGCAGTTGAAGTACCTCGAGGACGGAGCAGTCCTCAGTTTCGAGCTGGAAGACGGAGAGATACATGAGCCTGAGGCGGATGACCCGACCAAATGGCGAATGGTCAACTTCGAGCAACAGACTTTCAATATTCGTGACGCAAACAGATCGCTCAAACGATCCGACTCTTCATTTCGGGGCGATAGAGAGAGATCATCGGAAGATATGCTATCCGAAGTTCGAAAATGGCGCGACGGAATCGCCAAGTCGGATCGCGCCTCGGCTCGGAGGATAGATGAGGAGAGCCGCAAGTTGTTATCAGGAATTACCAATGAACCTCTTACGGACACCGGTATGTTCTACCGAAAGGCAGTCGTGCTTGCGTATCAGCAGGCCGAGCGGCTGTCAAAGAGCATCGAACAAGACGTCCGAAGCGATGAGCACACTCAGAAGCTGATTGATACGTACTTGCTTGAGGTCCACAAGAAGTATGCCCTTCCCGCTGCGTGCGTAGTATTCGTTCTGATAGGGGCGCCCCTGGGCATTATGGCCAGACGGGGAGGAATGGCAGTCTCGATCGGCATTTCGATAGGGCTTTTCATCGTGTATTGGGCGTTCTTAATCGGAGGCGAAGAGCTGTCGGATCGGGGCTTCCTTCCTCCGGCAGTGACAATGTGGGCTGCGAATGTCCTTCTCGGCGGGGTCGGATTGCTGCTGCTGCTGAGGGTGATGACCGAGAGGAATTTCAGCTCGATAGTGACTTCGATCAGGCGGAAGCTGTTCTGATGTTCAAAGTCCTCGACAGGTATCTCTTCAAGACCTTCATTCGTGCGTCGTTCGTCGCGCTCTTGGTTTTTCTCCTGATCTACCTTATTGTTGACGTAGTCGAGCACCTTGATGATTACATCGATAACGGGGCGAAGCTCTCGACCGTATTGCGTTACTATGTCTACTTCTTTCCGTTCATAATCACACAGACTACGCCTGTAGCCGTCCTTCTCGGGGCGATGTTCTCCATCAGTCTTATGGCGCGCAGAAACGAGATTCTCGCGCTCAATTCCTCGGGAGTGAGTCTCTATCGTATTGCGCAGCCGCTCCTCCTCGGAGGCCTGCTCATCAGTGTTGGCATGTTCGTCTTCGCAGATCGGATCGTGCCGGAGGCGAACAAGAAGAAGCTTGAGATCAAGTATGGCGAAATGGAGAAGAATTCTTCTTACGGAAGCGAACAGGTGAATAACCTCATCTACCTCGGTAGCGGAGGGAGAATTTTCAGATTCGGAGGATACAATCCAGCCGGCAGTATTGCACAAAACGTGCGGATCCACACAATAACGGACAATCGGCTCGTGGAGCAGTTGGATTGTGCAAAGCTCATATGGGATGACACGGTGTGGATGGCGATTGACGGACGTATCCGACGATTCGAAAGGAGCGACAGCGCCGAGGCCGTGGAGGAGTTGACCGAGTTCGACACGCTTCGTCTATCGACGATTTCCGAGACTCCTGAGAGATTCGAGAGGTCGGAGATCATTCGCAAAGGCTCAGAAAAGGATTTCGGTTTCGACATGTCTATCGACGAGTTGAGGCGTACCATTCAATTTAGGCGCATGGCAGCAGTGCAGACTACTCGAGAGGAAGTCTTCTTCAACCTGAAATATTCACTTCCTCTCGCCAGCTTCATAATCGTGCTGCTTGCGGTTCCGCTTGCCTCTGATCCAAGGAGGGGATCAATCGCCGTGGGATTCGCCTTTTCGGCCGGCATCACTTTCCTCTACATTTTGCTTTTCGAGACCGGACATCGGCTTGGATCCGAGGGATCAATCCCACCGGTTCTTGCGGCCTGGGGGGTCAACGGGCTGTTCTTTCTTGTGGGAATCGTCCTGATGCTTAAGGCGAGAAAGTAGTCATGGCAGACTCGCGCATTCAAGACGAGTGCAAGGCTTTTTGGGAACGCTGTTTCGCCGAGTTTCCGTTCGACTTCTCTCACCTTTCGGCCAGAGTTACCGAACCGATGATTTCAAGACTGAAATTGCGCGGCTGCATCAAAGTCCTTGATCTCGGGTGCGGCTTCGGGAAGTGGTCGATTGCGCTGTCTGAAGTCGGATTCGAGGTTACGGCGGTCGACCTGGCCCAAGCCGCAATCGACTGGCTAAGGAAATGGACTCACTGCGAAAATCTCACCATAGAAACTGTCGTCTCATCACCGCAGAGTTATTGCAGACCAGAGTTCTTTGACGCTGTGATCTGCAAGTCTGTGCTGGATCATATGCCGTTGGAAGACGCGGCATGCTCCATGTCTAACATCGTCGCATCGCTGAAGACCGGCGGCGTCTGCTATCTCTCTTTCGACGGCCACGAGACTGAGGACCCCGCGCTTCTGGAGACTCTCAGCGATGGCACGCGGCGATACACAGCCGGCAAGAGGAGAGGAATGCTGTGGCGGTTTTACTCCGATGACGAGATTAGATCACTCTGTGCGCTTCTGAATGTGATTGAGATGATATCTGAGTCAAACGGACGACGGATTGTCTGGCTGGAAAAGAGGTCACAGTCGCTGAGATGACTGGCAGGCGAGAACTGTTTTTGTTGACTGATAAGTGGCAGATTGCCATCGTCCTCTTGGAAAAGAGCTGTGTTACCGGTGACAGTTTCTTCTGTGAGAGGGTAATGTGACACTGACCGGATTCTTCTTTCTGTGTCTGCTTGCGGGTCTTGTCTATGCGATAATCAGTCTCATTATGTCGGGCGGATTCGGTGGGGCAGCGGGAACAGATGTCCATCCCGGAGACGCAGGGGTCGAGCATGGTGACGTGAGCGGCGAAGTGACTTTCTCGCCACTGTCCCCAACCGTGATCGCCACCTTCATCACTGCATTTGGAGCCGGAGGAGTAGTCGGCACGGCCGGTCTGAGATGGAGTGCCGGACCGTCACTGGGACTTGCACTCGGGTCAGGGCTTGCAATCGGCTATCTGGTATTAGCAGTACTCCGAGCGGTCTACACCCGTACGCAGGGATCATCGGAGGCGCATGCAGGCGCGATCATTGGTCTGACAGCTGAGGTGCTCGCGCCGATCACTGAAGACGGCATGGGCGAGGTGGCGTATGTCTGTCGCGGCACTCGTTATACCGGCTCTGCCCGATCCGCGAACGGCACCCGAATAGAAAAGCGAAGTCTTGT
>JAGVNY010000209.1 GCA_020053015.1 Candidatus Zixiibacteriota bacterium | reverse complement strand
TCTGACTCAGTCCCTGACGAGACAACACCATCGTCATCGCCGCTGTCAACGTCGTCTTACCATGATCAACGTGTCCTATCGTCCCTACGTTGACGTGCGACTTGGTCCTCTGAAACTTCTCCTTAGCCATCTATGGCTATACCTCCAGAAAAGTGAACAACTTGTCTAATAAATATCCCGATCTCGTTTTGTCAAGCCTTTCGAAGCGCATTTCTCTCTTTTTTTTCACTTGCTTCACACAGAACCCGGTCAGTCGGACGTCTGGACTTTGGCCATGTCAAACCTCGCGAACTCCATTGTATACAACGCCCGCCCCTGCGTGAGCGAGCGAACTCGCGTTGCATAGCCGAACATCTCAGAGAGCGGCACTTCTGCTCGGATTATCTGGCCATCGGCACGATGATCATGGCCGGTAATCTTGCCACGCCTCGCCTTGAGGTCTCCCATCACCTCACCGATCGATTCGTCCGGAGACTTGACCTCGACGTTCATATAGGGCTCCAGAAGGCAGGGCTTGGCTTTCCTCGCGCCTTCCTGGAAAGCGAGTGAAGCTGCAATCTTGAACGCCAGGTCCGATGAATCCACTTCATGGAATGACCCGGACAGAAGAGTCGCATGCACGCCGATTAACGGATAACCTGCCACGACACCGGACTCCATAGCATCTCGCACGCCCTTTTCCACCGCCTTGATGTACTCATAAGGCACCTGATCCGGTCGGCTCCTGTTTTCGAACAGGAAGTCCGAGCCATCGTTGGTAGGCTGAAACCGCATAACGACGTGTCCGTACTGCCCTCGACCGCCAAGCTGCTTAATGAACTTGCCTTCCGCCTCGCCTGTTTCCGTAATCGTCTCTTTGTAAGAAACCTGTGGCTTGCCCACGCTTGCCTCGACCGAGAACTCGCGAGTGAGTCGTGTGACCAGCACTTCAAGATGAAGCTCGCCCATTCCGGCGATCACCGTCTGACCCGTCTCGTCGTCGACCTTTACCTTGAATGTCGGGTCCTCGTCGGAGAGGCGCTGCAACGCGGTGGAAAGCTTGTCCTGATCTGCTTTGGTTCTGGGCTCTATGGCGACCCAGATAACCGGTTCCGGAAACTTGATCTGCTCGAAGACGATTGGGTGCTTGAGATCGGTCAGCGTGCTGCCTGTCGCGGTGAAACGCAAGCCGACCGCCGCAACGATATCGCCGGTTGATGCGGTAGGAAGATCCTCAGCCTTGTTCGCATGCATCGCGAGTATGCGTCCGATGCGCTCCTTCCTATTTGCACTGACGTTGAAAGCAGTTTCGCCGGCATCTATGGCGCCGGAGTAGACGCGGAAATAGGTAAGCCTGCCGACGTACGGATCGACGGCGATCTTGAATGCAAGCGCCGAAAAGTGATCGTCATCGTTTGGCTTTCGAATTTCTTCCCTGTTCGAGACCGGGTTGATTCCTCTTATTGGAGGAATATCAAGCGGCGAAGGAAGGTAATCCGCGATGGCATCCAGTAGAAACTGCACGCCTTTGTTCTTCAGAGCCGATCCACAAATAACGGGAACGACTCTGCATTCGATCGTAGCTTTCCGAAGGACGCGGTTGATCTCCGCGATAGAGGCATCCGTGCCGTCGAGAAATTTCTGTATCAGCTCATCGTCATGCTCGCTTATAGCTTCGATGAGTTTCTCGCGCTGCGATCTGGCCGCGCAGAGCATGTCCTCCGGTATCGGAAGATCATCATACTCTGCGCCGAGAGTCTCATCTCTGTAAGCGCGGCACTTCATATCCAACAGGTTGACGATCCCCTTGAATGTGTCCCCTTCGCCGTAAGGTATCATTATCGGAATCGGATTGGCTTTTAGCTTATCACGTATCTGATCGACCACTCGGTCAAACGACGCCCCAATTCTGTCCATCTTGTTCACGAAGGCAATTCTCGGGACACCGTACCGATCCGCTTGCTTCCACACCGTTTCCGACTGCGGCTCGACACCGCCAACACCACAAAAGACACCGATCGCGCCGTCAAGCACGCGCAGCGACCGTTCCACTTCAGCGGTGAAGTCGACATGCCCCGGAGTATCGATGATATTTATGCGAACGTCCTTCCAGAAGCAGGTTGTAGCCGCTGATGTAATCGTGATGCCGCGCTCTTTTTCCTGTTCCATCCAATCCATGGTAGCGGCGCCATCATCGACCTCCCCCATGCGGTGAGTCCTTCCCGTATAAAAGAGTATCCGCTCCGTGGTTGTCGTCTTGCCGGCATCGATGTGCGCCATTATGCCGATGTTGCGAACGTTGTTCAGTTTGGTTTTGCGCATGCTTACAAAAAAGCTCCACTGACAATAATCACGGCGGATTGCGTCAGGTGGAGCGAAAGATTTTGATTAAGTCGAGAACTCGCCAACCGTTCCGCCCATCAAGAGCGCAGGCGGAACATTCCTACCATCTGAAGTGTGCGAAAGCCTTGTTAGCCTCGGCCATCTTGTGAGTGTCCTCGCGTTTCTTAATAGATGCGCCTTCATTCTTCGACGCGGCAAGGAACTCCCCAGCGAGCTTCTCAGCCATCGAATGCTCAGAACGGTCCTTGGAATATCCGATGAGCCATCTGATTGCGAGGGCATTACGTCTGGCTGGCCGGACTTCGACCGGCACCTGGTATGTGGCGCCGCCTACACGCCGTGACTTCACTTCCAACACTGGCTTGACGTTGTTCATAGCCTTGTGAAAAACGTCCAGCCCCTTCTGATTGGCTTTCTTTTCGACGATCTGGAGCGCATCATAGAATATACGCTCTGCCGTCGATCTCTTTCCGCGCTCCATCAGATTGCTGATGAAATAGGTCACGGTGACATCGCCATACACCGAGTCCGGCGGTCTCTGCCTCTTCTGAATCTGTTTCCGTCTTGGCATAATTACTTCTTAGGTTTCTTTGTGCCGTACTTTGACCGGCTTCGATTTCTGTCTTCAACTCCGGACGCATCCATGGTGCCGCGGATGATATGATACCGCACGCCCGGCAGATCCTTCACGCGGCCGCCTCTGATCATGACGATCGAATGCTCCTGAAGGTTATGTCCTTCGCCCGGGATGTAGGCCGTGACTTCTATCCCATTGGTCAGTCTGACGCGAGCCACTTTACGCAGCGCGGAGTTCGGCTTCTTAGGAGTAGACGTATAAACGCGCGTGCAGACGCCCCGTTTCTGCGGGCAGCTCTTCATCGCAGGCGTACTTGTCTTTCCGATGATCCGCTTTCGACCGTGTCGAATCAGTTGGTTTATTGTCGGCAAATCCTACCTCAATGTGAACGCGTTACAGTTCCAAAACAGACATCTATAATAGCCCAACTGCCGCTCCTGTCAAGTATTTTCTTCGATCAAAGCAACTTCCGTCTTATCCGCCACCTTTGGTGACTTCTTCGCCTCCGGTATTCGAACAGAGCGATAGCGCTCCAATCCTGTGCCTGCAGGGATAAGATGGCCAATAATCACGTTCTCCTTTAGACCCTTCAGATCGTCCGTCTTGCCATAGATGGCAGCCTCAGTGAGGACTTTGGTCGTTTCCTGGAACGAGGCAGCAGATATGAAACTGTCGGTCGACAGCGATGCCTTGGTGATGCCCAACAGGAGCGGCTCGAACGTGGCCGGCTCTCCACCCTCGGCGATCACTCTGTCGTTTTCGTCTTTGAACCTGTGCTTATCGACCTGCTCGCCCTCAAGGAAATTGGTATCACCGACCGTCTTGACGCGCACCTTCTGCAGCATCTGGCGAACGACTACTTCAATGTGCTTGTCGTTGATCTTCACACCTTGAAGACGATAAACTTCCTGCACCTCATTCACGAGATATTCCTGCACGGCATTTGAGCCGAGGATTCGAAGAATGTCGTGCGGATCGATCGCGCCCTCGCACAGTCGCTCGCCGGCACGAACCAAGTCTCCTTCGTGGACCAGCATGTGCTTGCCGTGAGGTATGAGATATTCCTTCTCTTCGCCTTCCTCTTCCTTCACGAAGAGCTGTTGATTTCCGCGGATGATTTTGCCGAAACTGACGACGCCGTCGATTTCCGAGACGACTGCCGGGTCACGTGGCTTGCGGGCCTCGAAAAGCTCAGCTACGCGAGGAAGACCGCCGGTAATATCGCGCGTCTTTGCGATTTCGCGAGGGATCTTCACCAACTGACCGCCCTTCGTCACCTCATCGCCGTTCTTCACCAGCAGTTGAGCGCCGGTGGGAATTGAATAGGCGGCAATCTTCTTGCCTTCTTTATTGACGATATCCAGCGCCGGCATCAGGGTCTTCTCGCGTTCTTCGATAATCACCCACTTCCGGAATCCTGACTTCTCGTCGAGTTCCTCACGTACTGACACGTTTTCAACGATGTCTCGGAATTGCACGGTGCCCGATCTCTCCGTCACAATCGTGTTGTTATACGGATCCCACTCGAATATAGTGTCACCCCTCTTCACGGCCTGTCCGTCCTTGACCGTAAGAGTCGCCGCGTACGGCACATTGAAGCTCGCCCGCGCCCGATCATGGTCGTCGACAATCTTCAGCTCCGCTTCTCTGTTCACAACAATGGTAGTACCTTCGCTACGAGAGACGGTTTTCGCTCCGATCAGCTTGATCGTGCCGTCGTACTTGGCGGGCACTTTGGATTGCTCCGCGATACGGGCCGCCGTGCCTCCGATATGGAACGTACGAAGAGTAAGCTGAGTACCCGGCTCACCGATGGACTGGGCCGCGATCACGCCCACGGCCTCGCCCATTCCAACCTGTTCGCGATTCGCAAGATTGCGTCCGTAGCACTGTGCGCAAACACCTACCCGCGTCTCACAGGTGAGCACCGAGCGGATTCTGACTCTCTCTATTCCAGCTTCTTCCACTCTCAGGGCAGCTTCTTCATCGATCGCATTACCAGCCTGGATGATTATTTCGTCGGTCAGGGGATCAGGCACGTCCTCCAAAGCAACGCGCCCCTCAATACGATCCGACAGCGATTCGATTATCTCTTCGCCCTCTTTCAGGGCAGACAACGTAATACCAAGAATGGTGCTGCAGTCTCTTTCCGTGATGATAACATCCTGAGCAACGTCGACGAGACGACGAGTCAGATATCCGGCGTCCGCGGTCTTCAGAGCCGTGTCGGCGAGACCCTTGCGCGCTCCGTGCGTGGAGATGAAGTACTCCAGCACGTTCAGACCTTCGCGGAAATTCGAAATGATGGGGGATTCAATAATCTCGCCGATCTGGCCGGTGATTCTCTTCTGAGGCTTAGCCATCAGACCACGCATGCCCGCAAGCTGCCTGATCTGATCTTTCGAAGAACGCGCGCCGGAGTCGGCCATCATGAAGACAGGGTTAAATCCGTCATTGATGCGAGACAGACCGTCAAACATGACTTCGGAGACTTCGGAAGTCGTTCGAGTCCAGATGTCGATCACTTTATTATAGCGCTCGCCATTCGTGATCACACCCTTCTCGTACAGCTTGTGCACATCCTTAACTTCTTTGTCTGCCTGCGCAACAAGCTTCCTCTTCTCCTCCGGTATCACGAGGTCATCGACGCTGACGGTGATTCCGGCGAGTGTCGCGTACTCGAAGCCGAAATGCTTGAGCTGGTCAAGGAACTGAGAGGCGCGGTTAGGCCCAAGCGCTATGTATGCTTGCAACACCAACTCTTCCAGTCTCTTCTTCGATGCGCTCTCGTTGAAGAACGGCAACTCAGGCGGGATGATCGTATTGAAGATAACCCGACCCATCGTTGTATCAATCCGCTTGTCGCCTATTCGAACCTTGATCGGCGCGTTCAGATGGACTTGTCCCGAAGCATGCGCCGCAAGCGCTTCATCCTGACAAGAAAAAACAGCGCCAGCGCCCTCTACAGCCGGCTTGGGCTTGGTCAGGTAATGGATGCCGAGCACTATATCTTGCGAGGGGGTAGCGACAGGACGTCCGGACGACGGCAGGAGAATATTGTTCGTGGAGAGCATCAGCAGCTTAGCCTCGAGCTGAGCCTCGAACGAAAGAGGCACGTAGACCGCCATCTGGTCGCCATCAAAGTCGGCATTGAATGCGGCACAAACCAGAGGATGCAAACGGATTGCCTTGCCCTCTATGAGAACCGGATAGAACGCCTGTATACCGAGCCTGTGCAGAGTGGGGGCACGATTGAGAAGAACCGGATGATCGCTGATAATCTCTTCCAGGATGTCCCATACTTCAGGACGTTCTCTCTCCACCAACCGCTTTGCAGACTTAACCGTCTGGACATAGCCCTTCTCTTCGAGCTTCATGATAATGAACGGCTTGAACAGCTCAAGGGCCATGTTCTTCGGGAGACCGCACTGATGAAGCTTCAGCTCCGGCCCCACCACGATGACGGATCGACCGGAATAATCCACTCTCTTGCCGAGAAGATTCTGGCGGAACCTGCCTTGCTTGCCTTTAAGAAGGTCAGACAGCGACTTAAGCGGCCGCTTCGAATCGCCGCGAACTGAGTGCGTGCGGCGACCGTTGTCAAACAGCGCATCGATCGCCTCCTGGAGCATCCTCTTCTCGTTGCGGAGAATCACCTCGGGAGCGCGGATTTCGATCAACTTCTTGAGTCGGTTGTTGCGATTGATGACTCGTCTATATAGATCGTTGAGATCGGACGTGGCAAATCGTCCGCCTTCAAGCGGAACCAGAGGCCGCAAATCGGGCGGAATCACTGGGACGACATCGAATATCATCCACTCCGGCTTATTGTTTGACTGCCGAAATGCCTCGACCACGCGAAGGCGCTTTAGGATATCTTTCTTTCTTTGAACCGAAGTCTCCACTCTAACGCGAGAGCGAAGGTCAATGGACATATCTTCTACGTCAATCTTCTTCAGCAATTCGCGGATCGCCTCGGCTCCCATCATAGCCTGGAAATCTTTGCCTGCATCGACGAGCTCCTGGTATTCATCCTCCGAGAAGATGTCTTTCTCCTTGAAAGATGTATTTCCGGGATCGATCATAATATAGGCTTCATAGTATAGCACGCGCTCGAGCTCGCGCACCGACAGATCAAGAAGATAACCGATTCTCGACGGGAGTGACTTGAAGTACCAAATATGCGATACGGGCACGGCGAGTTTGATATGACCCATTCTCTCGCGCCGCACTCGGGAGTGAGTCACCTCGACGCCGCAGCGGTCGCAGACGATGCCGCGGAAGCGAACACGCTTGTACTTGCCGCAAGAGCACTCGAAGTCCTTGACGGGCCCGAAAATGCGCTCGCAGAACAGCCCGTCGCGCTCCGGCTTGAACGTTCTGTAATTGATCGTCTCCGGCTTTGTCACTTCGCCGTTAGACCATGACTCTATGGTCTCAGGCGAGGCAAGCTGAATCCGGATGGCGGAAAAATCCGACGGTCGCTTCACCTGGTGAGGAATAAACTCGACCATTTAGGATCACTCCTTGAGGTTTGAGACGACTACAACCTGACCTAAATCAAGTCCTGTCTACTATTTCTCCACGAGCTCTACGTCCAGCCCAAGGGACTGAAGCTCTTTTACAAGCACGTTGAACGACTCAGGAACCCCCGGCTCAGGAGGATTCTGTCCCTTGACGATGGCTTCGTATACTTTGGAACGTCCTTGCACGTCATCAGACTTGACGGTTAGCATCTCCTGAAGGGCGTACGCGGCGCCATAGGCCTCCATCGCCCACACTTCCATCTCGCCGAACCTCTGGCCTCCGAACTGGGCTTTGCCCCCGAGTGGCTGCTGGGTAACGAGTGAGTAGGGACCGATCGAACGCGCGTGTATCTTGTCATCAACAAGGTGCGACAGCTTCATCATATACATGCTGCCTACCGTGATCTCATTGTCAAAAGGTTCACCTGTGCGACCATCGTGCAAAACGGTCTTTCCGGTTACGGGCAACCCGGCTTTGCGCAGCTCCTGCCTGATCTCATCATGCGTAGCCCCGTCGAACACCGGGGTCGAGACATGCATGTTCATTGCCCTCGCGGCCCAACCCAAGTGAGTCTCCAAAATCTGACCGACGTTCATTCGAGAAGGTACGCCCAGCGGATTGAGAATGATGTCAATCGGATTGCCGTCCGGAAGATAAGGCATATCCTCCACCGGTAGAATCTTGGCGACGACGCCTTTGTTGCCGTGTCTGCCGGCCATTTTATCGCCCACCGCGAGTTTGCGTCTGATGGCGATGCGCACCTTCACGAGTTGCTTGACGCCGGGTGGAAGCTCGGCGCCACGCATGACCTTGTCGACCTCGTTGTCCATCTGGGCGCGCTTCTCGGAGATAAGCCTCTCAGCTTCGGCAAGAAGTTCGTTGACCTTCTTATTCACCCGGCTCTCCTGGCACCAGCCCTCATCAGCAACAGCCATTTCGATGTCGATTCCGTCGAGCGAGTCTTCGCGATATTTCGTTCCCGCGCGGATCAACACCGCTCCATCGTCTGACCGGCGGATGGTGTTGGCGGTATAGCCGTCCAGCATCTCCGATAACTTCTGCTTGCGCAATCTCGCGATCTCATTGATCTGGCCCGTGAACTGCTTCTTGATACGGGCAATATCCGCCTTCTCGCGCTTCTTAGCTTCTTCAGTTCTCTCTTTTCGCGAAAAGACTTTCGTATCGACAACGACTCCGGACAATCCGGGCGGCGCTTTCAGAGAGGCATCTCGAACATCTCCGGCTTTCTCCCCGAAAATCGCGCGCAGCAGGCGCTCTTCCGGAGACAACTCGGTCTCTCCTTTCGGCGTGACCTTTCCGACGAGAATGTCGCCCGCTTCAACCTCAGCGCCTATTCGCACGATCCCTCTCTCGTCAAGATGCGCGAGCGCTTCCTCCGAGACGTTCGGAATCTCGTGCGTAATCTCTTCAGATCCTCGCTTGGTGTCGCGAACCTGAAGCTCGAATTCTTCGATATGAATAGACGAGAAGATGTCATCTTCTATCAGCTTTTCTGAGACTATGATGGCATCCTCGAAATTATAGCCGCGCCACGGCATGAATGCTACGAGCGCATTGAACCCGAGCGCAAGTTCCCCGCCGCGAGTGGCAGGACCGTCTGCGATCACGGTTCCAACTTCGACCTCGTCACCGAGATCGGCGATAGGCTTGTAAGTAATGCACGTGTCCTGATTCGAACGCTTGTATTTGATCAGATCGTACTCGTCTTCTTCGACGAATCCGAGCCCGACGTCACCCGAACGTTTGCGCGGCTTTATCCGGATCGTAGTGGCGTCAACATAGGTCACGACACCTGCGTTCTCAGCGACCATTGCGGCTCCGGAATCGCGCGCGACGACGTCCTCAAGCCCCGTGCCAATCAGCGGTGGCTCGGTTACGAGCAGCGGCACAGCCTGACGTTGCATGTTCGATCCCATCAGAGCACGGTTGGCATCGTCGTGTTCGAGGAATGGGATAAGCGCTGCCGCAACAGAGACGAGCTGCTTTGGAGAAACATCCATGTACTCGATCTTGCTCGGATTAACCACCGGATAGTCGCTCCTGAACCGCGCGGTCAGCAGCTGGTTAACAAACCTTCCGTGGTCGTCGAGCGGTTCGTTCGCCTGCGCGATAACGTATTTGTCTTCAAGGTCTGCGGAGAGATATACGATCTCATCGGTGACTTTGCCGCTAACCACCTTGCGATACGGCGCCTCAAGAAATCCGAACTTATTGATCCGTGCATAGGTGGCAAGAGATGCTATGAGTCCGATGTTCGGACCTTCCGGAGTCTCGATAGGACATACGCGGCCGTAATGCGTGTGGTGCACGTCGCGAACTTCGAATCCCGCCCTCTCGCGGGTCAGTCCGCCCGGACCCAGCGCCGACAGCCTTCTCTTGTGCGTCAGCTCCGAGAGCGGGTTTGTCTGATCCATGAACTGGGAAAGCTGAGATGAACCAAAAAAAGTGTCCACCACCGCTGACACGGTTCTGGCGTTTACGAGATCGTGCGGAGCGATGTTCTCATTGTCCTTGAGGCTCATTCTCTCCCGGATTGTCCTTGAGATTCTGGATAGCCCGACCGAGAAGAGATTGGACATCAGCTCTCCTACCGACCGCGCTCGCCTGTTTCCAAGATGATCTATGTCGTCAACAAATCCATGCCCTGCCCGCAGTTTGAGAAGGTATCCGACGATCGCTACGAAGTCCTTAAGGTCCAAAGTGACTCGTTCCGGGGGAAGAGCAACACCGAGCCGTTGGTTGATCATATATCGGCCAACGTCGCCGAGGTCGTATCGCTTCTCAGAGAAGAAGAGCTTCTCGACAAGTCCCTGCGCCATTTCGACGTTCGGCGGCTCGCCCGGTCTCATCTGAGCATACAGTTTTATCAGAGCTTCTTCTTTCGACCTGGTCGGGTCCTTCCGTAATGTGTTGGGAATGACCGTGGGATCCATTTCCGGATCGTCCTTGAGCAGCTTGATCGACCCGATCTTGAGCTCCTTCAGCTTTTCGACACTGGCCTCGGTGATTTCTTCGCCACACAGCAACATGGCTTCGCCTGTTTCCTTGTCGACTACCTCGCTGGCGACGCGCCTGCCGACTATCTTTTCGATCTTCTTGGCCGACATTGAGAATGTCTCGATCTCGAAAAACTGCTTGAGAACTTCTTCGTCGGAGGAAAAGCCCAGGGCACGAAGCAACAGCGTGACGGGTATCTTGCGGCGTGAGTCAATGTGCACGAACATCAGGTCATTAATGTCGATGTTGAACTCGACCCACGATCCCCTGAACGGGATGATTCTCGCGGAGAAGATCTTCTTTCCGTTCGGGTGCATCTCTTCATCGAAGAAGACGCCCGGCGACCGATGCAGCTGCGAGACTATCACGCGCTCAGCGCCGTTAATTATGAAAGTACCCTGCCGGGTCAAAAGCGGCAACTCGCCCAAAAACACATCCTGTTCGATGATATCCTTGACCTCTTTGCCCTTTCCTTCGTGTTCTCTTGCGATCAGGCGGAGTGTAGCCTTGAGTGGCGCGGAGTGTGTCATATTCCGCTCCTGGCACTCCCGGAGAGAGTATCTGGGTGTGCCAATCGTATACTTGACGAACTCAAGAGAGTAATTGCCGTGGATATCCTCGATCGGGAATGTCTCGAGGAACATTTTCTGGAGACCCTGCGGCTCCCTCTTGTCCGGCGCTATTGCCCGCTGAAGAAAAGCCTCGAACGAGCTCAATTGCACGTCGAGAAGGTTGGGCATAATCGCCGGTGTTGTTAGCTTGGCATATGAATGCCTGGTTGCTTGGGTTACCTTGGCCAAATCGGTCACCCTCCTTGCAAATGTTTGTCAACGCGAGACACTGCGAAGACCAAAAAGACACGAGACACTGTCGCCATCAGACTCGACACCTTAGAAAATACAATAAACAGAGAAAATGTTCCGCTGCGGACGTACTCCGCCCGGTGACGGAACAACGATGGGGTTTGCCGGCGGTGATGAGACACTGCCCGCGAGACCTTCACCACTTGCCTTCACTATTCTAAAACAAAGAAGAGCAGACCGGGCAAAATTGGCCCGGAATGCTCTTACTTGATTTCGACCTGAGCGCCGACTTCTTCCAGCTTGGCTTTTGCGGCATCCGCCTCATCCCGCGGGACGCCTTCCTTCACTTTGCCCGGACAGCCATCGACAAGATCCTTCGCTTCCTTCAGACCGAGACTCGTCAGCTCACGAACGACCTTGATGACTTGTATCTTCTTGTCGCCGACCGAGGTGAGAACCACGTCGAATTCAGTCTTCTCTTCAACGGGAGCCGCAGCGCCGCCGCCTGCAGCTACTGCCGCCATCGGGACGGCCGCGGATACGCCAAACTTGTCCTGAAGTTTCTTGGAAAGCTCGGCCAGCTCCATCACCGTCATCTTCTCGATTTGTTCGACTATCGATTCAACCGCATTGTCTGCCACCGTAAATCTCCTTCGAGTTCAATGTCACATAACGAATCTGGAAAGTGCCTCCGGGTCCAACCCGCTCTCCAAAGTCTATGCGTATGCTTAGAAGCAGTTTTTTCCTATGCTTTAGCCCTTGCGTCCGCAATCGAGTCTATTGTGCCGACCAATTCCCGCAGAATGCCGTTCAATGTGAAGACCAGCGACGACATCGGGGCGCAAATTGAACCCACGACGGTCGCGAGAAGCTCTGCGCGAGGCGGGAGCTGGGCAAGCAGATCGACCTGCGCTTTCGAATAGACGACGCCGTCAACGAACCCGGCCACAAGCTTCGGTTTCTCGTTGACCTTGTTCTCCTTACCGAAATTGAATAGCACTTTGGCGCTCGCCGAAGCGTCCGTCATGCAGAAAGCGACTGCGGTCGGACCTTTCCAGTAGGTGTCCAAACCTGCATAGTTGCCTCCGAGCGACTGCGCAGCCTTCTTCATCAGTGTGTTTTTTGCGATCACCAGTTTTGTGTTGTTCTCCCGAAGTGTCTTTCGTAACGCGGTCATCTGGTCGACGGTTAGTCCTGAATAATCGGACAACAGCATCGCGCTGGAGGATTCCATCCGAGCTCTCAGCTGAGCCACCGCATCTATCTTCTCGGGTTTTGGCATTAGTCTAACTCCTTACAGCTCATCCAATAGAATATGTCAGGCTATTGCCGCAGCTGAGCAAGCAAGTCCTGAGTGTCCAGCTTCACACCGGCTCCCATTGTCGACGTAATCGATGCATTCTGCAAGTAAAGTCCCTTGGCCGACGCCGGTTTGAGCCTCATGATCATATCTACAAAAGAAAGCGCGTTCTCCTTGAGAGCATCAAACCCGAACGAGACCTTGCCGACCGGCACCTGTACATTGCCCGTGCGGTCGACTTTGAAGGCTATCTTACCCTTCTTGATCTCCTTGACCGCTTTGCCGACTTCGGGAGTCACCGTACCCGACTTCGGATTGGGCATCATTCCCTTGGGGCCGAGCAGCTTGCCGATCTTCCCGACCGCAGCCATAACATCAGGAGCGGCGACTATGACGTCACACTCCAGCCATCCCCCCTGGATCTTCTCGATGTAATCCTCAAGGCCAACATGGTCGGCGCCTGCCTCCTTCGCTTCCTGCACTCTCTCACCTTTTGCGAGCACGAGTACACGCACCTGCTTGCCGGTGCCGTGGGGAAGCGACACGGTGCCTCGGATCATCTGGTCTGCTTTCTTTGGGTCTACGCCCAGCCTGACAGCCACTTCGACAGTCTCGTCGAACTTGGCGTAGGCACTGTCCTTCACCATCTTGACCGCTTGATCGAGCGGGAAGGACGCTCGAGGATCGATCTTCGATCTGACCGCGGTGTATTTCTTGCCGTGTTTCATTATGCTATATATCCTCTCAGACACTAATCGCCTACTTCAAGGCCCATACTTCTTGCGGTACCCGCGACCATTCTCATTGCGGACTCGACACTTGCGGCATTCAGATCAGGCATTTTCAGCTCGGCGATTTCGCGCACCTGAGCAACCGAGACCTTTCCGACCTTCACGCGATTCGGCTCGCCTGAAGCCTTCTGAAGCTTAGCGGCCTTGAGAAGAAGAACTGCCGCAGGAGGCGTCTTGGTGATAAACGTGAAAGTCTTATCAGCATAAACCGTAATCACTACAGGTATGATCATGCCTGCCTGCTTCTGAGTCCGTGCATTAAACGCCTTGCAGAATTCCATGATATTCACACCGTGCTGACCGAGCGCCGGGCCGATCGGAGGCGCCGGATTTGCGTTGCCGGCAGGAATCTGGAGCTTTATGAAACCGGTGACCTTTTTCGCCATTTCGTGACTCCCATATCTCCTAAGTAGCGGACTCCACCTGCAAGAAGTCAAGCTCGACAGGGGTAGGCCTGCCAAAGATCGAAACCATAACCTTGACTTTCTTGCGTTCCATATTCACTTCCGACACGAAGCCGGAAAAATCTGAAAACGGTCCGTCTATGACTTTAACCGGATCTCCCGTCCTGAACGGGAAGTCCGTGATTTCTTCGACTCTGCCATGATCCATATGCCCCATCACCCGATCCACTTCCTGCTGTGTGATCGGGACCGGCTTTCCTGCCGTGCCGACAAAGCTCGTAATTCCGGGCGTATTCCTAACGATGTGCTCGGTCTGTTTGTTCAGTTCCATTTGAATCAGAATGTAGCTTGGAAGAAACTTCTTCGTTGAAGTTGAGCGCTTCCCTTGCTTCATCTCGGTGACTTCTTCAGTCGGTATCAGAATCTGGGTCATGACTTCCTGAAGCCCGTACTGGCTGATAGCAGTCTCAAGATGTCGCTTGGCTTTCTGCTCGTGTCCAGAGTAAGTGTGGACCACGTACCATTTCAAATCCGGCATATTCGAATCCTGAGGCTACCCGAGCACGAGAGATATCACTCGGCTGAAACCCTGATCGACGAAAAAGACGAAGATCGCCAATATCACCGAAACGAAGATCGTCACAATCGTCGAACCAACCAATTCATCCTTACTGGGCCAGGTTGTCTTCTTCAGTTCGACAACCGTCTCGTTGATGTACTGCAGTATCTTCTCTTTCATAATCCTCTAACCTGGCAGGTCTGGAGGGACTTGAACCCCCAACCCCCGGTTTTGGAGACCGGTGCTCTAGCCAGTTGAGCTACAGACCTGTCACCGAATTTACCGTGTCTCCTTGTGAGTCACGTGCTTATTGCAGAAGGGGCAGTATTTCTTGAAGCTCTGCCTGTCCGGGTGCTTCCGCTTATTCTTTGTCGTTGTATAGTTCCTGCGTTTGCACTCATCGCAGGCGAGAATCATCAGTTCTCTTGCCATCACTTACTCCACAATCTCGGTCACGACTCCGGCGCCGACCGTGCGGCCTCCCTCGCGTATCGCGAATCGAAGCTCCTTCTCCATCGCCACCGG
>JAGVNY010000156.1 GCA_020053015.1 Candidatus Zixiibacteriota bacterium | reverse complement strand
TCGAGAAGAGCGGATTCTCAGACGAGCGAGACGCGTGAGCAGCTATATGGATAAAGCCGTCTGCGTGCATGAGCTCGCGTTTGAGATTCGCAACGGTTGCTCCGTCAGTCTGATACACAACTGAGGCAGGGTAGTACTCACTGATTCTATTCCCTTCAACAGCTACCAGAGGCAATTCCGATGATCCTGCGACGAAGACAGCGCACCGTCTCGCTTCTAATTCAATCGCATTTGCGTTTCTCGACATCAAGTCAGTCGGATTGACTAAAGTTCTAATGGAATAACGATTTCTCACGGTTGCACCGTTACCATCGCTTAGCGCGATGAATGGCACCTGCGCAAAAAGGCCATCAACAAGGAAGATCAACCTGCGCACATGTTGGGGAATCCGGATCGGCGTTACCAATTGCTCGCCGATCTCTTTGAGATAGTGAGCTATCGAATCCTTCTCGCCAGCCATTCCAGCGGCGAACACCGCGTTTTCCATCAGGAACTGCATTTCCCGTACATTTCGCTCAAGCTCGGAGAAGCTTGTAGGACATTCCGTATAAATGGTCTGGCCTCTCGTCACGAAGAATGCTCCCAATCGTTCGTCGTGAGCGAAGTAACTAATGATCGCTTCATCTTCCGCCAGCGACGATGCTCTGTCGACTGCCTCATTGACCCGTTCCGGAAGTGTGAGCAACGACGCAGCCGTCGCTTTCCGTCTTCTTTCATTAGCCCAGAGCTTTGCCTCGATTCGGTGGGTTTCACTTGCCGTATCGGCTCCCATTCTGACTCCGTCCGGCGCCTTGTTAAGCTTTCTGAGAGCCATCCGAAGAGAAGTCTGTGCCGTCGTGTCGGAGTCGGTGGCAATCTCTGTGGATATCCCGCTTCCGTGTCTCTTCTGATTTAGGAGATCGAGGGCTCTGGAGTGTTCGACAAAGGACTTGTCAACCTTTCCCATCGACAACAAGCACTCAACCGCAGCGACATAAGTCTGGTACCTTGCGTGCGCGAAGAAGAACCGCACTTCATCAGGGTGCAGGCTTGCAAGCATCCGCTCGACCGCCGAGATAGCCTGCCTGTAGTGTTTCAGCGCAATCGTCAGCTTGCCGCTGCGTTGGTAGTATCGCCCCAGAGAAAGATCCAATTCATGGCGCTGCTCGCTCGTAAGTTCACGCTTCCCGATTGATCGCGCGATATCGAGCGCATCCTTGGATTTGCCCACAGTCAGCAGAGCCTCAACATAGAAGACGTCTGCATCATTGATCTTCCTCACATCGCCGCACGCCTGAAACAGCTTCCGAGCCGCGAGCGCCTGGTGCGGAACTGAGCCCGATTCCCTGGTCTCAAGCTGCTGTCGGCACTGTGCCAGCTTCACCATTCCCATCCAGAGTCTGTTCTCCTCCGCAGCGAACAACCGCTCTGCGAGCCTGAGATAGCCGCGCGATTTCGCATTGTCCCCGAGCCGGAGCAGAGCCTGAGAAACAAAGAACGCGCATTTGGCGCGCTCGTAGCGTAGACCGGACTTCGCCAGAGTTTCGAGCGCCTCTTCGCCCAGCATTACGGCAGATCCGTACTGACCCAGCTCTATGTTAATTTCCACGAGATCAAGGCGGGTTACTGACGCGGATCGGCTGTCTTTGAGATCTTCGAACACTCCAAGAACGGTCTCGAAATTCGCCAGTGATTCAGTGTACCGATCCGAAAGGAAGTAGAGATATGCCAGCGAATAGCGCGCTTTGGCGGCGGCAAGCGTCAGCCCGAAATCCTCGAACTCCTTCGCGCAGTGCACATAGAGACGTTCAGCCTCGCCCACCATACCAAGGTTGAGCAGGACATTCGCACGATTGAAATCCACCGTTACCAGCGGAGCTCCGCCTTGCTTCTCAAGGAGTGAGCGAGCGAGATCATAGTATTTCAACGCGGTCGTGTTGCGATCGGTCCTATGGTACACGTTGCCGATGTTGCTCAGAATCTTCGCGCGAGCTACATCGTTGCCGATTCTGCGGAAATACGACAGAGCTTCACGGCCGGTCTTGATCGCCATGTCATGCATGCCCAAGTACATATAGACGTCCATCAAACCCTGTCTCGTTTGCGCTGCAGCTTTGTGCTCTCCAAGGGCATCGAGCCTTCTCAGAGCGGATTGGTACTTCCTTCTTGCAATAACGCTGTCCCCGCTCCAGTGCTCAATCCGAGCTTCAATTGCCGTGAATCGTGGACGATAACGTGCTTGCAAACACGAGAAGACGAACCGCGTCCTCTCGGCGAACCTCCTCGCCCGCCTGATATCAGTATTCAACAGAGAATTTATGGCGGAATTGATATCAGCGACAAGTTTCGCTTGGTCACCGCCGAATCGCTCCTTGATCAGGCGGTCGACAGCAGCTTTGGATCGAAGCCGCGATATGTCGGTCTCTGAAATCATAAGTCTATATGAACAACCACTATTGCGCGCTGTGCAGACTTCACGGTCAGTTTGCATGTTCCGACTTCAACTCGTGGAAACCTGAACACGCGGAACCTGTTCGCCTGTGCAGTAATTCTCTTCTTTCCCACCCTGACCTCCGCGATAAGCGGTTCAGTGCAGCCACCGGCTGTCAATTGGCCGATCAACTCATAAGACCCTGTCGAAACCGGATACGCCGACAGACTAAGCTCATGATCTACAGATCGGAACCGAAGTCTTCGGGTATCGACAGTCGCTGGTCTCACGCCTTCCGGCAACGGGAGAAGTCGCGAATCATAGATCGTAACTGCGTTGTGCCCAATTCCGCTTCTTGTGCGCTTCATCTCTCTAAGCTGCTTGCCTGCAAGCAGATGGATGGAACCGCGGAGCTTCCCGTAATCGGTCTTCCCTTGATCGCTCCTGATCTCTATTGCGAACTGCATCAGCTTCTTCATAGACGGCTCCGAATTTAGCCTGCGCTCCGTTTCCTCGCGTTCCTCGAGTCCCGCACTCCCCTCGATGAATCTCAGTATTGCCTCATAGTCCCTGTCTTCCGCGTCCATCATCCCGCCTATCTGGAGGTGTTCTCCAACATCTCGTAAAATACCTAAGAATCGAGTCCTTTTCGCTTAAGAATCCTGTGCAGCTTCGCCAGAGCCTTCGCCCTGAGAGGCCCTATGGACGACACTGGCATTCTCAGTCGTGCCGCTATCTCTTTGTACGAGGGCTCGTTTGGGTCCAAGAAGAGCTCTTTGAGCAACTTGTAATCTTTCTCAGGGAGCTCAAGCATCGCATCCATCAGTATCTCCCGCCGCTTCAGATTCACGTACAGCTGTTCCGGATCGGATACTATATCAGCCGCGATCATCTGCATTTCCTCGCTGCCGATCTCGTCGATCGCGTGGATCTTCTTATAGTAATGATAGATCTGGCGTCTTGCGATGGTTGCGACGAGCGAAAGCGTGCTTTCCGGCTCCTGAATCGTGTCTATCGCCTTCAAGAGTTGATATGACACCTGCCCGAAGATGTCAAACGATTCATCTCGCGAAAGTCCGCAATTCCGGCAGATCGAGAATACGAGCGGCGCGACATAGTCGATGAGCTCGTGCCATGCCTCTTCGTCGCCGGAGCGGCATCTCTGTATCAAATCCTTCAGATTGCGTGCGTGACCTTTGTTCATCAATGACCAATGCGGTTCGTAGAATCAGCCGCAAATCGGGATGCGTTAGCTTCTCTCCTTCAAAATACACTCAAACCTCCGTTCTGTCACAGCGAAAACGATTCAGAGCTAATTCGTCAGACGTTCTTAGCGACATGGTGTGAGCGAATAGTGAGGCCGACACTACCTGCCAGAAACCGACGGAGAAGTGAGGTTCCAGGCTGGAACGATGTGTCAGCGTTGACCCGTCCACTTCACGATTCGATAGATAATGTCGATATGATACAAGAGGATAACAGCGCGACAGACAGCTCAGGGGTCGTAGCTTCTTAGCACCGGTGACCGTGTTTGACCGGCTGAAGAAGCCGGATAAGGCAACCAGACTCATTGAAAAGCTGTCCCACCAAATTGACGTGTATGTTCTCGATCTGATGATGCCTGGCAAGGGAGGGGTGGCGGTCTCTCGGCGAGTGCTCTCGGTGCGACCGGACGCAAAGATCCTTTTCTGTAGCGGCTATAGCTACGGCTCACTGGCGGAGGACCAGCGTCCGTCAGGTGGAGTCGATTTGCTGCTCAAGCCTCTTAGCGCCCGAGAGCTGCTGGGCAGAATCAGAGTAATCCTCGATCGAAAGATCAGAGAGACGGAAACCGTTGACACGCTCTAACCGACGACAATATCCAAGCAGCCTCTGATTTCCATCGGCGAAACAGAAATCAGCACAGAGATAGACCGAGAAGTTTGTCTGCAGCTTACTCTATTTGAAGCGTTTTCACAGCTCCGAATTCCGACAACGGCTTGTCAAACGCCTTGTCGTTTCCGACGACGACAAAGATCATGCTGTCGGGGTGCAAGTACGCCTGCGCAACTCGCTTGACGTCTGCAAGTGAGACGGCTTTGATCGCTTCGATTCTCCGCTTCAGTTGGCCGGGAGGAAAACCCTGGAACTCGAGCTGCGCTTCCTGATAGGCAATCTGATCCGGAGTTGCGTAGTTGAATACGTCCGAATTCAGGATAGAGTTCTTGGCCACCTCGAGCTCTCTATCGGTGGCGCCCTCGGAGATAAATGTGCGCATCACATCGAGTATCAGCTCGATAGCTTTGCATGTGCTCTCGGATTTCGTCTGGCAATAGGCATAGAACGATCCGGATTCGTCCATCATGTAGAAGTTGGTCCCGACTGTGTAAGCTAATCCTTCCTGGACTCTTATCCGATTTGTCATACGAGACATGAATCCGCCGCCACCGAGTATGAAGTTCATGACTTGGACTGCGTAACGGTCTTCATTCTTTCTGTCGATTCCGACGTGCCCGATTCTGAGATGTGATTGATTCATGTCTCTTGGCACATAGTAGACTCCGGTCTCGGACTCCTTCAGCGCAGGGGTCTTAGCAGCGACTTCCCCTTTGCTGCTCCAAGAGCCGAAGTACTGATTCATGAGTGATTCGGCCTCAGACCGAGTGAGGTCCCCGGAAAGCGCCATCACACAATTGTCGGGACGGTAGAATCGTTTGTAGAATTCGGCGAGCTCTGGCAGTGTGATTGAAGATACCGTGGATGCGGTCGCCGGCATGCCGTACGGATGCGACGGGAACATTTTCTTGTAGAATTCCCTTCTCGTGACTGCGTTGGGCTCGTCGTTCTCTCTGCGTATCTCCTCGAGCTTGTTTTCCACGGCAATCTCGAACTTGGTATTGTCAAACGCCGGTGACAGGAGCATCTCCGATAAGAGAGATAACGACAAGTCCAAGTCCTTCTTCAATGTTCTGAGCCTTACTTCGCCGGACTCCGTTCCCGCAGAGGAATGGATGCTTGCCCCGACAAAATCGAGCTTCTCATTGAACTGATCCGCTGGCGTCTTCGTGGTGCCTCCCGAGCGCAGTACTGCGCCGCACAACTCGGCTAAACCCGCTTTATCAAGGGGCACATAGACTTCCCCGAGGTGGAACATGGCATCGAGCGACACTACGGGCAAGGAAGTGTCTGGATAGAAGTGAACGATGAGGCCATTGCCCAGGACGAATCTATCAACTGCAGGCGGATTGAATTGAAGCTCCGGAATGGCAACGCTACCGATGTCCTGAGCGGCGGCAAGGCCTGATAGTGACAGCGCCGTCAGGACTATAAGAAGTACGACTGATCTAAAGCTCATCTCACGACTCCTTCTTTGCAGGCACGAGCACTGCGACAGTGCGGTTTTCTTTAGTGAAGTACTGACGGGCAACGCGCATGATGTCCGCAGCGGTCACCGATGACATTCTCTCCCTAAGGAAACCGAGGTATTTCCAGTCTCCGGCAATGGTTTGCGATTGGGCGAGCCTGTCGGCCAAACCGAGCCCGTCATAAAGCCCCCAGATGAAGTCGGAAACAAGATTGTTCTTGATCTTCTCAAGCTCAAGCGAATCAACGGGAGTTGTCTTGAGCTTTTCGAGCTCTTCATACACCGCGGCTTCGAGCTGTTCGACGGTCGCCGGGGCTTTCGGCTGGGCATCGATTACGAGAACATTCGGATACAGAGTCCCAACATCACCCCACGGGAATTGTGAGACATCCACCGCCAGCGCAAGTCGTTTGCCCTCAACAAGACCTTTGTAGAAACGCGAGGTTCTGCCACGTGATAAGATAGCGGTGATGACATTGAAGACAGCGTCCTCAGGGTCATCAAATGCCGTCTTGTGATATGCGATCTCAATAGCAGGTTCCGCATCGAACACGACCTCGACCCGTTTCTCTCCGTTCTGAACCGGCTCAACCGATTCGATACGCTTGGGCGGCGCCTGAGCCGGTATGTCCCCGAAGTATTTCTCCGCCATCTTGATGGTCTCGTTGGCGTCGATGTCCCCTACGATGGCCAGCACTGTCCGATTAGGAGCATAATATGTCTTGAAAAAGTCGGATATCTCTCCACGAGTCAGATCGGCGACCTCAGATCCCCACTCCCAAAATATCTGGTACGGGTGGGCGACGAATGTTGTTGCTATCAGTTGTTCGAACAGCTTGGCAGGAGCCTGAGTGTCAACGCTCAGTCTGCGTTCTTCGGCAACCACGTCGCGCTCGGAGTAGAACTCGCGGAATACCGGATGCCTCAGCCTTTCGGCCTCCACCATCATGATCAATTCAAGCCTGTTCTTCGGGAAGGCCACCTGATAGCTTGTGATGTCATATCCCGTATGTGCGTTGAAATCGTAGCCGCCGTTCTCCGTGTAGAGTTCTTCCAGTTGATTCGGAACGATAACGTCGTTTAAGGCGGTCTCGATTTGCACAATCGAATCAAGCACAACCTTCATCTGCGACGAGTCATCAGAGACGTTGGAGCCTGCGATGCTTCTGCGCACTCTCTCATCTTCCATGTCTCCCTTCAACCGGTAGAGTTTGTCGTACAGCCGATCCTCTATATCCATCAAAGCGGACTCTTTGTCCCAATTACTCGTACCGATCTTTCGGGTACCCTTGAACATCATATGTTCAAGCAGATGGGCTGACCCGATGTTTCCCCCGACTTCGTTGGCAGATCCGACCTTGAAATACATCATCGAGTAGAATACCGGCGCGGTGTGACGCTCTACCAGTACTAACGTCATGCCGTTCGAAAGCACGTGTTCCTTGACATCCAACTTGATATCCGATGTCTCGGCTGCGGCGGCAGAAACAAGCGCAAAAAACGAGACAAGGAACCAGAACATTAGACTCCTCACTTAATCCTCCTGTGGAAACCCAGAGTTCATTGCCCCAAACATATTACAAATAACGCGGACTGAAAAGTGAAGTTTCAGTCCGCATTGCAAGATTTCGGTCGCAGGCGCTTGACTCAAGGAGTTTATCTGGTTAATTGGAGCGCATGAATGGAAGACCGACAACGGATGAGAAGACCAGCGAACGTCTATCCGAGTTGGCGAAGCGATGGCTGGCCATGGACGGTCTCTGGTTTCAGGCTGTCGAGAATGCCTACGGCATCGACAAAGCAATCGAACTCGACAAAGAAGTCTGGATGCAGTTTTCGCCGATTGAGGCCAAGCGCATCATGTCGGAGCTCGGGATTGAGCCCGGAGGGGGACTTGAAGCACTCGAGCTGGCGCTCAGTTATCGATGCTATGCCTACATCAACAGGCAGGAGATAAGCAGGCCGTCGCCGGAAACTTGCGTGCTCAAGATGATCGCATGCAGAGTGCAAGATGCGCGCTGCAGGAAGGGTCTGACTGCGTTTCCGTGCAAACAGGTTGGTGTGATAGAATACGAGACATTTGCCCGGACCATTGACCCACGCATCAAAGTGAGATGCATTGCTTGCCCTCCCGACGACGAGAAGCGCGATTACTGGTGTGGATGGGAGTTCACTCTTGCGAAGTAGCGCGGCTTCCTGAGCCCGAGCGCAGGCCGCATGTCGATGTCACTGCCCTTCTTTCAGCCTCTGTTTTCGCGACATTTATCTTAGACGGGAACATTCCCGGCGGTAATTGTATAATTTAGTTGACGTGATCGGGCGTTTTGTCGAGCACTTTCGAATTGACAATTGGGACATGAAGAAACCTGCAATAGAAATCGTTGTAATCCTCGCCATCTCGATTTCTGCTGGGGTAGTGAACAACTCGGTCTCCGCCAACCGGATCGCGTGGATTGGCTCGTGGCCCTCAATTTCTGACGCAGAGGATGACAGCGCCTGGGATTGTCTCTCCTGCGTGGAGACCGACCCCCCTCAGCTCAGCCTCGGCGAAGCATCTGCGCTCTACCAGAATCCGGAGGTCTTGTTTCTCGACGCACGCTTTCCGGAGGAATATGCCGAAGGGCACATTGAGAGAGCCTATTTACTGCCGATCGAAGCTACCTCAACGGATTTCGATGCGTACTTCAATGCTGTGAAGCCCCTTCTCGACTCAAGCAGACTGATTGTCACTTACTGCTCAGGAGCGGAATGCGAGTCGAGCCTGTTTCTTGCTCGGTATCTGCGGGACCAGATTGGGCTGCCCAATGTGAGCATCTTCTTTGGTGGCTGGCGGCGGTGGGAGAATGCAGGCTTGCCTGCTGCATACCCGAATCGTGAGACGGAGACCGAGAATTGAGAGACCTGCTTTCCAACAAGTACCTCACGCTGCTCTTCCGTGTCATTCTTGGGGTAGTCTTCTGCTACGCGGCTGTCGACAAGATCGTGCACATAGATCAATTCGCCCGAGCGATATACTTCTACCACATCGCTCCGGGGTGGACTGTCAACGTAATGGCCGTTGTCATGCCCATGGTCGAGATGATCGCGGGTATCTGTCTGATACTGGGGATCATGCCAAGAGGCGCTGCGACGCTGATCGTAGCAATGCTCGTGATGTTCATCGTAGCGCTGACGATCGTCTATGTCCGAGGGGTGGACATCAATTGCGGGTGTTTCTCTGTCTCCTCACGCGGCAAAGAAAGCGCGGTCGGTCTGATATGGCGTGACCTACTGCTTCTCCTTATGGGTCTCCAGGTGTTGTTCCTTGGGCGAGATTTCCTGTCGCTGCAGAGGCTTCGGAAATAGTCGATCCACGACAGACGCACACTATTGTCGCCGCGTAGCCGTCGACTTCTCCTCACTCAATATCCTCACCGTTCGGCAGCGAGCCTGGCAACCTCTGCTTGAAGTTGCTTGATCTGCTCTCGTAAGACCGCGATTTCGTCCGTTCTTCGATTCAGCTCCTGTATCGCGGCAAGAGCAACACCAGCCGGGTCAACCGTGGAAATCGTCTTGTCATCGTCGCCGTAACCGAAAGCTCTGTAGAAATCCTGAGCCATCGGGCCTATGTGCCGAACTGAATCTGCCTCCACCCTGTTGCGCCAGGTACTGATAGGAAGCTTCGAGATCCTGTCAAGTATATCGGCCCCGTCTATCTCCTTGAAGTCCTCCTTGAGACTCCTGTCCGATGCGTTTGCCCAAATTCCTGCGACAGTGAGTCGAGCTCCGGTTGACGACGTGATTATACCAACGCCGTCATCGAATATCTCGATCCAGCGGTTGTTATTGATGTCATATCGCATTCCTCCGTGAGCGCGGACTCTGAACTGGTTATTGCGCATGGATGGAAACGAGTCCGTGAATGAATCAGCCCAGACGAATGAGCCGTTGTGGTTTGCTCGTGCGTTGCTACCAGCCGCGATAGAGTTGTCTCCGAGTGCATAGTTCTGAAAGCCGCCGAAGACCGTGCTAAATAGGCCGCGTGCATGATTGTATATTCCGCCTCCCACAGCGCTGTAGCTGCCGGCCGCCGTGTTCCTATACCCACCGGATACGTTGGAGTAGAAAAGGTCCTGTCCTGCCACGCCTGTGGTGCAGTTGACTCCGAGGTTGGTCATCGTGAATGCATTCGCGCCGAGCAAAGCGTTGTTGACGCCTCCGCGAGCTATTCCCCACGCTTGTCTCGTGAAAAGTACCGTGTCAATAGTGTGCCAAGACGCATCGCCAACATTCCCACCCGCTATGGCAAAATCGGCTGTGTCGGCTCTCTCCGCCTCCATGGCATACGCAACGGACACGATTCTTGTTCGCGGGAATATCTCGGGACGGTTTCCGACACTGACTCCGAGCCATCTGAATCTGTCCGCAAAAACGGAGTCCGGTAACGGATTGACAGATCCAAACACCACGTCGAACAAACCGTCGACAACGCTGACTGAATTCTGCGTCTCCGACCAGACGAAGTCGGGACCGTTTGGAGTTCTGTAGAGAGTAAAAGTCATTTCGATGACTGTATCGAGCGGATTCCCCGTTTCGTCGGTCAGTCTGCCCTGGTAATTCATGTATTCCGGGACATCTGCGGCGGCCGACGAGATCGTGAATAAGATCGCGGCGACCACAATCTTAGATATTGTGCGAAACTCCTGCACGTGAACCTCCGAGCTATTTGTTCAGACGTTGGATAGCAACGGTCAGCAGATAACAGAGGCGGCCTGCGCGACAATGCAGGACCGCCCTTCTGCTCAACAATATACACCATTCGTCCCAGAAATCAACCCGTTATCGTAGGCAGACCGACTCAGGGCTCCACAATGCAGGTCGCGTGCACCGTTCTCCACCGGTATGTTTGACATCACGCTGTTGGAGTATTAATATGCGCTGACTTGAGCTAACCGGTGGATCAGGAGGTACCATGCCCAACTCAATTAGCGAACTCTGGCCAGAACTCGAATGGATCAAGGATAGCAAGCTGCGGAAGGCGACAGAAAGTACATGGGAGCTTGCGGTCAGTCGAAGCAGCCTTTCGATCTCAGATCTTCATGAGATTCCCTTCACGTTGCTCGTCAAAGATTGCAAGGTGACTTTCATGGAACACAAGCGGGCTGTTGTGCACATCGCGTATGAGTCTGCAAAGGTCATGAGCAAGTTCTTCGGAAGCAATCTGCCGATCGATCTGGATGTTGTCGTGTCTGGAGCAATCCTGGCCGACGTCGGCAAACTGCTGGAATACGAAAAGATCGACGGCAAGGCAGTTACCAGCAAGTATGGCCGCTATGTTCGCCATCCGTTCTCGGGAGTGGGTCTCGCGATGCAGTGCGGAGTGCCGGAAACAGTCTGCCACATTATCGCAGCTCACGCCGGTGAGGGAGACCACGTCAAGCGCACAACTGAAGCTTACATCGTGCATCATGCCGATTTCATGAGCTTCCTGCCGTTCCAGAGCAAATGACCGGCACGAGTGAGCTGCGGCACGCGCTAACGCGATCGAAGTTCGTCGATTGTCGGCTCCGGCTTGACATCCGCGGTCCCGCACCGTATATTCGCAGCCACAACAGGAGGCAGGTATCTATCCGCTCCTTGCTCAACACGAAGGGATAGTCGTCCAGCTTGGGCGCACTAATCGCCTCAGAGGAACATCGATTGCCACGCTGTCGTTGTTATTAGAGCCGGAGGGCGTTTAGGCACATGTTCGACGCTGCATCTGATTGACTTCCATACCGCCGGCATGACGATCTCGCATCCGGGAGGGCTTCTTTGGAAAAGATATACATCGACCACAACAGCACTACTCCGGTGGACCCTCGCGTCATTGAAGCGATGCTTCCGTATATGTCCGAGACATGGGGCAATGCATCCAGTCTTCATCTCTTTGGCAGAGCTGCCCGGCTGGGACTCGAGGATTCCAGAGACAAGATCGCTTCTTATCTCAATTGCCGTCCCGATGAAGTCTATTTCACTTCGGGCGGAACGGAGTCGGACAATCTGGCGATCAAAGGTGTGGCGTTCGCTTTGCGGGAGAAGGGGAGGCATGTTATCACTTCCAGCATCGAGCACCAGGCTGTGCTCGAGAGCTGTGAGTTTCTCCAGCGGGAGGGTTTCGAAGTCACCTACCTGCCCGTAGATGAGTACGGATCCGTACGGCCGGATGATTTGAAATCTGCTATCCGCAGCGACACGGTCCTCGTTTCCGTCATGTACGTCAATAACGAGGTCGGCACGATTCAGCAGATCGACGAATTAGCTTCAATATGTGAAAAGCGCGGCGTGGTGTTCCACACGGATGCTGTGCAAGCTGTCGGCAGAATCCCGGTTGACCTAAGCAATAGCCGAGTCTCACTGCTGTCGGCTTCCGCGCATAAGATCTATGGCCCCAAGGGTGTCGGACTGATGTTCATTCGCACCGGCACTCCTATACTGCCCTGGCAAACAGGCGGCCACCACGAGAGCGGATTGCGGTCGGGCACCGTGAATGTGCCCGGAGCGGTCGGATACGCAAAGGCGATGGAAATCGCCATAAGCGACATGGACGAGATTCAGAGCCGTGTCGGCGTTCTCGCTGAGTCTTTTCGCATGAGGATTCAGGAGTCCGTTCCCGACACGAAGTTCAACGGTCACCAGACCCAGCGCGTGAAGTCGACGGTCAATTTCTGTTTTAAGGGCGCAGAAGGCGAAGCGCTGATTCTCAATCTCGATATGAAAGGAATTGCGGCATCCTCTGGGTCAGCCTGCACGTCCGGATCAACCGAGCCGTCTCACGTGCTTCTCGCGATGGGTGTGCCTCCTGAGATCGCCCAAAGCTCGGTAAGGTTTTCGTTCGGAAGGTCTAACACGACTGACCACGTAGATTACGCGGTTCTGGCAGTCCGGGAGGTCGTCGAACGCTTGCGGAGTATGTCGCCATTCTACGCTAAGACGTGAGGGAGCAACGGTGCTTATTACGGGGATTCATATATGTTGAAAAAGAAATCGGTAGCTGTCGCGATGTCGGGAGGGGTGGATTCATCGCTCGCAGCCGTTTTGCTGAAGCAGCAGGGCTTCGAGGTCTTTGGTCTGACGATGAAGCTTTGGAACTATGACGAAATCGGGCTCAGCAAGCACTCGGAAACGAGATGTTGCTCGGTAGAGCTGATAAACACCGCGAGAGCCATCTGCGACAAATTCGATATACCGCATCATGTGATCGATTTCGCGGAGACGTTCAAGAATCAAGTGATTTCGGATTTCGTCAGCGAATACAAGTCCGGGCGCACCCCGAATCCTTGCGTCGTGTGCAACAGCAGGATCAAGTGGGGTCCCCTTATGGAGAAGGCCGCTTCGATGGGTGCGGAGTTTCTTGCAACGGGACACTATGCCAGAATCGAGTTCAACAGCCGTTACAACCGCTACGCTCTGCGAAAGGGACTCGATCAGAAGCGCGACCAATCGTACTTCCTCTGGGGACTTACTCAGGAAGCCCTGAAGAGAACGATCTTTCCGCTCGGCCAGATAACGAAACGCCGGACGCGCGAACTCGCAGCTCAATTGGGATTGAAGAACGCAGAGGCGGAGGAGTCCCGCGAAATCTGCTTCATCCCGGACGACGACTACCGCAGGTTCATGGTGGAAGTAGCAGGCGGGAAAGACGAGCCGGGTGACTTCGTTGACGATACCGGCAAGGTCATCGGAAAGCACGAGGGGATATCGATGTACACGGTTGGGCAACGCAAAGGACTGAATATAGCAGTCGGATATCCGGTCTACGTGAAGTCGATCGACGTCGATAGCAACGTTATTCAGCTCGGCCGTGAGGAGGACCTGATGGTCAAGTCGTTCATAGTCGAGAAAGTCAACTGGGTTACGGTACCGCGACCCTCTGCGCCGATGGATTGTGACGTGAAAATTCGCTACATGTCGAGGCCGCTGGCCGCGGTCGTGAACGCTATCACCCCTGATACCTGCTCGGTTGACCTGTACGAACCTGCAAAGGCGGTCTCCCCGGGGCAATCGGCGGTATTCTACAATCAGGAATTCGTCAACGCCGGCGGGATCATTTCCCGCGTTAAGGCATAGTCTTTCCAACAGGATTTCTCTTGACACGGCTGTGGTCGCCGAAGTAAGCTGAATGTGCGAAACAAGCCGCGAAGCGTGCTTAGGCGCGACTGGGGCAGGCTCAGCCCGACACGAAGGAGTCTCGTATGGCAAAATTGAAATATCTCGGACACTCATGTTTTACGCTGGAAACCCTCGGCACCAGGCTCATAATCGACCCGTTTCTAACTGGTAATCCGATGGCGGGAGCGAAGGCTTCCGACATCAAGGCAGATTATGTACTCGTGACTCATGGACACGGCGATCACTTCGGCGATACACTCGAGATCGCAAAGAACAACGCCGCGACCGTCGTCGGCCCGAACGAAATCGCGGTTTACTGCCAAGGCAAAGGTCTTAAGGCCCACAACATGCACATAGGCGGAAGCTGGACATTCCCGTTCGGCACAGTCAAGCTTACCATCGCTCACCATGGATTTTCCTCCGGTGGAGAGAGCAACCTGATACTCGGCGGGAATCCCTGCGGCTTCTTGATCACTGTGGAGGGCAAGAAGCTCTACCATGCCGGCGACACCGGACTGTTTATGGACATGCAGCTCATCGGTGAAGCGGGGATTGACATGGCGCTGCTGCCTATCGGCGATAATTTTACGATGGGAATCGCCGACGCAGTGAGAGCGGTGGAGTTTCTGAAACCCAGGAAAGTCGTGCCGATGCACTATAACACATTCGATCTTATTAAGGCGGACCCCAAGGAATTCCAGGCCAGGGTCAAGGGGGCCGTGTGCGTTATTATGGCTGTCGGCGACTCGACGGAACTGTGACCCCGACATCTGGCGAGAGTCTGTCTCCGAGACAAAGAGAGGTATTCAATGGGAATGCATAAAGGGTTTAAGATCATTCTCTGGGCGCTGCTGATCGTTCTGGCCCTTGTGCTCGCTGTCTATGCTGCCGTAGCCATTCTCCTGCCGAAGGAGAAGATCGTTGAAATGATCATCCCCAAAGCCGAACAGGCTCTCAACAGGAAGGTCTCGCTCGGGGATGTATCGTTCACGGTCTGGGGAGGAATCGGCCTGAGGCTATACGACCTCGAAGTTGCGAACCGACAGGGCTTCGGTAGAGCAAACATGCTCGAGCTCGACCATCTCGATGTCAAGGTGAAGTTCCTCCCTCTTTTCAGCAAGAGGATCGAAATAACGAAGATCGTTCTCGACGGACTCACAGTCGATCTGGAGAAAACCAATCAGGGCTGGCGGAATTTCGACGACATAGGTCCGGCTCGTGAACCAGGTGCGGAGATTTCGCCCGCTCAGACCGCTACGATGGCGGCCGCCTTGCCGTTCAGCTTCGACAGACTCGAACTCGCGAACTCGCGTTTGGAATACAACGATGACTCGGCAGGCTATCGGATATCGCTTGACGGAATCAAGTTCAACAGCTCGCTGACCCCGCAGAATGACCCGATGATACTTTCATCTCTCGGCTCTCTGACGGTGGACAGTGTCAGATTCACTGACAAGAAGAAGGACCGCAGCTATCCGGCCGCAAATGTAGAACTGAAACACGATATGCTGTTCGATCAACGAGGAGACAGTCTCCGGATCAATGATCTCACATTTGCGGTGAGCAGCTTGCGCGGCAAAGCACTCGGATCGGTGAAGAACGTACGAACAGGCGCTATAGTAGACATCAGCGTAAGGACAGAAGATATATCGATTCAGGATGTACTCGAGGCGTTGCCTCCGGAGTACTTCGCAAAATCCGGCAAAGTGTCCGGATCAGGAAAGCTTCATCTCGTCGGGAGATTCCACGGGCCGACGAAAGTGACACCCGAGACGGAGTTCGAGGCGAAGCTGACGATGGAGAACATGGAGCTGAGCCAGGAACGATTCAAGGGCAAGCTGCAGATTCAGTCCGCCGAATTGAATTTGTCGCGCAACAATCTCGAGTTCTTTACGGCTGAAGCATCCCTCGACGATGAGCCTTTCAGCATCAAGTTCATTCTGGATAACTTCGCAGACCCGAGCGTTTCGGCTGAGTTGAGAATGAAGAGCGACTTACGCTTCGCGAGGCAATTCATGCGACCCGATGCTGAAGCTTCGGGAACGGTCGCGATCAGTGCGTCCGCTTACGGCAGACTCAAGCAACCCGAATCCATCTCGATCCTGGGCTCACTTACCCTCGAGAACCTCAAGTATTCGACACCGACGATGTATCAGCCCGTCACCGACTTTGATGCCCATGTCGAATTTCTCGGCAAAGATGCCGAGGTCAGCCAATTCAGGGTTGAGCTCGGAGAATCTGATATGGGGATTTCAGGCAGAATCAAGAACCTCGCGCCCTACTTGCTGACAAGGGGTAAGACGTCAACCAAGCCATTCTTTACAGGTGAGATAGTGTCTGACCATCTCAATATAGATCGCCTATTGCCGAATGAAGACGACAGCGTCTACGCGGCAGCGGTGGCCGCAGGCGACACAGCTGCGTTCTTTCTACCTGATTTCGATGCGGAGGGGACCTTCAACATAAAGACCGGCATCTACTCTCTTATCGCATTCGAGAATCTTACCGGCAGGTTTGATCTGGCTTATCATGTCCTTCGTATTGACACCGCAACAGCAGATGTTTACGGCGGCAAGGCAGTCGGTTCCGCAATCATCGATATAGAAGATTTGAATCGTCCGGAATTCCAGGTGGATTATCAGGCGCGAGACGTCGAAGTCAACAACGTGCTTTCCAGATTCACGTCCTTCGACGATCATCTCTTCGGCAAAGTTGACATGGCAGGTTCTTTCGCGGGCACCGGCTCGGAGGCGGAGGACATCCTTCCAACTCTGAGAGCATCCGGCGTTAATAGCATTCGCGACGGGCGTCTGGTGAACTTCGAGCTCGCTAACACATTCGCTCAGAAAGCGGGTATCAAGTTGGCTGAGGAGGAAACCGTGCGGGACCTGATAGGCCAGCACAGAATCGAAGATGGCAGACTGTTTTTCGACAATCTTGCTTTAGGTACGTCTATGGGTGACTGGGCGCTGAGCGGTTCGGTCGGATTTGATGGTTCACTAAACTATTCTGGTAGATTGACCTTGTCGCAATCTGCCGCAAAGAATCTTGACATGCTCGGAGGATTTGGGTCGTTGCTGCGTGGCTCAGATGGCAAAGTGACCGTGCCTTTCAAGCTGACAGGGTCCTACGCGAGCCCGCAGGTGTCGATCGACACTTCACCGACAGCGAAAAATGTCGATAAGGCGATAAAGGACGAAGGGAAGAAGCTCCTCGACAAGCTGTTCAAGAAGTAGCCTTCCCGGAAACAATACCGACATTCCGCAGTTACCGCAGAGAGCGGTGATCGGGCGAGCAATTATGTTTGAACAGGTGGGCGCCATCTGTCTGGTCATGGACGTCAGTCCAGCTTTCGGAGTAATAGATGTCATTGGCGATAATTGAAGATCTTCGAGCCATTTACAGGAATGACCCGGCTGCTCGCAACATCGAGGTCTTCTTCTACGCGGGACTGCATGCAATCACCATCCACAGATTCACCCATCTGCTATGGAATATCGGATTGCCGTTGATCCCTCGAATCCTGTCTCAGTTGAACAGATTCCTTACGGGGATTGAGATACACCCGGGCGCGAGGATCGGTCATGGGTTCTTCGTGGACCACGGCATGGGAATAGTCATTGGAGAGACCACGGAAATCGGGGAGAACTGCGTGCTTTTTCACAATGTCACCCTCGGAGGAACCGGCAAGCACAAGGGGAAGAGGCACCCGACAATCGGGAAGAACGTCTTCATAGGTACCGGAGCAACCATCCTCGGTCCAGTGACGGTAGGCGATAACGTAAACATCGGAGCCAATACGTTCATCGTTATGCACGACGTGCCCAGCAATTCCACGGTAGTTGGGTCCCCAGGGGTGATGGTTCGCCTGAACAATCAGCGGGTGGAGATGAAGCTCCCTCGGACCGACGAATCTCGCTACCTATAGCTTGCCTGAGCGATTCAATTTCTCCTATATTCGGATTATGAGACCCGCCTGCATCGCTCCCACATTTCTTGTTCTCTGCATAGCAAATCTTGCTCATCCTCTGGTGGATTCTTCTCTTGCATCGGAGAATGAGCGGTACTCGGTAGAGACTCAGGACCAGGCTCTTCGGCATGAGGCGAGCACAACGCTTGAGCAGGCGGTTGAAGACGCGCAGCGACTACTCGCAGACACGGTCGAAAACCTGGTGACGGTCTTCATAGCTCTGAATCGAGATGAATTCGACCGATTGACGCGAGGAGCTCTTCCGGACTGGGGAGTCGGATGTGCAATCCCATCGTCCAATGCTATTGTCATTCTGTCTCCTCGGTCAGTAGAATACGACCAACCGTTTGCCGAGATTGTGAGACACGAGTGGGCACATATAGCCCTCAGACATGCCGTCGGTCGCGGATACCTTCCCCGGTTCATCGACGAAGGTTTCGCGATGCGCTTCGCCGGGCAGTGGAGCACCAGTTACGCTTTGACTCTTGCCAAAGCAGACTTGATGGGAACGATCATGCCTCTTGAGAGCATTGACAGGGTGAACTTCTTCAATACTTCGCAGGCGCAGATTGCGTATGCTCAATCGCATGAAGCGGTATCCTACCTCATTTCTGCATACGGCGAGGAATCATTTCGCATTCTCATCTCCCGCCTGCGTGACGGAGTCGGGCTTGATGAAGCCATGATGTCGTCGATCGGGGCTACAATGCGCGGGTTTGAAATTGAGTACGGAAGACACGTGAATGACCACTTCAGCTGGCTGATGGTGTTGGAAGACATGAGTATTGTGTGGATCATTCTTGCCCTTCTAATCGTGGTTGGTTATCTCATTGTCAGAAGACGGGGAAAGAGCACGGTTGAGCGCTGGCAAGAGGAAGAGAAACTTGAGAGCACCGATTTCGATTATGAAGAAGGCGATCCATGGGATTGAGTACTGCCTGATAAGGCTGCTGGCCGCATGGGTCAACGCTCTTCCGGATACATGCGCACTGCGACTTGGTGCGACTATCGGTGCACTTGCACGGAGAATGCTGCCCAAGCGAGTCGCGGTAATCCGCGAGAATCTCCGAATCTGCGGACTTCAATCGGGTCACGACTCCGATAACGAGCGCTTCATCGACCGCTGTTTTGCGCATATAGGAGTAACGGCGGTGGAAGCGTTGCGGGAGTACAGCAAGGCAGAGTTGAAACGGAAGATTTCTCCCGACATGTCGTCCGTGCTGGAGTCCGCAAGACAACTCGGCAATGGCGGATTGCTGATGTCCGCTCACTTCGGAAACTGGGAGCTTCTCGCGTCCTACGTGAGTGGACTTGGTTACCCGGTCGGCGTTCTGGTGAAGCGGCAAAGCAACCCCCTCGTCGACCGCTTCATCTGCTCTCTTCGGCGCCACCACGGCGTAAAGGTCATCTACACCGACACTGGCATGAGAGAACTTATCGAAAGTGTGCGAAAGAACAGCTTCAT
>JAGVNY010000198.1 GCA_020053015.1 Candidatus Zixiibacteriota bacterium | reverse complement strand
TGCCCGTTCTCAAGTTCAACCCTGAACATTGCGTTGGGCAGCGGTTCCACTACCTGTCCTTCGACCTGAATCGTTTCCTGTTTAGCCATAATCAAATCGTCAGAACTACCGGTCCGCCCTCCGTTATCGCGACGGTGTGCTCGAAGTGCGCGGAAATCGAACCATCCGCTGTCACAACTGTCCAGCCGTCGGGCTTCGTTCTGACTTGAAATCCTCCTAAATTGACCATTGGCTCAATAGCGAGCACCATCCCAACCTTTAAGAGCACTCCCGTACTTGGGCTGCCGTAGTTCGGGACCTGAGGCTCTTCGTGAAGCTTCCGCCCGATTCCGTGTCCCACCAGATCTCGTACGACTCCGTAACCTGCGCTTTCAGCCGTCTGCTGCACGGCGTATGAGACATCACCTAAACGACTGTCTCGCCGAGCCTGACTGATCCCGTTTTGCAGAGCCGTCCTGGTCACTTCAAGCAGCTTACGCGACTCATTCGGAATCTCGCCGACCGCAAACGTCCGCGCGGAATCAGCGTAGAAACCATCGAGAAGAACGCCCGCATCCACCGACACCACCTGGCCATCTCGAATCTCTCGGGACGGTGACGGTATTCCGTGAATTACCTCGTCGTCGATTGATACGCAGATAGACTTCGGATAGTTGTTGTATCCAAGAAAAGCAGGCGTTGCGCCTTCCGTCCGAATGAAACCGTCCGCGAGCTTGTCGAGTTCCTCCGTCGTCATACCCGGCTTGAGATTCTGTTCAATGAGATCGAGCGTTTTGGCAAGAATCTGCCCCGCCGCTCGCATCTTCTCAATCTCTCTGCCGGTCTTCAGTTCTATCATTTCCCTCAGATCGTCCGGTCAAGCTGCAAAGCCATATCCGCGAAAATGGCATCAATAGTACGCTCTCCGTCAACGGTCTTGAGCAGTCCTTTTCGTTTGTAATAATCCTGCAACGGTTGGGTCTGCTCTTTGTAGACCTTCAACCTGTTCTTCACAACCTCTTCAGAATCGTCTTTGCGCTTCGACAATGGAACATTGCACTTGTCGCAAATCCCTTCCCTGCGCGGAAGCTTGTTCGGATAATTGTACGTGGCCTGGCACGATGGGCAGAAGTAGCGACCAGACAGCCTCTTGACGACCTCGGAATCCGAGACATCGAGATCCAGAACCAGTCGCACTCTTGAGCCGATTTCGGTCAGCATTCTGTCGAGCCCTTCGGCCTGAGGAATCGTCCGGGGAAAGCCATCAAAGAGAAAACCCTTCGTTCCTCCCGCTTTGAGACGATCTTTGATCAAACCAAGTATCAAATCATCCGGTACCAACTCGCCCGAATCCATGTAGGTCTTTGCCTTCAGACCGAGTTGCGTGCCGTCTTTCACTGCGTTGCGCAAAATGTCGCCGGTCGAGAGATGAACCAAGCTCTTCTCCTGAGAAAGCTTTGCGGCCTGCGTTCCCTTGCCCGATCCGGGCGGTCCAAGCATGATAGCCAACATCACATCGACCTGCCTTTGATTCTCCCCTTCTTGAGGAAGCCGTCGTAATGGCGCATGATCAGATGTGATTCCATCTGCTGAAGCGTGTCGAGAGCCACTCCGACAACAATCAGGATGCTCGTGCCGCCAAAGTAGTACGTCACGTTTGCATACCTGATCAACAGGTTCGGAAGTATTGCGATGATCGCAAAGAAGATCGCTCCAGGCAGAGTAATGCGAGTCAGAGTCTTATCAATGTAATCGGCGGTCTTCCTGCCGGGCCGAATCCCCGGAATGAAACCACCCTGCTTCTTCATGTTGTCAGCGAGCTCGATCGGATTGATCACTATCGCCGTGTAGAAGTAAGCGAAGAATATGATCACGCCTGCGTAGACGATGTTGTAAGTGACGGCTGTCGGATCGAAATACGAGACGACCGTTGCAACGAACTCGTTGTTCGGGAAGAAGGAAGAAAGTGTCGAGGGCGCAAACATGATCGACTGAGCGAAAATGATCGGGATCACGCCTGCCGTATTCACCGACAGCGGCAGGTGAGTCGTCTGGCCACCGTAGATTCTTCTGCCTACGACGCGCTTCGCGTACTGCACCGGAATTCGCCTCTGGGCTCTTGTTACGAGCACGATTGCCGCGATCACGGCAACCAGGAACGCAACGATCAGAGCCTCGGTGACGATTCCGCGTACACCTTCAAAAACGAGTTGAACTTCGTCAATTATCGCAGGGACCAGTCTCGCGATAATTCCGATGAAGATGATCAAAGAGATACCGTTTCCGATTCCGCGCTCGGTAATCTGCTCGCCGAGCCACATGATGAAGATCGTTCCCGACGTGAAAGTCAGGACTGTAAGAGCGACAAACCCGATGCCGGGGTTGGGGACTACAGCTACGCCGGTCTGGAGGTTGATGCTCTGCAGGTAGATGGCAGTTCCCCACGCCTGCATTGCGGCGATGAGCACTGTCCCATAACGCGTGTACTGCGTGATCTTGCGCCTGCCCTCTTCGCCTTCCTTGTGCAGTTTCTGGAGATACGGCACAACAGGCGTGAGCAGTTGCAGTATGATCGATGCGGAGATGTACGGCATGATGCCCAGAGCAAAGACGGTAGCCTTCTGGAACGCTCCGCCTACGAAAAGGTCATAGAGCCCGAACAGAGTCCCCGCCTGAGATTCAAAGAAAGCCTTGAGAGAAGCCGCGTCGATACCCGGTGTCGGGACGTGACCGCCGAGTCGGTAGATAACCAGAATGAAGAGCGTGAAGAATATCCTGTTCCTCAGCTCCTTGATCTTAAATGCATTTTGGAATGACTCAAGCATTTAGAGAATCTCCACTTTCCCCCCTGCCGCCTCAAGCTTCTTGCGAGCCGATTCGCTGAATGCCTGAGCCTGGACGGTGCATGGTACGGATATCTCGCCACTGCCAAGTATCTTCACAGGTTTGTTCAGACTGGATATCAACCCAGCTGCTTTCATTTCAGAGGGGCCGACGCCTGCAGCCGCCTGGAATTTCGTCGCCAACTGACTGATGTTGACTATTTGGTACTCGGTCGGATCGAAAGCCCTGAATCCGCGCTTGGGTAGGCGCCTGTGCAACGGCATCTGTCCACCTTCTTTGGCATAGCGGCGTCTCGAGCCAGCTCTCGCTTGAATGCCTTTGTGGCCGCGACCGCTCGTCTTGCCGTTGCCACAACCCGGACCTCGACCCACGCGCTTGCGCTGCTTCGTCGATTTCTTCGGTTTTTGTAAGTGTCCGAGATCCATTAGGATATCTCCTCAACCTTCAACAAATGTCTCAACTTGTGAACCATCCCCCTGATCTGCGGCGTGTCGTTGTGAATTACTGTATGTTGCATTCTTCTGATTCCGAGTGCGCGCAGCGTCGCCAACTGATCGTACTTATGCCCAATCGAACTCTTCGTCTGAGTGATCTTGAGTCTCATCTCACTGTCCCTTCTGAGCAGGGCTCTGCATGCCACGATAATCGAGCGCCTCTTGGCTCGTGCGTAATGACTTCAGCCCGTTGATAGCAGCCTTGACGACATTGTGAGGATTCGGGGAACCGAGCGACTTAGTAAGAATGTCCTGCACGCCTGCGGCCTCCAATACTGCGCGGACAGCGCCGCCGGCAATCACGCCGGTGCCAGGAGAAGCAGGGCGCAGAAGAACCCGGGCAGCGCCAAATCGGCCGATGATCTGGTGAGGAATCGTTCCACCCACGAGTGAGACCTTTACCATGTTTTTCCGTGCAGCCTCATTCGCTTTGCGGATCGCATCGGAAACCTCAGAAGCCTTTCCGAGTCCGATTCCTACTGATCCTTCCCTGTCGCCCACCGAAACGAGAGCCGTGAAGGAAAAACGACGGCCACCCTTCACAACTTTGGCGACGCGGTTCACATGAATGATTCTCTCCTCGAGCTCGAATCCTTCCGCTTCATACCTGGGCTGGTTACGCATCATATCGAAATTCCTATCCGGCTAAAACTTTAATCCACCCTTGCGAGCGCCCTCAGCCACTGCCTTGATCCGGCCGTGATACAGAAAACCTGACCGGTCAAGCGCTACATGCTCGATGCCCTTCTGCTTCGCCAATTCTGCGATACGCTCGCCGACTTTGACGCTCCTCTTGCTCTTGTTGAGCTTGTCAGAGCCTGATGCGACCTGAGCGTCTCTGGAACTCGCCGCCGCCAATGTAACTCCACTGCTGTCGTCAATCAACTGAACGTATATCTGATTAAGGCTTCTGTGTACAGCAAGCCGCGGCCTTTCTGCGGTACCGAAAATACGCTTCCGCGTCCGCATCTTCCTGCGAAGCATTTGGCTTGCTCTGTTCAATCTCTGTTTTCTGACGTCTGACATTTTCTCTTACTCTCACCGATTATGCTGCGGTCTTCCCGGCCTTGCGGCGCACCACTTCACCTTCGTAGCGAATTCCCTTGCCCTTGTATGGCTCCGGCGGGCGCAACGACCGAATCTTGGCCGCTACTTCGCCGACGAGCTGCTTATCGCAACCTTTCACCGAGATCTTCGTGTTGCCATCTACCGCCAACGTTATTCCCGGAGGCGGAATGATCATCACGGGATGTGAGAAACCGAGAAGGAGCTGCATATTCTTCCCTTTCATCTCGGCACGATATCCCACGCCCACGATTTCCAAGTTTCTGCCGAATCCGGCGCTAACGCCCAGCACCATGTTGTTGATGAGCGCACGCGTCAGGCCGTGAAGGGCTCTCGTTGTCTTGCTGTCGGACGACCTTGACACGTTCACGCATGAACCATCGACGGCAACGCTTACCGCCGGGTGGTGGGTAAACTCGAGCGTACCCTTAGGTCCAGCGACCATGATTGTCTTTCCCTGCAGATCGACTTTGACCTTATCGGGAATCAGTATTTCTTTCTTTCCAATCCGGGACATCAGTTCTCCTTTACCACACCCTTAGAAGGGCCTCTCCTCCCACGCCTGCCTTGAGAGCTTCCTGATGAGTCATAATCCCCTTCGACGTGGAGATCAGCGTGGTTCCGACCTGCTGGCCGAGTTTTCTGATATCTTCGGTCGTCACATAGTGCCGGAGGCCTGGCTTGGAGACTCTTCTCAACCCTACTATGACGCTTTCGTCATTTTTCGTATACTTCAGGAAGACCCGGATCATGCCCTGACGTTCGTCCTTCACCTCGGCAAAGTCACGGACAAAACCCAATTCGTGGAGAATGCGGGCAATCTCCTTCTTGATCTTCGAGGATGGAATATCCACCACTTTGTGCTGTGCTTTGGCCGCATTTCTGATGCGGGTAAGCATATCGGCAATCGGATCGGTCATGCTCATCTGAACTACTCCTACCAGCTCGCCTTGACCACGCCGGGGATTTCACCCAGGAGAGCAAGTTCGCGGAAACAAAGCCTGCAGATGCCGAAACGGCGAAGATAGGCTCTCGGCCTACCGCATCTGCGACAGCGATTGTATGCGCGGACGCTGAATTTCGGTTTCCGACGCTGTTTAACTGTGAGACATTTCTTAGCCACTCTGTCCCTTCTTTCTGAACGGCATCCCGAGCTCGCTGAGCAGATGATACGCTTCTTCATCGGTGCGAGCCGTGGTCACGAATGTTATCGCAAGCCCGCGTATCTTGTCGATCTTGTCGTATTCGATTTCGGGGAAAATGATCTGCTCCTTCACGCCTAACGTATAGTTTCCTCTTCCGTCGAAGCCGTCCGGGGAAGCTCCTCTGAAATCTCTGATACGCGGCATCGCGATATTCATCAAGCGATCCAAGAATTCGTACATCCTCTCGCGGCGGAGCGTCACACACGCACCGATCGCCATTCCGGCTCGAAGTTTGAAATTGGAAATCGACTTCTTCGCCCTCTTTACTGCCGGCTTTTGACCGGTTATCAGAGTAAGCTGCTCCACTGCGTTATCGAAAGCCTTCGAATTGGCCAGAGCTTCTCCGAGCCCCATGTTCACTACTATTTTGGACAGCTTCGGGACCTGCATCGTATTGGACAAGGCAAGGTCTTTCTGCAGTTTCGGGGCTATGTTCTTAATGTATGATTCTTTCAGCCGCGCCATCAGATCATCTCCCCGGTCTTGACGGATATCCTAACCTTCTTAGTGATCTTCTTCTGCGAGTCCTCAATCCTCCTGTATCCCACGCGAGTCGGCCCCTCATTCGAGTAGTACATCACGTTGGAAGCGTGAATAGGTCCTTCCTTCTCAACAATCCCACCTTTGGGATTCTTCTGAGAGGGACGCGAGTGGCGATGGATGAGGTTCACACCCTCGACGAGAACACGGTTCTTGTCGGTCATGACCTTCAAGACACGTCCGATCTTCCCGCGATCCTTGCCGGCGATAACTTTGACCTGGTCACCTTTCTTGATCTTCATTTTCTCCTCACAGAACTTCCGGCGCCAGAGATATTATTTTCATGAATTTCTTCTCACGAAGCTCGCGCGCCACCGGGCCGAATATGCGCGTGCCGCGAGGCTCCATCTGATCGTTTATAACTACAGCAGCGTTGTCCGAGAACTTGATATAACTTCCGTCTTTCCTGCGCGTTCTGGCGGTCGTTCTGACTACTACAGCCTTCACGATATCGCTCTTCTTGACCGCGCCATTCGGTATTGCATCTTTGACGGTGCAGATGATGACGTCTCCTACGCGGGCGTACCTGCGTCTGGTGCCGCCGAGTATGCGAAAGCACATCACCTTCTTAGCGCCGGTATTGTCGGCAACCGTAAGTCGAGTGTACTCCTGAATCATCTTACTTCGCCTTCTCCAGAATCTTCACCAAACGCCACCGTTTGAGTTTGGACAGCGGGCGAGTCTCCATGATGAGCACTGTGTCGCCAACGCCGCATTCATTCTTCTCATCGTGCGCATAGAACTTCGCGCGTGATTTCACCACTCTGCTGTAGACAGGATGGCGCATCGTCCGGTTGAGCTCGATCGCAATGGTCTTATCCATCGAAGTAGAGACCACCACTCCCTGTCGTGTCTTTCTCGCATTCCGTTCAGCCATCGTCTACTCCTTCTCGCCGCCCGAGCTCTTCGTTTCCAAGATCTTCGAGAACGTGGACAGCCTCCTAATCCCACGCGCGTTTTCATGCAGGATCGTGCTCAGTCTCGCTCTGTCACGTCGAAGCACGCGCAGCCTCAAAGGATTGTCCAGCTTCTGAACGCGTCGTCGCAAGTTAAGATTGAACAGCTCCTCGTCGATCTCCCGGAGGCGATGCTCCACTTCTTCGACCGATAGATCTCGTATCTGACCCGGCTTCACCTTATGCTCCTTTGAAGTCGCCTCTGCTGACGAATTTGCACTTGAGCGGAAGCTTGTCCGAAGCGAGCTTCAGAGCCTGACGGGCAAGCTCTTCGGTTACGCCTTCCAGCTCGAACATTATCCGACCGGGCTTCACTACCGCGACCCAGTATTCCGGCGCTCCCTTGCCCTTGCCCATTCTCGTCTCCGCCGGCTTTTTCGTCACCGGCTTGTCCGGAAATATCCTGATCCAGACCTTTCCGCCTCTCTTGATCTTCCTCGTCAGAGCTACGCGCGCCGCCTCGATGTGCTTATTCGAAATCCAGCTCGGTTCAAGCGCCTTGAGTCCGTATTCTCCGAACTCAATAGTCGACCCGCGGTAGGCCTTGCCGTTGCGATTGCCGCGCATCTGTTTGCGGTACTTAACCCGCTTGGGCATTAACATATCTGTTCTCCAGAACCACCTGTCAATCAGTGCCGATCAGGCGCTACTGATTGCTATCCTGCTCGTTTCTGCGAAAGCCACCTTCTCGCCCGGAGGGACGACCCTCACCGCCACCGGGGCGGTCGCCTCCTTCATGCCTCTTGTGAAGAACCTTCCTGACCTTACCCTTTGGCGGTCGCTTGCGCCTTCTGCCGCCTTCACGGTCGCCGCGTCCCGACTCGCGCAGCCGTGCGTCGAGTCTGCTCTCGGCCTCCTCAGTCCTCTTATCCTGCGGGGTTTCACCCCACGGATCAAGTACTTCTCCGCGACAGATCCACACTTTGACGCCTATGCAGCCATAGGTTGTATGTGCAGTGGATGTCGCGTAATCGATGTCCGCGCGGAGTGTATGAAGAGGAACGCGACCTTCCATGTACTTCTCCGAACGAGCAATCTCAGCGCCTCCCAGACGTCCTCCACAGACTACCTTGATACCCTCAGCGCCCATCTTCATCGTGCCGCTTATAGCCTTCTTCATCGCTCTGCGGAAAGACACACGCCCTTCGAGCTGACGAGCGATCGAATCAGCGACGAGTTTCGCCGCCAATTCAGGTTTCTTGACCTCAACGATATTTAGCGTGATCTCCTTCTTAGTGAGGAGCTGCAGCTCGTATCGCAGCTTGTCGACTTCGGCGCCCTTGCGACCGATGACGATCCCGGGGCGCGAAGTGTGAATGTCGACAGTTACCCTCTTGGGAGCGCGGAGGATTTCGACACCGGCCAAGCCGCCATTCTCGAGTCTCTTCGAGACATAGCGCTTGATCATAATGTCCTCGTGGAGCAAATCCGCGAAGTTCTTTCCAGCGAACCACTTCGAATTCCACGACTTGATTATTCCCAGCCGCAACCCAATCGGGTTTGTCTTCTGTCCCAAGGTCTCCTCCTTAAGAGATCACTCTTCAGACGACTTGTCTTGCGTCACATCTTTGGCGTCAGCCTTCGGCTCAACTTTTGCTTCGGCCTTCACTTTGCTCTTCTTCTTGGTGCGAGTCTGCTCACGCAGTTCCGCTCTGCCCTCGTCGGATATCTTAACAGTAAGATGGCATGTGCGTTTGCGAATCCTGTAAACGCGCCCCATCCCGATAAATCTGATTCTCGGTATGATCGGTCCGCCGTCAACGCTCAACTCGATTATCCGCATATCCTCAGCCTTGACTTTCGCCGATCCCTTTTCGGAGATGGCATTGGACGCAGCCGATTTGACGGTCTTGTACAGGGGCCGAGCCGCGCGTTTCGGACAAAACTTCAGGATGTCGAGCGCTTCGGGCACCATTTTGCCTCTGACCAGGTCGGCGACACGCCTCATCTTGCGGGCGGATCCGCGGAGGTGTTTTGCTCTTGAAACCGCTTCTATCATGGCTCTACCTACTGTTTCAGTCCTTTCAACGCGGTAGCACGCTCGGCCAATTTGCCGGAGTGTCCTCTGAATGTACGGGTCGGCGCGAACTCGCCGAGCTTATGACCTACCATATTCTCCGTCACGTAGACCGGGATGAACTTGTTGCCGTTGTGCACGGCGATCGTATGCCCGATGAACTCAGGAGAGATCGTCGAGCGCCTCGCCCACGTCTTGACGACCTTCTTCTCACCGGTCGAGTTCAGGGCCTCGATCTTCTTAAGCAAGCTCTCTTCGACAAATGGTCCTTTTTTCAACGACCTTGCCATCCGGTCTCCTCCTGACTACACTCACGTCCGACGCTTCACGATAAGCTTGTCGGAGAGTTTCCTCTTTCTCGTTTTGTATCCCTTCGTCGGTTTTCCCCACGGAGTACAAGGATGCCTACCGCCCGACGATTTGCCTTCACCGCCGCCCATCGGATGGTCGACGGGATTCATCGCAACTCCTCTGACCGAAGGTCGCCTTCCGAGCCAACGAGAGCGCCCAGCCTTGCCGATGACGATATTCTCGTGGTCGATATTGCCAACCTGGCCTATTGTCGCATAGCATTCAAGTCTGACCAAACGGACTTCGCCCGACGGCAGCTTGATGTGAGCGTGATTGCCCTCTTTGGCTGCGACTTGCACCATCGAGCCCGCGGACCGGGCTATCTGTCCTCCCTTGCCAGGCTGCAGTTCCACGTTGTGCACCATCGTGCCAAGCGGCATCCTGCCGAGACGGGTCGCGTTACCGACCTTGATTTCGACTTCTTCACCAGAAGCCACGACGTCGTCGACACTCAAGCCAAGCGGGGCAAGTATGTATCTCTTCTCGCCGTCGGCATAGTAGAGAAGCGCGATCCTGCAAGTCCTGTTCGGGTCGTATTCTATTGCGGCTACGCGAGCGGGCACGTCGCGCTTGTCACGCTTGAAATCAATGATCCGGTAATATCTCTTGTGGCCGCCGCCTCTGCAAAAGGCTGTAACACGTCCCTTGTTGTTTCGTCCACCGGACTTCTTGAGAATTTCTATCAGGGAGCGTTCGGGCTTAACCTTAGTTATCTCCTCGAATGTCGATACCGTTCTGTATCTGTTCGACGGAGTCGTCGGCTTGAATTTCTTGATACCCATCGCGTTACCTTCGATCTTCCTGTTCTCTCATGTACCTGCTGTGAGAGTTCTCTGTATAGCTGTCCCGCCCGAGACGGTTTTCAGTTCAGTGCGTTCTCTTGGGCCGGTTTTGCAGGGAGTGTGATTCCCTATACTATTCCGGACCAGTGGTTATCAGACGTTCTCGAGCTGGGAGATGGCCTCGCCGGTTGCAACCGTGACGACAGCCTTTTTCCAGTTGGGCTTCTTGCCGAGAAAACGGCCGAGGCGCTTCATTTTGCCTCGAACGTTTGCCGTAGAAACATCCTTAACGTGAACCTTAAACAACTCCTCGACTGCCTGAGCAATCTCTATCTTATTCGCAGTTCTATCTACTTCGAAAACGTAGCAGTTCTGGCGCTCGCGCATTAGATGCGACTTCTCCGACGTGAGATGAGCTTTGATAACTTTGTGCGGTATCCTCATCCGGCAAAAACCTCCTCCATCGATCTCATGCCGTCACGCGTCACAAGCACGTATTCAGCATTGATCAAGTCGTAGGCGTTGACAAGCCGAGCCCGCTTGTAATCGACCTTCGGCATATTCCGGCATGACAGAGGGAGATGGCTCTTCCCATCCTCAAACTCGTCGATGAACAACACCTTCTTACCGTCGAGCTGCATTGCGCCAAGTAGCTGTGCGACGGTCTTCGTGCTTGGAGCCTGAAACTTGGGAAGATCCACTACGATGATCTTCTCTTCCTGAGCCTTGGCCGACAGCATGGACAGAAGCGCGTTTCTTCGGACCTTCTTTGGAATGTCACCTCGATAGCTGCGAGGTTTCGGGCCGAACGTGATTCCGCCGCCTTCCCAAATCGGCGACCGGTTGGAACCGACGCGCGCACGCCCAGTACCCTTCTGGCGCCATGGCTTGATACCTCCGCCGGATACTTCAGCGCGGGTCTTCGTCGAATGGGTACCCTGCCGTTGATTGGCAAGGTAAACTTTCACGTATTGATGAACCTGGTATTTGCTGGGCTCATGAGCAAAGAGATTAGAATGAAGCTCGATCTCGCCTGCAGCCGATCCGGCGCTGTCAAATACTTTCGCCTTCGCCATATTGCTACCTGCTCTTCCTGATCTTCACGAATGACATCGCCTTACCCGGCACGGCTCCACGCACACATATCAAATCGTTGTCCAGATCGATCTTGACGACGCGGAGGTTCTTCAGAGTCACAGAGTCGCCACCCATTCTGCCGGCCATGCGAAGTCCTTTGAATACTCGCGATGGATACGAGCTCGATCCGATCGAACCCGGCGCTCTGACTCGGTCAGACTGTCCGTGCGTCTTGGGGCCGCCGGCGAAATTATGTCTGCGCACGACTCCCTGGAAACCGAGACCCTTGGAGACACCGGTCACGTCAACCTTTTCGCCAACGTTGAAGACGCTGACGCGAAACTCGCTACCGACTTCAATTCCGTCGGCGCTCTCGACTCTCACTTCGCGAAGATACCTGCGGGGCTCTATCTTGGTCTTTGCAAAGTGTCCCTTCGCCGGGAGATTCAGAAGCCGCTTGGGCGTTTCTCCGAAGCCGAGCTGAACCGCATCGTATCCGTCATGGTCACGGGTCTTAACTTGCACCACCGGGCAGGGACCGGCCTGAATAACAGTCACCGGAATCGCCGTGCCGTCCTCGAGGAACACCCGCGTCATCCCTAACTTTCTGCCAAACAGCGTATCCATGTCGGTCAAACCTTTATTTCGACGTCAACACCCGCAGGAAGGTCGAGCTTCATCAAAGCATCGACTGTCTGCGGCGTTGATTCATAGATGTCAAGCAAACGCTTATGTATCCTGGTCTCAAACTGCTCTCTGGACTTCTTGTCGACGTGCGGTGAGCGGAGCACCGTGTACACTGTCCGCTTGGTGGGCAACGGTATCGGCCCAACCAGCTTCGCACCGGTACGCAAAACGGTCCGCGCAATCTCTCTCGTCGACTTGTCGAGCGAGTGATGATCGTACGCCTTTAGACGAATCCTTATCTTCTGACTCCCTGCCATCACTTACTCCACAATCTCGGTCACGACTCCGGCGCCGACCGTGCGGCCTCCCTCGCGTATCGCGAATCGAAGCTCCTTCTCCATCGCCACCGG
>JAGVNY010000093.1 GCA_020053015.1 Candidatus Zixiibacteriota bacterium | reverse complement strand
TTCGAGTTGACGATCTCGACTTTGGAATAGGGAATGATGAAGACGAAATCATCCCCACCCACGTGTCCAACGAATCCGTCAGGCACGAGATCGAATACGACATCGCGGATTATGTGCGCGGTGAGCCTGATCACTCGGTCACCGTAGAAATAGCCGTAGTAGTCGTTATATGCCTTGAAATTGTCTATGTCGAGATAGCAGACGGAGAATTCTTCTCCGATCTCGATCTTCTGTTCAATGTATCGTTCAATCAGAATCGGGCCGGGGAGTCTTGAGGTCGGATTCACACCGAGGTCGCGCTTCGATCTCTCCGACAGCATCTGGATCTTCACCCCGAATATTTCCGGGTCCCACATACCTGAGAGAAGATCGTCTGCGCCGCAACCGAATACTTTCTTGTACAACACTTTGTCAGGCTGGGGGTGATAGACGACCGCAGGGATGGATGCCAGGAATGGCCGTAGTTTCGCATGCGAGATGATCGATGCTTCGACTTCGAGATTCCCCGACGATGCCAGCAGTATCATGTCGAGCACATGCTTCTGAGCAAGTCTGAACAGCTCGTCGAAATCTTCGAAAGGGTGGAGCTTGACAGGAAGCCAACTGATGGTTTCCGGAAGGAGTGCCGCGACGCTGACCGCATCCTGTCTCACCGCGACATTGAAATGAACGCGCCGCAGTTCCTCTTCTGAATCGGCCAGTTTGAGGATATCATTTTTGCACGCTGTCCGATCTGTCATTTCGGTCAACAGCCCTCGGGTGAAATTCCAGGTATTCCGATCGCCTGTGCAAATCGTCAAGATGAGTATAGATTTGCGTAGTACTAATATCGGCATGGCCGAGGAATTCCATTACGACCCTGATATCCGCACCGGCTTCGAGCAGGTGCGTGGCGCAGGAGTGCCTAATGATATGCGGCGTAAGCTCTTTCGCCAGCCCGCACTTTTCAGCGTACTTTCGGAGCGTTTTCCAGAGACCCATCCGAGAAAACCTTTGGCCACGAATGTTCAGAAAGAGGTGGGAGGAGCTTTCGAGTTTGGCCAGTTGTGGCCGGCTGATATTGAGATACTCGGTTACCCATCGGAGAGCAGGCTGTCCAAATGGTACATAACGTTGCTTGTCACCTTTGCCCACGACGCGTATCATCATCTGTTCCGCGAAGAAATCATCGACTCGGAGGTCTTGTATCTCGGCGATGCGCATGCCGCACGCGTACCACAACTCCAGAATTGCTTTGTCTCTTAAGCCGAGTCGAGTTTCGTGGTTTGGTTGGGTCAGCAGCTTAGCCATCTGCTTTGGTGTGAGTGGCTTGGGAATCCTCCGCATCAATTTGGGCGCGTATATCGGTGCGCACGGATCGCTGCTTATGATACTTTCAGAGTCCATGAAGCTGTAGAAGTGCTTGAGCATCGAGAGCTTCTTTGCGATGGTGGCAGGGCTCAGTCTCCGATAGCGCTGACCTACGAGGTAGCTTTCGATCTCGGAAGTTCCGATTTCAAGGGGATGGATTCGGCTTGCCTTGCACCAGTTGAAGAACTCGAGCAGATCTCGGTCGTAGGTGTTCTTCGTGCTTTCGGCCAGATTCAAGTCCGCACCTATATGAGAGAGGAAGAGCTCTCTTGCAGTCTGTGGGGAAGCGCTCGTCGGCAAAGTGGTATCCTCGGACGATCTGTCCGCTCAGAGTTAAGCCAATGCTGCTGCCGATGCGGCTGCGTTGTCGTTATTATGCCGGTGCGTCGATTGATCTTCAAGCAAAAAACCGATGGCGAGTAGCTCTGGAGACGCACACCGTTGAATGGCGGGAAGTGCCTGCGTAGCATCGCAACTGCTGCATATAAGAACTGGCTGAATCAATGATCCAGCCAGCCAATATCGGAGTCTCGTCCTACTGAAAAGCCGTCATCATCGTTTCGTCACAACTGCATCAAACTGAGGAAGTCTATCATAGCCGTTGTGCATTGAGGTGGTCACGCAGATGTTAAGTGTATCGGACGGCAGAGGACTTGAGAACAGAATGAATGGAAACATCGCATCGGGTTCTGGGTCTGGGTACGGCTCAAGGGTGAGATAGACATTCCCATCGCCTATGAGAGATGTCGGGAACGTGAAGTCGTCCGGGGGATTGTTTAGGAAATCCTCGCCGGGAATGTTCGGATACGCTTCTGATCCGATATACGGGTTGCTCCAATCCTCGTATTCCGCATTCTTGAACTTACCGGTCGAAATCGGTTCGGGGAATCTCCCTGGCATCTCGATCCATCCTTCGTAAGTGAATGCGGCCTCAGGTCTGAACACCGGCATTGTCAGGTTCTTAGCGACACTGCAATTCAACTGAGACGGGCTGCTACAGAACCAGATGCCGGATGCAGACCTTTCACCACGTCCAAGTCGCGAGTGAACCCTGAGCGAGAAGCTGGACTCCATTGGATCTTCGAAGTGATATACTGCTTCCTCCGATACGCGATCATAGAAGTTGAACTGACCGTGAATCGGCTGGCCATATTCAATATAGTCGAAAATCAGCCCGTTGAGAGATCGAACGCCATCGTCGGCGAGCGACTCCACCGTAATCATGATAACGTTGTAGCTGTAGATGTTCTTGCCATTGGGCGTGGAAAACAC
>JAGVNY010000058.1 GCA_020053015.1 Candidatus Zixiibacteriota bacterium | reverse complement strand
CCTTTCCTCGTGTAGGCCTTGCGCCCGATCGCGGAATCTACGGGAGGCGACCAGGAGTACCTCGGTCTGTATGCACATTCAGGGAGCCAGATTCCGCGAGGTTTACGACCGAAATGCCTTTCATAAGATTGTACCGCCTGTTTCACCTGTGCCTGAATAGTCGTGTCGTGAGACAGGAGCGGCATGTAGCCGTGCGTGGCCCCACAGGTCATGACCTCGATGTGTCCGGCATCCTGAAGCCGACGAAACTCGGCGATAAGATCGTAGTGGTATCGCTCCTCAAAGTGAATCTTGGCGTGCGTATAGAAACCCTGCCACCTCTCCGCGAGAAGAGCCATAGACTTCTTGCCGTGTTTCCAGAAGGTCTCTTTGTCGATCAGGGCTGCCTTGATCTTTGTCTCGAGATAGCTGACGAATTCATCTTTGAAACTCTGATGAGCAAGCTGCTCGCAGAGGACAGGAGATATTCCGATCGTAATGTGAGGCTTGATTCCGTCGTCGAGCAAGCCGTTCAGCATGTCGAGAATCGGGATATAGCATTCAGCGCCGGCCTCAACGAGCCAGTCGGTGCCATGCGGCCATTTGCCATGAGAAAGTACATAAGGCAAGTGCGTGTGAAGCACGAATGTGAATGAGCCTATTGAGTTCTCGGGCATTGGCAGTCCTTTCTCATCTTTGCCGATCTAACGGGCGGAACATCCATGATACCAGCATAGCTCCAATCAAGGCGACGGAAAAGCAAAAAAGAACGGGAGCGCAACTATTCTGCTGAGTCCTCTTTTCCAATTCCGAACCCAATAACCTTGTCTTCCTGGCCTGTCAAATTAATCTGGCCGAAACGCTCCTCGAAAGCTTTGAGAGCCATCTCGAGCGTCTTGTGCAATGCCTTTACGGTTGCAGGCACCAGTATGACCCTGGCATGAATCTTGGCCTTTGTCATGCCGGGAGAGAAACGAGCGAAGTCCAGGATGAACTCGTTGGGTGTAAAGTTGATGATGGGCACATTCGAATACACTTCGTCAGGGATCGAGTCACCCAGTTGCACCGGAATCTTCTGCATCGGCGGTTTGTTCATCGAAAAACCTCCTTGAAGTTTGCGGCAAATTTGGATATAATGGCTGCCGCTGTCAAGGGAAAAGGCTCAATTGCGAGATTCTTAAGTTTCAGAAAGGCAATGCGATAGTAATGGAAAAGTCCTCGCTGGACGGCACCCGATTGAGACAAATCATCGACGGGTGGCAGAATAAGCAGATAGCTGTGCTCGGCGACATAATGCTCGACCATTATCTTTGGGGTTCGGTAGAGCGGATTTCTCCTGAGGCACCGGTGCCAATAGTCGAGATTCGCAACGAAACTCACCTACTTGGCGGAGCGGCAAACGTCGCATTGAACCTGAAGAAGCTCGGATGCGCTCCCCTCGTGATCGGAGTGGTCGGAGACGACAGCGCCGGGGAACAACTCGGCAAACTCCTGTCCCTCCTGGGCGTTGACAGCTCCGGTGTTGAATCGGACAAGTACCGCCCCACGACCATAAAGACCCGAATAATCGCCAACAACCAGCAGGTAGTCCGAGCAGATCGGGAGGACCGGCGGGAGATCGACGACGACATGCAAAGGCGCCTTCTCGGCCGTCTCCAAACCCGGATCGATCAGATATCAGCGCTGATAATCTCAGATTACGGAAAGGGTGTAATCACAAAAGGACTTCTGCAGCAAGTGATAGCCTTGTGCCGCCAGCGAAAGATCTTCATCGCCGTAGATCCCAAGGACTTGCATTTCAAGTCATATCGACAGGTTTCGGTCATCACTCCGAATCATCACGAAGCCGGTTTCGCCTACGGGATGAAGATACGGGACGAATTGACGCTCTTCGAAGTGGGCACAGGTTTGTTGAGCCAGCTTGATCTCGATTCGATATTGATTACACGCGGCTCTGACGGCATGGCGCTCTTCTTGAAAGACGGCACGCGTCACCTGCTTCCCACAGTTGCTAAGAAGGTGTTTGACGTTACGGGAGCTGGCGATACGGTCATCGCCGCATATACTGCCGCTCATACCGGAAGTGCGCAGCCGCATGAAGCCGCACTCATCGCAAATCAGGCCGCCGGCATCGTAGTAGGAGAGGTCGGAACCGCTCAGGCTACGCCAGGACAATTAATGGCTGTTATGCTCGACAATAAGGAAACAATGGCATGAAGCGCGTCGTCAGTCTTAGTGAGCTCGTCTCCATCCGTCGCCAACTGGCCAGAATCAACAAGATCGTGGTCTTCACAAATGGCGTGTTCGACTTGCTGCATGTAGGCCATCTTTCGCTCTTGGAGCAGGCTAAGCGCCACGGAGACGTTCTGATTGTCGGAATGAACACAGATACGTCAGTCAGGAAGCTCAAAGGCGAATCACGCCCGATCGTTCCGTTCAAAGACCGTGCGAAACTCATATCATCGATAAGATTCGTTGACTATGTAGTCGGCTATGGTGAAGAGACACCTCTCCGAGTGATCAAGGAGCTAAGACCGGACGTTCTTGTAAAGGGTTCAGACTACAGGCTTTCGGAGATCGTAGGCAGCAACGAAGTGAGAGAATCGGGCGGAAAAGTGGTCAGAGTCAGGATAGTGCGGGGATGGTCCACGAGCAGCATTGTCAGCCGTCTGCAAGCTCCACGTTAGAACAACTTTAGTATTGACAGCAATCTACAGCGCGCTTATCGTCACTTTGCGATCGGTTGAGTTGATCCCGGTTGCGCAAGCGAGGCATGGATGCCGAAGATCAGAATCGCCAGACCGGCTGACCGCGGTTTGGGAGAAGGGTTGAGTGTTGGCATTCCGTCGGCTTTTGCAAGAGTGGCCGACATGGCCAGACTCAAGGGGAGATACACCGAGGCAGAGCAAGTATGCTTAACCGGCATCAGCAAGCACCCGGATTACGCGGTCGGACACATCGAGCTGGGGTTGATATACCGGTCGATGGGCGAACCAGAAAAGGCGCTAATTGCCTTCCATACCGCTCTCAAGTGCGAGCCGAGGAACGTCGTGGCAATAAAGGAGATTGCAGATATTCATTGGGAATCGGGAGCCTTTGCGCTCGCCCGGTCGTATTACAGACAGGTGTTGCAAACAGACAGATACTGCCCGGAGGCATTGGAAAGATCCCGAAGAAACCCCAAACGACAACCAAGTGATGAGGTGATTGCGGACGAAGCGCTT
>JAGVNY010000157.1 GCA_020053015.1 Candidatus Zixiibacteriota bacterium | reverse complement strand
TTCAAATTGCCCACTTTCGTCAGATAGAAGCCACGACCGACGAATGAGATCTGCGGTGGGATGTCTTCTCTCACAAAAGTTACCGCGCTTGAGAATTCCCGATTGAGAGTCGATCCATCGATTGCAGTAAGCCCTTTGTCGATCGACACAGTGTAGGTGTCGCCCGACTTGAAATCCCCCCTGAGCTCGAGATAGTGGTGGCGCGCCATTGTTCTGTGATCCACGGCCGGAGTAACGGAGATGAATCTGGACACGTCATCAGCGGTGACAGGAAGATTGAATTCTATCCTGATGTATTCCTTGTCGGGAGGAGTGATTACAGGTACCAATCCTGCAACCACCAGGTTTCCTTGTGCAGGCAACACGGCAGGCTTGAGGTAGTCCTCCGCAAGACCCAGGTTGCCCCCCGTACAGACGAGTCCCTTGTGTACGACGAGCCGTATCTCCCGATCCGTGTCGATCCGTTCCACGCTCTCGGCCGTGAGTGAGAGGATGTTCCCTGATTCTGGCGTGGCAATACCGTAGGAAATATTCCCACCGTCCGAGTATTCAACCGCCACATACTTCGCCGCTTCGACGGGATCGACTTCGAAGTTGAACTCAATCGTTGCTACAAGCTTGGCCTCTCTCTTTGATTTGGGCGAGAATTCGAATGCGAGAGATGCGCTGTTCACGCGAAATCTTGGCGTGCTGAACTCGAATTCCCGCTCGCCTTTGAGCGACAATCCGTGCTCGGCTGCAATCGCCGGAAGGGCTGATGCTACATACTTTGTCGATGGATTCAGAAGCACGTCCGGGTAGAATCGTATCTCATTCCTCGCCACCCACTGGAATTTGCCGGGAATCGGGGGATCAAACTCGACAGCCGGCCTATCAAGCTCGGCATTCAGCATCGAGTCAGTAGCGATCTCCTTTGACAGCTCGATCGTGAAGTTTGTGGACAACGGAACCTCGCCCGATGGCGTGAACGATGTCACGTGTACTTCTGCAGCGCCATCGCGCTGCGAACAGACAAACAACGACCCAGCGGCAATAATCGCTGTTACAAGGGCGATTGCGGAAATCAGCGTGAGTCTGTTCCTGCCATATCGCTCGGACGCAAACCGTCTCAACGACAAGAGTCGGCTATTACGATTCGAACCCTCGCCTTGCATCGTGAACCTCTCTTTCACCAATAGCAACCTGGAATGTGCGACAGCATGCTTATGCCTTCGCATTACTGAAGTCAAGGGGATTCTCCTGAACTCGAGGCTGCGTGCACACTCAGGAATCCACCATCACCTTGACTTCCCTTGAGCTCTGACTACATCCTGAGCAGTTTCCGTGCCTGCAGAAATCGCGTTGTGAGATCGTAACTTAGTTGATCACGAAGTTTGCTTAGCTGTGTCTGGCGTGTCAGCGCTGACACGCGACTCAAAATCGCGCAACAGACGGCGCAACTCCTGATGCCCCATCCAATGTAAGCTCATCGGCGGAGCGATTCAGGCAGCTTTCTTCTCTCGTCTGATCTGCCAGAGACGCCAGTATGTATAGATAACGGGGATGATTTCCAACGTTAGGAATGTCGAGGTTATGAGCCCACCCACCATGGGAGCAGCGATTCTCTTCATGACATCAGCGCCGGTTCCGGACGCCCACAACAGGGGCACCAAACCTACAGCAGTGGTAGTCACTGTCATCAGCTTTGGTCGGACGCGGAGCACGGTGCCTTCCATGTGAGCCCATATGATGTCATTCAAGTCACGTACCTTCCCTGCTTTCTTGCGTTTTTCATAGGCATGATCGAGATATAGAACCATAACGATGCCGGTTTGAGTAGCCAGACCGACAAGGGCGATAATCCCCACAAGTGTGGCGGTGGAGTAGTTATAGCCAAGGAAATACATGAGCCAAATGCTGCCGACGAGCGCAAAGGGCACGGATGCCAGCACGATAAGTGTTTCAGTGATGTTTCGGAAATTGAGGAACAGCAGTATGACAATCAGAATCAGAGTAATGGGAATTACGATTTTCATTCGGCGAGCCATTATCTCGAGAAGCTCATACTGGCCCGTCCACTTGAGATAGTAACCACTGGGAATAGAAACTTCATTCGCAACTACCGTTTTGGCCTCATCTACATAGCCACCGATGTCGCGCTGGTTTTGGTCCATGTCAACATACACGTAGCCGACAAGCATCCCGTTTTCATCCCGAATCATCGGGGGACCGCTGACTATCTTGATATCCGAGATCTGTCCGAGCGGGACACTTGGACGCCCCTCGGGAATACTGAACAACTGAGCGCTCCCGGAACCGGACATTGAGGCCGAACGGGTCGACATGCCGCTTGATGGAGAGACATTAGAGCTCAATCCGCCTGAACCGGGGAACGGGCGGTCAGAACCGGCTCTTCCTGATCCCATGTTGTCCATCTGTGCGAATTCGATGGTCTTCACGAGAGCCTGGAAGTTGACCAACGGATCGTTGGAGACCAGCATGGGTGGCTCGGTCGTGGAAGCTGGCAAAATCCCCATCGAAGGCATAGAGCCATTACTTGATCCTCCGCTGGAAATTGGCAACGGGACGAGTATCTCCTTGAGGCGGTCAATACTCTGGCGAAGCTCGCGCGGGTATCGGACATTAATTGAGAATCGGTTGCGACCCTCGATAGTCGAGCTGATCGGCATACCGCCTATCGCGACTTCGATAACGTCTTGTACATCCTGCATCGTGAGCCCATAGCGGGCGATGGCCTGTCGATCGGGCACGATATCAATGTAGAAGCCGCCGGTGTTCCGATCGGAGTACACTGACCGCGTCCCGGAAATCTTCGACAACGCTCTCTCAAGTTCCTGACCAATCTGTTCGATCTCGCCAAGATCGTTGCCGAATATCTTGACGCCGATCGGCGTTCGGATACCGGTCGACAACATGTCAATCCGCGTCTTGATCGGCATAGTCCATGCATTCGTCCAGCCCGGCATTTGCATCGCTTTATCGAACTCCGCAATCAACTCTTTCCAGTCAATAATTCTCTCCTCAGGCCAAACGGGACGCAGAATTACTTTCAGGAATTCCGGCGCCCGGCTCGAATACCACCGTTGCAACGGAACTTTCCGCCACTCATCCTTCGGCTTCAACTGTACTGCCGTCTCAAGCATGCTGAGTGGCGCCGGATCGGTTGGTGTCTCCGCGCGACCGGCTTTGCCGTACACAGTGAGCACTTCGGGGAAGGATCGAATCACCCGATCCTGGTACTGCATGTATTGCTTCGCTTCCTCGATGGAGATATTCGGAAAAGTCGTAGGCATGTACAGAATATCACCTTCGTTCAGTGGCGGCATGAATTCTGACCCGATCTTCGGAATCATCGGTATAGCCGACAGAATTGCCATTATGCCGATTGCGACAGTGGTTTTCGGATTTCTCAGCGCCACGAAGACAAACGGTTTATAGACTGAAATCAGAAGCTTAGAGACAGGGTGTTTCGATTCCGAATGAATTTTTCCGCGCAGTAACAACATCATCAGAGCTGGGGCAATAGTCACAGCCGCGATAGCCGAAAAGAACATTGCGAAAGTCTTAGTATATGCAAGAGGCGTGAAAAGCTTGCCACCCTGACCGGTGAGCGCGAAGATAGGCAGAAAACCGACCGTGATGATCAATTGTGCGAAGAAGATCGGCGGACCGACTTCTTTGGCGGCAGCAATTATAACTTCTGTTCGACTGGCAGTTGCGGGCGCCTTTTCCAGTCGCTTGTGGGCATTCTCCACCATGACAATTGAAGCGTCGACCATTGCGCCAATTGCGATTGCAATGCCACCCAGACTCATGATATTCGAATTGATCCCGAGGAAATACATAGGGATAAATGAGAGGGCGACTGCCACTGGAAGCACGACGATTGGAACCAGCGAGCTGCCAAAATGAAGCAGGAAGATTATTATGACAACAGCGACTACGACGCCCTCTTCGATGAGGCTGTGTTTCAACGTATCTATCGCACGTTCTATCAGATTGCTTCGGTCATAGACGATTCTGAGCTCGACACCCTCCGGAAACGACGGTTCGAGTTCCGCTATCTTCCGCTTCACGCGGTCGATGACTGCCAGCGCATTCTCGCCGAACCGCATGATGACTATGCCGCCGACGGCCTCGCCAATGCCGTCGAACTCACCCACACCTCGCCGGATGTCCGGACCGAAACTGATGGTCGCGACGTTTTCGAGCAGGACAGGAGTGCCGGAGGGACTTACACCAAGGCTAATCTGTCTCAAAGCGCTCAAGTCCTCGATATATCCCCGGCCGCGCACATAGTACTCACGACCGGCCATCTCGATTACCCGCCCGCCGACATCATTATTGCTCTGACGAATTGCCCGGGTCACGTCGCTTACTGACAAGCCATAGGCCTGGAGCTTCTGTGGGTCGACCTCCACCTGATACTGCTTCTGGTATCCGCCGATTGAAGCGACTTCGGCGACGCCGGCAACAGACGAGAGCGCGTACCGGAGATTGAAATCTTGAAAAGTCCGGAGATCGGCGAGATCGTGCTTACCGGAAGAGTCGACCAGTGCGTACTGGAACACCCAGCCGACGGAGGTCGCGTCCGGGCCGAGAACGGGGCTGACGCCCGAAGGCAGTTTGGATTCGAACTGCTTCATGTACTCCGTGACGCGGCTGCGCGCCCAGTAGATGTCGGTGCCATCTTCGAAGATGACGTATACGAACGACATCCCGAACATCGAATATCCGCGCACGGCGGTAACGCGCGGAGCCGACAGGAGTGCGGTAACGATCGGATACGTAATCTGATCCTCGACCAAATCGGGGCTGCGCCCCATCCACTCCGTCCAGAGAATCACCTGGGTATCCGACAGATCCGGAATCGCATCGAGCGCAATATTGTGGATCGAATACCACGCTCCCAATACAGCGAAGAGGGTCGCAATGAAGACAATCGCTCTGTTCCGCGCGCAGAAATCTATAATGGCGCTGATCATGATAACCTGCTTTCCTACTTACCGTGACCGGCATGTGCGTCAGGGGATGTGCTTCCCATGCCGGCGATCGCCGCTTTAAGACGGCTTTCGGAGTCGATCAAGAAGTTGGCGCTTGTGACCACGGTCTCGCCCTCGTGCAGTCCTGACAGGACTTCCGCCCAGTCATCGGTGCGACGGCCGACGACGATCTCTCTGGGCTCAAAGTGAGTGTCGCCGTGCACTACGAAGGCGTACTGCACCTGGTCGCCGTCCATGAGCGCCTCCACGGGGATAGCCAGTGTCGGCCGGCTGTCGCTTTGCAGCCTCACGTCTGCGTACATGCCGGGTCGAAGTCTGAGTTGAGGATTTCGAAGCTCGATGCGAACCTTGGCTGTGCGCGTTTGCTCCGCCACCGTGGGGTAGACGAATTGGACTGTGCCGATGAACTCCTCACCTGTGAGCCCAGCTGCGCTCATGGTGACCTTCTGTCCGAGCCTGACTTGCGACAGGTCCCTCTCGTAAACGTCTGCGAGTACCCACACATCCTGCAAGTCGGCGATTGTGAACAAGTTCTGATCGGGAGTCACGAATTGTCCTTGATTCACTCCCTTCTGCAGCACGACTCCGGAAAACGGGCTGCGAAGAGTCAATTCGGTCTTCGCCGTGCCCTGCGTCTCAAGATCATCGATTTCGCGTCTGGGCATCCCGAGTAGTAATAGCCGCTGCCGAGCAGCTTCCACGAGCTGGGAGCGCATGGAATTCAGCAGGCTGTCAGCCTCAATCTGGCTGGTGGCCGCCAGAGACACAATAAGGCTCTGCTGAGCCTCGTATAGCTCCGGACTATAGAGCGACAGCAGTCCTTCTCCCTGGGATACAACCTGGCCGGTTTGGTTGACATTGAGGTGTTGCACCCAACCGGAAACGCGAACATGCAGATTGGCCACTTTCGTCTCATCAGGTGTGATGTAGCCGAGCAAGTGCAGCTCGCTTTCCAGATTGCGCACCTCGACGCGACCCGTCTTCACTCCAATCAGTTGCAAGCGCTGGGGTTCGATCGTGACCGGAACTAAGCCCGGCACAGGCGCGCTCCCGAGATCGTCCTTCCCTCTGAAAGTCTCGTCATGCGCGGCTGCACTTGTGTCCGACGGAACCAGTTCCAGGTTCATACCACAGATCGGACACTCCCCCGGTACATCTGAGATAACCTCGGGATCCATTGGGCATGTATACTGCCCCGGCCTGGCCTTTGATTCGCCGTGGCTCGCGTGATCGGATTGATCCGTGGTATCGAGCGCAACATCTGCTTCGCCTGTGCTCTCATCTATGGGAACGAGATCCATTCCGCAGATAGGACACTCGCCCGGCTGGCTGCTGACATATGTGGGATGCATTGGGCAGTGATACTGCGAGGACTGGGCGCCGACACTCTGCCAGGGCGTCGCGCCGAAATACTGCAGAATCATTACGAACGCGAACAGCGTCATGCCAGCCAGAAGCACCCATCTCACAATAGCCATAGTTCGCATATAAGGGGGGGCGGTCTCCTCTCCCTCAGGCATCGGTTCATGATCGTGGGGATCATATAGTTGACGTTCGTCGGTCATGCTCATTCCTCGTGTTTGGACGTATCATTCGCCTTCGTTTGGGATAGCGATTCCCAAATACGGGCATCTGTTGTGTATTGCTCCGCTTCGGTGAGTGTAATTGCCAACTCGTTGGCTAGCTCGATAGCGGTCAGTCGATCGCGATAGACAGCCGACGCATACATCAGCAGAGACTCGAAGGTAGTCGCACCGTTGGTATAGCCTGCAAGCGCCGTGCGGAATACTTCTTCTGTGACCGGCACGATCCGATCACGATAGAGCGACATGCTCTGTTGCAAACTCGATGCACGCTGATGGAGGGTGGTCAAGTCTGACTGCACTTCCCGCCCCAACTGCCTGGCTTCGGCATCGACGCTCTCCTGCATTGCATACATGGATCGCGCCATCTGTCCCTGCTGTCGACCAGCGAAAATCGGCAGCGACAAGCTGAGGCCGAAACTGATCATATTGTCGCGTTTCTCCAGCATGCCGTCGGCAATCACGCGACTTCCAGAGCGGAAGCCATAGCTGGCCGAGAGATCGAGCATCGGCCAGCGCATGCGATTGGCAGACCGTGCTGCGAACGCGTAGCTCTCCGACTGCTTTCTCAAGCGTTGAAGTGGCGGAAATGTCTGCTGGGCTGCCTCTATCCAACTTGCTGGATTATCAGGCAATGCCGCAACCGCTGGCTCGATCAGGTGCGGAACATCTGCAGGTGGGTCGAGTCCGCGAAGACTGAATAGTCGGTTGGCTGATGCCATCACATCCTGATCAGCGGACACGATCGACGATTCCAGTCTCCAGAGCTCAGCCTGAGCCGCCAGTACATCTTCCTGTCCAACCAGACTGACTTTGAGCTTGGCAGTGCTCGACGCTATGACCTGCTGCTGGATATCTCGCTGTCGTTTCAGTTCCCGTAGACTCGATTGCCGGTAGTACAGATCGTAATAAGCCCGCTTGGCTTCCGTAATCAGGTTCAGTTCAGATATTCTACGATCTTCGGTCGAGGCTTTCAGGTCAGATTCTGCAGCTCTCTTGTTCAGACCCCTGTATCCGGAGTATGGAATTCGTTGACTTAGTCCCACCATTGTCATAGTCATGTCGTCCATCTGGAAGTCGAAATTAGTAGGTAGATTCTGGACGCCTATCATGAGCATCGGATCGTCCCACGCACCTGCCGGTCCGATCCTGCTTTTGGCAGCCTGCTCCATAAAACGGGCGCCCAATGCCTGACCGTTGAGGCGAATGACATCCCCTATTACCTGCTCAAGGTGAAGACTATCGGTGGCCTGGCCCAATAGTGGCGATGCCTGCAACGTCAACAACAGGCAGCAGACAGCACAGCATACTGTGTGACGCATGTCACACTACCTCCCTATTCAACCCCGCACTCTCAGATTTTCCATAGCCCATTTGTTTTTGTCGACATTCCAAAGTCATCCTTGATCGTAACAGAAAGCAACATGTGTGCCTGCAGTTTCACGTCCACATAACACCTTGTGGGACTGTTCGTTACAACGCACACCCTCACCGGTACCAGAAGAATGTTGAACAATAGTATTCAACATTGGAGAATTCGGAGAAAAAATATAATAATTAGTGACCGAAAACGAAAAGAGATTCGCGGGGTATTTAGATACTGCTTTGGTCTGGGCGAATACCAAACTTCTTCATTCGGTAAATGAGAATGTGACGTGGGATATGCAGATACAAAGCCGCCCTGGTCCGATTCCATCCGGTCTTCTCTAAGGCATCGACTATAAGCTGTTTCTCAGCTTCATAGAAGGTGACGTGATTTCCGCTTTCAGTCACAAACGGTGATTGAACATTTAGGCTGACTACTCCGAAATCAGACGGCAGGTCGTCGGGCGTTAGCTGATCAGAGTTGCGCAGTATCGCCATGCGCTCCATCAGGTTCTCCAGCTCACGGATATTACCCGGCCAAGAATGCTGACGTAGCAGTCTCATGAGGTCGGCTGAAACACTGACATCAGCTCCGGACGCGAATTTCGAAACGAAGGTCTTGACAAGCAGCGGAATGTCTTCGGGGCGTTCTCTTAGAGGCGGAACCTGAATCGGAATGACATTCAGTCTGTAGAAGAGATCCTCGCGGAACCTGCCGGAAGCGACCCTTTCGCGCAGATTGACATTAGTTGCAGCCAGCAGCCGCACATCAATCTCAGTTCGCTGCTCCGAGCCGACCGACTCAACAACCCGTTCCTGAATAGCTCGCAGGAGCTTCACCTGCATCTCAGTTGTGAGTTCGCTCACTTCGTCAAGCATCAGAGTACCGCCGTCGGCTTGCTCGAATTTCCCTTTCTTGTCCTTAACCGCACCCGTGAATGCGCCGCGCACGTGTCCAAACAGCTCCGATTCGAGCAACTCTCTTGGTATAGCCGCGCAGTTCACAGCTACGAATTCGCCATCGGCACGACTGCTCTGGCGGTGAATCGCTCTTGCGACCAGTTCCTTGCCTGTCCCCGATTCGCCTGTGATTAGAACGGTAGCATCAGTGGGTGCAACCTTTTCGATTAACTCAAGAAGCCGTTTGAAGGCAGGAGCTATGCCCACCATCCGCTTGTTCTTTGCTGAGCGAGCAAGCTGTTCCTTGAGCATTGTGTTCTCATTCTCGAGCCTCCTGAATTTGACAGCCTTCTCGATAGCAACGAACAACTGATCATCCTCAAAGGGCTTGGTCAAATAGTCGAACGCTCCCAGCTTGACGGCCTCCACAGCCTGAGACACCGCGGCATATGCCGTGATGAATACTACTTCGATGTCGGCCTGAATTCCTCTGGCCTGTGCGAGCAACTCCAGTCCACTCATTCTCGGCATTCTCATGTCGGACAACAGAAGATCAAAACGGCTCTCGCGAAGCGCACCAAGCGCCGCCTCGCCGTCACCCACCGCCGTCACTTCGTATCCCCGATGCCTCAGCTTGAACTCGATTATCTTGCGGAGCGCAGCGTCGTCATCGGCCAGCAGTATCTTCACAGTCCGTCCCCCTGTTCTATCGACGGCAGAGTTATATCCACCCTGGTTCCCTTGCCCGGTTCGCTGACGATCTCGATCTGACCGCCATGTCCGTCGACGATCGATTTCACAATTGCAAGGCCCAAACCCGTGCCAGTGGATTTTGTCGTGAAGAATGGGTCAAACGCCTGCGATCTCTCCGCTGGCGACATTCCACAGCCAGTGTCAGAAATCGAGAGAAAAGCGCGATTACTGCTCAGTCGACTAAGCTCGATGCTGATAGAGCCTCTTGGTTGCGAAGCCTCAATCGAGTTGAGCACGAGATTCAACAACACCTGGTGTATCTTCTCGTAGTCGGCTGCTATGTGAATATCAGGATGAATCTTTGAATCCAGACGCAGTCCGGCTTTCGTCACCTGCGGGACCAGTTGTTTGATGCTCGATTCCACAGATGCGGAGAGGTTCAACCTTCGCTTCTCAGTCTCCTTTGGGCGAGCGAACTCAAGAAATTCCGACACAGTGCCGTCGATTCGTTTGACTTCCCTGAAGGCTATATCGCTGAATTCGTCGCGATCCGCCTTGGGAACGCTCTCGTCGCGAATGATCTCAATAGCGCCCTTGATCGAGGCAAGCGGATTCTTGACCTCATGAGCTACGCCTGCGGCCATTTGTCCCACCTGTGAGAGATGATGGCTTCTTTCGAGCTGGAGCCTGACCTCCTGGTGCTCTTGACGAACGCGCATTTCCCGGTCGATCAGTATTCCGACCAGCGCACCTATTGCGTAATAGAAGAATATCTCGACCAGCTCCTGAGTGAAATCGCTGGCGTCCGAGGCTGCGCCCAGAACGAATGGCACGATAAGCAGCGAAATGACGGTTGCGGCAAGGAGCCCTCCTCGAAGACCGAACCAGGTTGCCGCGATCGCGATCGGAATGTAGCAGAAACGGCTGTGCAACGCGTGAAGCCAATGAATGTGGCCGAAGAGCCGTTCAGTAAACCAGCCATAGTGGATTGCCACAGTCACTGTCATGATCAGGCCTAACACGATCAGCTTTGTGCGGGTACCGTGCACAACCTCCGAGTATCTTGACGTGTTAGCCACCGAAATCACCTAATGAGCAAGTTGTGCCGTGGCCTGCCACAGGATCGATCCGCTCGCAGATTGGTTCGTCATCTTATTCGCCAAAACGAGTCTGGAAGTGTGAACCATTTCGATCATTCTCTCGTGTAACAGACCAAGACCGTGTTAGTTGCCAAACATTGTGCAATATTGTTCAACAGCAAACACTATTCTTCCTAAGAGATGGGTGGCTCTCCCGTTTGGAAGCCCTGCATTACTTTAATCGGCAATAGGTTATCCCGGATTATAGCCTCCGGCACGATATTTGTTGGTCGCATGAACAAGAGCAGGAAGTGATTTGACGGTATGCTGAAGAAGAATCGCGAACCTGGATTGGAGAGGAGATTCCACGTGACAAGAACTGTCCGAATATACTTCTGCTGCCTGAAATGCAAAAAGACCTTCTCCGCAAATCCGCAGGAATACTTGACGAGCATGGATGCGCATGCGCAAAGTGTCTCATCGTCCCGCTCTCGTCCTATGACGACAGTGCGGAAAACGACATCAGTCATTGCAGTAATGGGCTGATCGCATCCGCCGCGCATTGCTCTGTCGCTGCGAGAAGAGCGGAATAGTCTCCCGATCGGATAATCTCCGGCTCTCCTTTTCTCTTGACGATTGACCTGAATGGGGCTACAGTAGAAGCGTAGGCCATTGTGCCCGATCCGGCCACTTCCCACCAGAAGCGGCTGATTGCGATTCGCTCTGCTCCGTCGCAGCCGTGCGAAATCGGTACATCCCTGAGTGGATATGACTTATGACTTCGCCTGACCAGTTGCACAAAACACCGGGGAAGCACCATGAAGCGAGACGCGGAGAATACCGGACTATTTCTGACAAGCTTCTGCAGATCGCCTGCAGCGGAATCCCTCGGGTGATGTTTCTCAAAGAGGCGCTTCGCACGCTTGCTGACCATTCCGGCTGCGACGTAATAAGAGTAGTCTTGTTTGAGCGAGGACGTCGGTACCGCTGCTTCGCTGCCAGCAATCCGAACCTGCCCTTCCGGTTCGATCAGGCTCCGGCGACTTCAAACGCGCAGAACCGTTCGCTATGGAGTTCTCCGGGCAGCCCGGTCATGGAGCAGTTGTGCAGCGATTTATCCGCTAACCGACCGAATCCGTCTTTGCAGTGCTTCACCTCAAGCGGTAGTTTCTGGACAGCGAAGTACCCAACGGAAGTAATGCCCGGCCTGGAGACCTCATCGGACAATAGTACGCTGGGGATCGCCGTTCACAGCGACTGCAGATCGATGGCGCTCATTCCGTTTCAGACGAGTGATGACTGCCGGGGAATGCTCCAGATCGAGAGTTTCGCTGACGGATTCTTCGATGCTCGGACAGTCGAGTACTACGAAATCGTGGTGCAGACGCTGGCTATGTCCCTCGTGCACAGACGGCTTCAGGTAGCCTTACGAGAGCGCATGAAGGAGCTGACGTGCCTGTATGGAATCGCGAAACTGGCTGCTCAGCCGTCCGCGAATCTGGACTTCATTCTACGAAACGCCGTCGAGCTGCTCCCCCCCGCCTGGCTCTACCCCGAAGTCACTGCTGCGCGAATAGTCCTTGACGGGACCGTGTATTCAAGTACCGGCTTCATGAAGACAGTGCAGAGTATGAGAGCAGACATTGTTGTGCGGGACGCTCAGCGGGGTTTTGTGGAGGTCGGCTACGTTTGGGAGAAGCCCCAGGTTGACGAAGGCCCCTTTCTGAGCGAGGAACGCAGCTTGATCGATACTATCGCGCATGAGCTGTCAATAATCGTTGAGCAAAGACAAGCGGAGTCGGAGAAGCAGAAGTTGCAGGAGCAACTCCAGCATGCGGATCGGCTCGCCACGATCGGCCAGTTCGTAGCTTGTCTTGCACACGAAATAAATGAACCTCTGGTTAACGTACTCGGATTCGCCCAGCTCGCAGCCAGGAGTCCAGAGTTGACAGAGCAAACGAGGAGTGATATCGGAAAAATCGTCTCCGCATCCCTCCATACGAGAGAGGTGATTCGAATGCTCCTGGCCTATGCGAGACGGTCAGATGTCGAGCCGACATCTCTGAACCTGAACGAAGTGGTCAAGGAAGGAATCGGGTTCTTGTCACCGAGGATCGACAAGGCCAGAATAGAACTGGTGTCGAACCTGTCTGCAAACCTGCCGGCAATCAAAGGTGACAAGATGCAGCTACTTCAGGTCGTGGTGAACCTTGCTGTCAACTCGCTGCAAGCGATGCCTTCCGGAGGGAAACTGACCATCTCTACAGCTCTCATAGGCCAGTTTGTCGTTCTTAGCGTCGCTGACACCGGCGCCGGGATGAGCGCAGACGTAATCGAGCAGGCCTTTGATCAGTTCTTCACCACAAAAGAAGTCGGCCAGGGCACCGGTCTCGGACTCTCGATCGTCCACAGCATAGTTGAATCGTACGGGGGCTCGATCGAAGTCCGCAGCAACGTAGGTCGTGGATCGGAATTCACCGTACGCTTGCCGCTTGGCAGACTTGAAGACAGATAGCCGGGTTAGTATCATGACGACAGACAGAACTACCGCAAGCATCCTCATCGTAGACGACTCACCTGACACGCTCGAAGTACTTGAGCGGAACCTCAAGACCAAGGGATACAGTGTGTGTGTAGCGGCCGGTGTCGAGGAGGCTGTTCGACTGCTTGAATCCATCCGGATCGACCTTGTGATTACAGATCAGCGAATGCCGGGAATGAGCGGCATTGAGCTCGTAAGGTACGTCAGGGAGAACCTGCGAGACGTCCAGATAATGATGATAACCGGCTACGGATCAATCGGAGGCGCAGTCGAGGCTGTACGCGCAGGGGCCGAGGACTATCTGAACAAGCCATTTACCGACGCCGAGCTGTTTGCGGCGGTTGAACGAGCTCTTGAGAAGAAACGAGCGAGACTCGCAGCTCACGTTCAGACGGGAAGGAAAGAGCACGACACTTATGGCATACTCGGGGATTCTCCTGCAATGGAACGAGTTCTCATGGCGATCAGAAAGGCCGCTGCAACTCCCGCGACCGTCCTGATCACCGGCGAGAGCGGCACAGGCAAGGAACTCGTCGCACGCGCCATCCACTACTCAAGTCCGAGAGCATCGGCGCCCTTTGTCCCTGTAAACTGCGGCGGCATTCCGGAAGGGCTTCTCGAAAGCGAGCTTTTCGGACACGTCAAAGGCGCGTTCACCGGTGCAACCGATACCAGAGCAGGGTTCTTCCAGACCGCAGACGGTGGAACGATCTTTCTTGATGAAATCAGCGAGACCAGTCCGGCCATGCAGGTGAAACTGCTCCGAGTCTTGCAGGACAAGGAAGTCTGCATGGTTGGAGATACGCGCACTCGAAAAGTGGACGCCCGAATTTTGGCTGCGACTAACAAGGACCTTCGCTCGCTCGTGAGCCGGGAGCTATTTCGCGAAGATCTGTTTTTCAGACTGAGCGTTATCACGATCTCTGTTCCCCCGTTGCGGGATCGAGGTGATGACGTGCTTCGACTTGCGCAGCATTTTGCCGCGAAGTATTCAAGGGAACTCCAGAAACAGCCGCTGAGGTTCTCCGATGACTCGCTGAGGGTTCTCCGAAACTACACATGGCCGGGAAACGTGCGCGAACTCGAGAACGTGATTCAGAGACTGGTGGTTATGACCGACGGCGACGAGATTGAGGCTCCCGATTTCCCCCCGCTGATGAGATCGTCCACCCTGAGGCAAACGGGGCCCAACCGCAGCCTGGCCGATGTCGAGCGGGACCATATTCGAGCTGTGTTGACGAATGTTGGCGGGAACAAGACAAGAGCTGCCGAAATTCTCGGAATTGATAGAAAGACTCTCCGCGAGAAACTGAAGAGCAACTCGCCGGAGTGACTCCTGCCGTGCCGAGGCTCCTCTCCCCTATGGCCGCGATCGCCCGCCCGCAAACGGGGCAAAATGCCCCATCGGGGTGAAATTGCCCACATTTTCGAGCCGGCCTCCGTGCACACTACCTGATTCCGTGGTTCTTCTGCGTATCGGATAGAGTAGCTCAGAAGCTGCTCAGAAGACACGCTGTACGCCTCTGGAGTCTTAAATCCTCGACATCGGATTTGCTCTCTGGCACGAAGCGGACATCGGTGTACTCACTCCAGCGGTTCAGTACCCAGCGATTGAGAGACAAAGACTTACATTGCTCAGAAGAGAATCGATTGCACCAGCGAATCGACGAGTGATGGTGCGGTCACCTGGCATTTAGCCACAGCGAGTGAACCCAAGAACGCCGCTTCGTTCGATGCCTCCCAGCAGCTCGGGTCGGCCAGAAGCCCAGCCTACAGACGAGGTATACACAAGCGGCACAGAACTTGCCGTAGCCAAAGGCAGCGTATCGAAAAGATTGACACGGAGGAATGTGAAATGTCAAAGCCAGTATCACACAAATCGAGAGAGGCGAGAAGAAGCTCCTCTCAACCTGCGAAGATGCACAAATACGGTCTCTGCTCCACTTGCGCCAGCGCCAACGAGTGCGTGCTGGCCGCCAAGAGCGCGGCGCCGATCCAGTTCTGCGAGGAGTTCGATGTCAGTTCGCCGTCCTCGGAAGTATCGGCAGTCTCAGGTGAGATACAGCCTTGGGAGACGACGCCTGTTGAGTACCCGATCGAGAAGAGATTCGCGGGACTGTGCGCGAATTGCAGTGAGCTCGCTGAATGCGCCTTCTCGAAACCAGACTGCCTTGTCCTGCACTGCGAGCACTACTCATAGGCGCGATAGTCTGACTAACGACTGTTGAGGTCAAACTTCGTTCTGGAGAGAATATCCCCATTGGTGATTTTTTCCCCGCTCTTTGCTAAACTGTCCATGACATTGGACAAATCATCTCCATAATGTCAAATAAACTATTCGACTTCCACATAATTCATTAACAATCAAACACTTACAATGAAGGCCTGAGCCAACGCTACATCAGCGAGAATCAACTCTTCTCAGCCAACGCTCTGGCGGCAGACGGCTTGCTATAAACTGTGGCGGCGCATGCAGTAACCGACTTGACGTTCAAGGAGTTCTGCGAATCGCGCATGTGTTGTTTTGAGAAGGGATATACCCTTGATTCGGCATCACTCACTGTTCGCGAAATGGGTCTACTGAGGAGTGCGGAAGTTTGCGGGGTATGTCCCTTCTTTGCCTGCGTCCAATCACGAGAAGCGGGAGGTAGGGAATGGAGGCGATGACTCAAACCATCAGTCAATCTAAGAAGTTCAGCTCGGCCCCGAAAGCTGCTCAGTCCGCTGCAATCGGCCTCTGCTCCACGTGCAACAGCGCGCAACACTGCGCACTCCGCAAGAAGCGGGGGTTCGATGCCATCTGTTGCGAGATGTTTGATGACCGTTCGCCTGAGGAAGATCGGAAGCCCGACCGGTTGACGTCGTCTACCGGCAAAATGTCATCGGACAGCAGATCTTCCGAGTCAGAGCCTCTCGGTTTATGCGTCAACTGCGAAAATCGTCATACATGCACTCTCGCTCGACCCGAGGGAGGTGTCTGGCACTGCGAAGAGTACCTGTAGACCAATACGCCGCGCAATAGCGGATCTCACGCTACCGAACAGGAACGGGAAGGATTCACAATGAGTTCTGCAGAGATTGCGAGCATCCTTGAGAGACACAATCGTGGCTATGGGGGGTTGATCGCCATACTTGAGGAAATCCAGGCTCAGTATGGCTATCTGCCCCAGAACGTGCTTCAGGACGTCGCCGAACAGACAGGTCGGTCATTGGTCGACGTTTACGGGGTTGCGACCTTCTATCGAGCGTTCAGCCTGAAGCCGCGCGGTAGACATCTGATCTCATGCTGCCTTGGGACAGCGTGTCATGTTCGAGGTGGTCCCGGCATCGCCGAAGAGATATCTCGTCAATTGGGCATTCAGCCTGGCTCGAACACAGATGACATGGAGTTCACGTTCGAGACCGTCAATTGCCTTGGCGCCTGCGCGCTCGGTCCGGTAGTTGTCGTGGACGGACGCTACTTCCCCAAAGTGAAACCAAGCGCGGTCAAAGACATCATCGAACAGGCGCGCGAAGGCATCGGGAGAATCCAAATAGAGAGCGATGCAAGAGTATTCCCAGTCGAAGTGAGTTGCGCGAGATGCAACCACAGCCTGATGGACCAGAGACACGTGATCGACGGTTATCCTCCGATCAGAGTCACGGTTGCATTTAACAATACGCACGGACGACTGCTGCTGTCGAGTCTCTACGGGAGCTACTCTGTAGATTCAGAATTCGATATCCCACCAAATACTGTAGTGAACATGTTCTGCCCTCATTGCCATGCTGAACTGATTGGGGCGGCCAATTGCGGAGAATGCGGAGCGCCAATGGTGCCCATGATCGTGCGCGGCGGCGGCATGGTCCAGATTTGCTCGCGAAAGGGCTGCAAAGGGCACATTCTTGATCTGGGCGGCTCCGCACTGAGCTAAGCCCACTACGAAGGAGAGTTCGCTAAATGAAGAAGATAGCATCTGTAGAGGAGTTCAGCGACTTTCGGCGCAGGGTACTCGGCGAGAAGCAGATTGAATATGATAGACCGACTCTGGTGGTATGCGCCGGCACTGGCGGGCAGGCGAGCGGGTCAAACGACGTCATCAGAATAATCAAGCGCTACATTCTCGAACGAGCCCTTCAGTATAGAATCGCACTCAGAGTCACCGGCTGCCAGGGTTTCTGCGAGATGGACCCATTCATTGTCGTCGAGCCCGGAAGGCAGCTCTATCCAAAGCTGCGCATGGAGGACGTTCCCAGAGTCATCGAGGCGGCAGTAGGTGGGTACGTCGTCGATGAACTGATTTACAAAGACACTCGTGAGCAAAGGGTCTATCAGTGTCAGAATGACATACCGTTCTTCAAGAAGCAGACAAGAACTATTCTCGGCAATAACCAGAGCATCGATCCGATCAGGATTCTCAATTACATCGAGCAGGATGGTTACGCGGCTCTGGAGAAAGTGATGTCGAGGCCAGAACCCGAGAGAATCATCAAGGAAGTGAAGGATTCCGGAATCAGAGGTCGCGGTGGAGCCGGATTCCCGACTGGGCGAAAGTGGGAGCTCGCAAGAGCGTCCGCGGACGGCGAAGGTCAGAAATATGTAGTTTGCAACGCCGACGAGGGGGACCCTGGCGCGTACATGGACAGATCGCTTCTCGAAGGAAACCCTCATGCAATCATCGAAGGAATGATCATTGCCGGCATGGCGATCGGGGCAACACAGGGTTTCATCTACGTGCGCAGCGAGTATCCGCTTGCGATCAAGCACACGCTGATAGCTCTGCGGCAAGCTCGAGAAATGGGTTTGCTCGGCACGAATATCCTCGGCTCCGGAATAGACTTCGATATCGAGGTTGTGCGCGGGGCAGGGGCTTTCGTCTGTGGCGAGGAGACGGCGCTAATCAAGTCCATTGAGGGATTGATGGGCGAACCACGGCAGCGTCCACCCTATCCCATAGAGAAGGGCATAATGGGTCGCCCCACCTGCATCAATAACGTGGAGACGCTCGCAAACATACCGGTGATCATTAAAGATGGCGGCGCGAATTACGCCAAGATCGGGGTTCCAAACAACACCGGCACCAAGATATTCTCGTTGGTCGGGAAGATCCGCAACACCGGGCTTGTCGAGGTTCCGCTCGGGATGGAGATCGGCGAAGTGGTATACGACATAGGTGGCGGTCCGGTTGGCAAGGCCAAAATAAAGGCGGTGCAAACCGGCGGGCCGTCCGGCGGGTGTATTCCGGCGACGATGTTCGATCTTCAAATCGACTATGACAGTCTCGTCAAGGCCGGCTCGATTATGGGATCGGGCGGCATGATCGTCATGGACGAGAATACGTGCATGGTCGACGTAGCGAAGTACTTCATGAGCTTCCTCAAGGATGAATCCTGTGGGAAGTGCTTCACATGCCGAAAAGGCACGCAAAGGATGTGGGAGATTCTCGACGACATTTCGCGCGGCAATGCTACGATGGCTCATCTTGATTTGCTGGAAGAGCTTGCCCACGTCGTGAAGGACACGTCAATGTGCGGGCTCGGGCAGTCGTCGCCGAATCCGGTGCTGAGCACCATCCGTTACTTCAAAGATGAGTATATCAGACACATAAAGGACAAACGGTGCGATGCATTCGTCTGCAGGGAACTCGTCGGAGCCCCGTGCCAGTCAGCTTGTCCGGTCGGGACCGAGGCCTGGCGATATGTAGCGCATATCGCCCGGGGCGAGTATCAGGAGGCCTACAACGCGATACGCGAGGCCAACCCCTTCCCATCCGTGTGCGCTCGGGTATGCAACCATCCGTGCGAAGAGCGGTGCAGAGCAGGAACGAGCGGAGGCGATCCGATAGCGATCAGGTCGCTGAAGCGCTTCGTGACAGACCGTATCGATCCCTCCACTTTCAGGCCGAGGCGGCAGATATGGACAAACGGTGAACCGCCCAGGATTGCAGTGATCGGATCAGGGCCGGGCGGCCTGACTGCGGCGCACTACCTGTCGTTGACCGGATACAAGGTGACGGTCTTCGAAGCTGAACAGGAACCGGGCGGCATGCTCTTCTGCGCGATTCCTTCATACCGACTTCCTAAAGAGACTATCAACAAAGAGATCGCATCGCTTCTTGATGACAACATCACTCTCAAGTGCAATACAGCGCTCGGCAGGGATATCGACATTGACGGTTTGCTCGGCCAGGGGTACAAAGCCGTCGTACTGGCGATGGGAGCACATAAGAGCAAGCCTCTTCAGCTCGAGAATGAGGATGCCCCCGGAGTGTTTCCGTCCATAGAATTCCTGAAGGCTTTCAATCTCCGCGGGGAGCAGTTAGCAAAAGGTCGAGTGGGTGTGATCGGGGGCGGCAACTCCGCGATCGACGCCGCCCGCATGGCGCTCCGCCAGAAGGATGTCGAGAGCGTCACGATCTTGTATCGCAGAACCCGGGATGAAATGCCGGCATTCGCCGAGGAGATCGAAGCAGCCGATCAGGAAGGAATCGTCATAAAGACTCTGGTGACACCAATGCGTGTGTTGACAACGAGTGGCCTATTCTCAGGTCTTGAGTGCGTCCGAAATGAACTGGGCGAGCCGGATTCGAGCGGGAGGAGGCGGCCGGTGCCAATCCCCGGAACCGAACACACTGTCGAGCTGGACACATTGATTGTGGCGATCAGCGAGGATTCAGGCGTGGACTGCATTTCGCCGGCGCGTTCCGGAGGAATCGAGATCACCTCTTACAACACAGTGCGGGTCGATCGCGATACAATGATGACAAGTCGTCAGGGTGTGTTCGCAATCGGCGATGTAGTGACCGGCCCCAACACGGTGATCAATGCGATCGCTGCGGGAAAGAAGGTCGCAGTCTTGATAGATCGATTTGTCCGCGGTGAGCAGCTTATTCAGCCCGCGGTCAAGAATCTACCAAAGGTCTACGTTGAACCGATCAGTCTTGACGTTCAGTTTTCGGCGGAGGTTTCCCGGGCTGAAACCCCGCGTGCATCGGTAGCCTGGCGCAAACGCAACTTCGCGGAGGTCGAGGTGACGTTCTCGGTCGAAGAAGCATCGCGAGAAGCCAGGCGCTGTCTGAGATGCGACCTCGAGTTCACCAAACCGAAAGAGGCTGAGGCGCCGGCAGAAGTCGCAGTCGCGGTTGGAGGGAGATGAATATGATAAGTCTAACAATAAACGGACTGCCGGTCACAGTGGACAAAGGCACGACCATTCTGGAAGCGGCGAAGTTTCTGGGATTCCCGATCCCGACCTTGTGCCACATGGACGGGCTTGAACCATACGGCGCGTGCAGACTCTGTGTTGTCGAGATCGGCGAAGGGAACAGCGCCAGATTGGTGACATCATGCACTTACCGCGCGGAGGAAGGACTGAAGGTGCGAACGGCATCCAACCGAGTGCTCCGGGCTCGTCGGATGATAATCGAGCTGCTTCTCGGAACCTGCCCGCAGTCGAAAGTCATTCAGGACCTCGCATCCGCACACGGCGTGAAGCGACAGCGATTCAAGCAGGAGCATGAAGATTGCATCCTATGCGGGCTGTGCGTCAGAATGTGCAAGGAGCAGATGGCCGCTAAGGCGATCGGCTTCCAGGGACGCGGAGAGAATCGGCGCATTGGCACACCGTTCGATATCAAGTCCGAGGTGTGCAGGTTGTGTGGAGGTTGCATTTACGTCTGCCCGGCATGTCAACTCCGGTGCACCTACAACGATCCGGACAAGGCCGTGTGCGGCGGATGCGCCAACCTCACACCACCGTGCGTTGAAAAAGAGAAGTTCGATGATATGATGTGTTACATGAGCCCGTGCGTGGCGTGTGAAATCAGAAAAGAATGAGTGTGATAACGGAGGACAAGCAATGTCGTGGACTTACTCGAGAATAAACTCATCGGCGGCTACGCTCACTAAGAACCGCACCGAGGATTCAATCACGCCGAACTCGGGAATGTGCGTCACATGCGTAGATGGCTGTATAGGAATGTGCGAGATCGGCAAGTCGGCATATCGCGGCCACGAAGTGATCTATCCGCAACCGTTCGGGGTGATAACGACGGCTTCCGAGAAGTCGTATCCGATCGACTATTCTCACTTCAACATAATGGGCACGGCTGTCGGAGCATTTGGTATCGAGGCTGACAGCGACAAGGCGATTTTCCCCAACGTCAATCTCGAAGTGAAGATGGGACGGGACAAGGGGATCAAATTCCGTCTGCCGTGGATAATCCCCGGGATCGGATCGACCGATATCGCCAAGAACAATTGGGAAGGCCTTGCGATCGGATCAGCTCTCGCAGGTACAGGGCTGACCATAGGCGAAAACGTGGTCGGCATGGACTCCGAAGCCGTTCTGAAAAACGGCCGGGTCGTTGATACAGTCGATCTCAAGAGAAGAGTGAAGCTGTACAAGGATTACCAGCGCGATGGATACGGTGCCATCATTGTACAGGCCAACGTGGAGGACACCCGGCTCGGCGTGCAGGAGTACGCGATCGAGAAGCTCGGCGCAAGCGTAGTGGAGCTCAAGTGGGGGCAGGGAGCGAAAAACATCGGTGGCGAGGTCAAAATCAAGAGTCTGAAGAAGGCTCAAATGTTGTACGAGCGCGGCTATATCGTTCTGCCCAATCCAACCGATCCTAACGTAATCAAGTCCTTCGAACGGGGGTCATTTAAGGAATTCGAGCGGCACTCCCGCCTCGGCATGGTCTCTGAAGAGGGATTTGCCAAGCGAGTCGAGGAGCTTCGTAAGGCCGGCGCCAAGCACATTGCTCTGAAGACAGGAGCATATGTGCCGGCAGACGTTGCTCGCGCAGTGAAATTCGCATCGAAATACAAGATTGACTATCTGACGCTTGACGGCGCGGGCGGCGGAACTGGCATGAGCCCGTGGCGCATGATGAATGAATGGGGCGTGCCACCGGTGGAGCTTCACACACTTGCATATCTGTACACAAAGAAGCTTGCCGAGAAGAAAGAATACGTTGCTGACCTGATATTCGCTGGAGGATTCACATTTGAGGATCAGATATTCAAGGCCATCGCTATCGGCGCACCATATGTGAAGATGGCAGGCATGGCGAGGGGTCCCATCGCTGCGGCGATGGTCGGCAAGACAATCGGGATTGCGATGAACAACCACGAGCTGCCGGTATACGTGGAGCGATTCGGCAGCACGCGTGACGAAGTGTTTGTGACTGCGGGAGAGCTTCGCAAGGAACTGGGTGACGCCGCATTTGAGGCGCTGCCGACCGGAGCAATCGGGCTCTACACATACTACGAGAGGCTGGCACAAGGACTTCGTCAGCTCATGTGCGGAGCTCGCAAATTCAGTCTCGAGCATATAGCGCGCACGGACATAGCGGCGCTGAGTCGGGACGCCGCGGAGGTCAGCGGCATACAGTACATCATGGATGTCAACAAAGCTGAGATAGAGCTGATTCTCAACAGCTGACTCCACGAAGCACTCGACTGTTACAGGGTAACTGGCGGCAGCCGCTGCGATCAAGTGTCTGCCGCCCGTCGCTGAGGCTGCAAAGTTGCATGTCTAATCAGAATCATGAGCTGCTGGACTCTCTGCGGGAAAGAGACCGCGAACTGACCTGCATTTCTGATCTTGAGAGCATCCTCGCCAGACAGACGATAACAATAAGAGGCGCGTGCCGAGAACTTGTAGACTTGGTTGAGCGAGTCTGGCCTCAGCCTTTCGACAGACATACGCGCATCACACTCGCATGCGAGACATTTCGGTCCAGATCATTCAGAGAATCGCCGAATCCTCACAAAGCAGGAATCAGCGTCAAGAATCATTGCTTTGGCTCCATCGAATTTCACGAACCCCTTCGGGCAATCGCAGGCGAGAAGTCGAACGAAGGGGCAGAGATGCTCGCGTACACATTAGCCCGAAGATTCTCCCAGTTTCTGCTTTTCAAGCAAGCTCAGCAGATTTTCCATGAGTGGCAGACTGCAACAAGCAACCAGCCGCTTCAGAGCACAGACCGAGGAAAGATTGGGCTGTTCCGCAAGATCGACAACGACATGTTCATCAGCGCCGCAAAGAAAATGCTCGATTTCGTCTTTCTCGGGACGAATATCAACGGCATCCTCTACTGCCCACTTCTGAGGTTCTCTCGCCCGCAACACTTGGAATTTGGTGACATTGCGTGCGAGCCAACCGGCGGAACCGTCTGGTGCGCTTTCCACGCAGATCAGGAGCCAGAAGAGGTGCCGATGCATAGAATACCGGTCCGGACGTATCTCATGATTGCGAATTCCTCGCCCGGTATGCGATGCCCGTTTTCAGTCCTGTTTGACGGTCAGTCAAACAAGTAGACATATTCCAGGCCCAAAGTTCTACCGCTATTTCTCCGGCCATCGAATAATGCCCCTCCTTGACGCTGGACTAATCTTGTCGCGACGGGAACATGTGCCTGCGATAGGGGTTAAACCAGGAGTTGTATTGTCTGGTATACGGTATGCTGAACTTCAATTCCATGGAGGAATCAAGATGCGTAGAATCATCACTACTGCAACGGTCTTTCTGGTCATCCTTGCGATCGCGGCATTCGCCGGTGACAAGTCAAGCGATAGCGGTAAGAAACTGCGAACATATAAGGGCACATGGACTTGTCTCGCATGCGATTTGAAGAAGCTGAACGACGACAATGCGCAGTGCGAGGTGTTCGGCCACAAGCATGCATTGAGACTGGCTGACGGCAAGTATGTCAACTTCTTGGAGAATGACCATTCAGTCGAGCTAATAAAGGGCGGCGGCAGGCACCAGACACAGATTGAGGTCACCGGCTATTTCGATTCAAATTCCCGGACTCTCGACGTCGTGAAATACGAGATCGACGGAATGGTGACGGAGTGGTGTCCGGAACACAGCCGCATGGATCTATGCATGGAGACCAAAAAGGACCCAAAGACAACCGTGACGGAGAAGACCGATAATTGATATCGCTCCTCAGGGGAATAGTCTGATAGACGTTTATCGCCGGTGCGAGATGATGAAAACCTGATGACCGTGAGTTTGCCTGTCCTTGTCGGTGGCGGGAAGGGCAGACAGCCTCATGCCAATCAATTGACCCGTGCCGGCTGCGGGGCTGACGAGACAGCTCTCAAATACTTGAGCTGATTGCCAAGGCCAATCTGGTTAAGGTAGTCGGTGTCGGCTGTCGTGAATCTCGGGTCCCTATCGGGCATGCGTTGATCATGGTCGAACGCATTTGCGATATGCACTGCCGCAAGAATGTTCGGGACCTGGTCAGCGGAGCCCCTCGGCGCATCGTGAAAAGCGACTGCTTCGAGAATGTGATCCGACAGGCCCCAAAGCGAAAGCAAGTGGGCTCCCATCTCGCAGTGATTGATTCCCAGCACCTGTCGTTCAGCCTCATGAAGCGGAAGCTTGGATTCCTGCATCACGCTGATAATCTGCCTCACCTCTGACTCGAAATTCGTGACCAGAATCAGCTTGCCGATGTCGTGAAGTGTACCCGCAGTCAACGCTTCCTCCGAGTGTCCGCGACTCAGGCCGAATGCGTTGGCATAGTGCTGGGCATTGGTGCCGACAGAGAGGCTGTGGTTGTAGATTTCGTCGATCAGGAAGCCCTGCAGTCCGGAATCCTTGAACTGGCTGAACACACCGGCCGTCAGGACGAGGCTCTTAACGGTATCAAAGCCCAGCAGAGTCACCGCTTGCATCACGCTGTCCACGTGCCTTGAGACACCGAAGTAGGCCGAATTGATCATCTGAAGGACGCGTGCACTGATTGCAACGTCCTGGCGAATGAGCGCTGCGATCTTCTGCATCGAAGCGCTCTCAGACTGCATCTCCCGAACAAGCTGGTTATAAATGCTCGGAAGCACCGGGAGTTTGTCGACCCTTGCGATCCGTGCGTGCAGATTGTCGTCGTTAAGCACTAGTCGCATTGAAAGCGATTTTGAGATTTGTCCTTTGAGGGCGTCGGTATTGCAGGGTTTGCTGAGTATCTGATGCGCCGAGCCGAGCGAGCCAATCATTGCCCTGCGGTCCCCTGCCTCGGAAAGCACGAGTCTGGCGGCGGATGGGTAGATATCCTGTATTTTGCGGAGCAGTTCACTGGCGGTCATGTCCGGCAACTGCAATTCCGTTACCACTGCGTCGCAGCCGTTTGAATCCATTTGATTCAACGCTTCGACACCAGTGGAAGCGAAGGCAATCGCCCATTTCTCTTTGTCCTTTGCAAAACCAAGGGTTAGATCGTCCGCGATGTCCTGCTGCCCCACGAAGTTGACTCTTATTACCGCCATTATTGCTGCTCTCCAGTCAAATTTTGTAATTCAGACGAGAAGCACAGACTCCCGACCATCGGTCGGAGAAGTGAAGAAGAGATGCGTGACGCCATATGGAATCACTGCTCTCCCCTCCATTATCGGATAGAATCTCGCGGACTTGATAAATGAATTCTCGAGCAAGGACAGGAGCTGCAGACTTCAGGATTCGGACTTGATCAATACGATCGTCCCGATGAAGAACCCCACAAACCCTATGGACCAGAGAATTGCCAGTGGCAGGATCATATCAGCGAATGCGAACCCACGCCAGATGGCACCCTCGAACGCAAGAACACACCATTTCATCGGACTCAGATTGCTCAGTGATGCAATCCAGGGTGGCATGAACATCAATGGCACCATCCCGCCACCGATCATCGAGAATATCAGGAGAATCGACCAACCTGAGCCCATGACAGTGCGCTCGCTCTTTCCGAGGACACTTATCAGCATCATCATTCCTACGAAGCAGAACGCAGCGCTTATGATGGCAAGCGACATCAAGACCACCGAGCTTATCTTGACATGGAAGACGATCGCTCCGAATGCCATCAGAGTGGTGCAAACGAATACGCATGAGAGGAAGCACGCCAACCCCTTGCCGGCGAGTATCTGCAATCGACTGATCGGAGCCAGACGAAGCCTCAGATAGGTCCCATGTGTTCGCTCCATCACTATTGACAATGCGAAAGTCGCCGCGCAGCCTATCAGCGCCCATAGCAGGGACTGCGGAAATGTGATTTCCCAACTGCTGCGAGGTCCGACTGTGACGTTGGCAACATCAGTGAAACTCAGATTGAGACTCCCGAACGGGTTACCGGCGTGAGCGCTCGCTGAATCGGCCGCGTTCACGGAAGACATAAACGTGTCAAGCTGTGTGAAGGCGCCGCGGAGAAGTCCCTTCTGTTCAGCGCTCAGTCCATACGCCGAGTCCATGGATTCCAAACTTCGATTCATCTCTTTTCGAAATTCTTGTGGATCGGTGAACTTGCGGGATATGCGAGCGAAGTATGCCTGGCTGATCAGACCCTGGAGATAACCCGCCTCGGCCTTTCGCGAAGGATCAATCCCAACCTGAATCGAATCCTTGCTCGGCGACCACACACTGGCCTGGCGAGCGTCGGCCTGGATGAACTGAATGTAAGCGGTCAGCCTGCCGCGCGCCACTGACGCTCGTGCTGAATCGAGAGACATGGGACGAATGTCAAGCACCTCTGATCTTTGCAACTCGGCAAGAAACGCCTGCGCATCAGAAGACTGGTTCTCAATGAAAGCAATCTTCATCGTTCGGACGGCGGACCCGCCCCCCGAGAATATCGAGCCAAAGAAGAGCGCCATCAGCAGTGGAAAAGCGATCACCCAGAAGAGGCCGAACTTGTTCCGCCACAGTTGGAGAATGTCTTTGAGGGCGAGTGTGAATACAGCGTGCATCAGTCGCGCAGCCTCCGTCCGGTGAGATTCAGAAATACACGCTCCAAATCCGGCCGCTCGACATGCAGCGAACGGAAGACCAGCCCGCGTGCGCTGATTTGCGCTATCTGTTCCAGCGGGCGATCAGATTCCAGCCGGAGAAAGTGGTCTTCGATCCGACCCGGAAGATCGGTCGGGATTGCTGCGTCAGGATCCAGCTCGATAGTAATGTTCGAAATTCCGCCGTGCCGGTCGATCAGGGCATCCACGCTGTCAAGGTCGAGGATGCGGCCGTGGTCGATAATGGCAACCCTATCACACAACCGTTGAGCTTCCTCCATGTAGTGCGTGGTATAGACGACCGCTCTGCCTTCGGATTTCATCAGTTCGATCTTCTCGAAGATCATGTTTCGTGATTGCGGGTCAACGCCCGCAGTTGGCTCGTCCAGAAGCACCAGAGAGGGATCGTGAACTAACGCGCAAGCCAGATTCAGTCGGCGCTGCATGCCACCAGAAAAGACGTCCACACGATCGCCCTTTCGATCTGTCAACGCAGCAAGTTCGAGTGACCAGTCTACGCGTTCGCGAAGGCGAGCGCCGGTAAGGCCGTATAGGCGGCCGAAGAAGCGGAGGTTTTCTTCTGCAGTTAGGTCTCCGTAAATTGCCAATGATTGAGGAGCATTGCCGATGTTGCGTCTCACGCCAGGGTCAACGGGTGATCCGCCCGAGTTAATCTCAACAGCGCCGCCGTCCGGAACGAGCACGCCGACGATCATGTTGATCGTAGTTGACTTGCCTGCGCCGTTTGGACCCAGCAAGCCGAACACCTCGCCGGGTTGAACCCGAAACGAGACCGAATCGACTGCTGTCAGACTCCCGAAACGCTTGGATAGGTTCTTAACGGTCAGCATATGCAGAGTCTATACGAAATTACAGCAGTGAAGTTCAACTAATATCTTGCGATTCCCATGAAAGACTCGGCTTGGTTGCTTGAAACATGTATTATTACGGTTGCAGTGATTTCGATTCTGTAAGATAATCGGTCGAATTGTACCGCTTGATCGGGACCGTAACTCGTCGTCTCAAGTATGAAGATCAATCGCATGAGAACGCTGCTTGCTGGGATCGGCCTCATCGCAACCATGTACCTAATACTGCTCATACCGTATTCGGAAGACGCAGCGCCTGAGAACGCAGATCGGACGGCATTTGCCTGGAGACAGGATGAGTATTGGTCGGACCTGGAAGCTCTATACAATGAAGCACGAGCATGCGGATGCACCGACTTAGCTCCAGCGCTCGATTCCGGCTTTGCGATGATGGACAGTTTGATTACGGAGATTCGCAATACACCGCAGAGTCCGGAATCGCCAGTGTTCAGAAAGGTCGAGCACGAGTTCTTCACTTTGGGAGCGCTTGTGGCACAGTGCCCAAGCAGGCTTGCGGATTACGCCAACGAGTTCTTTGCGCTGAGGTCTTCTCTGAAAGAGCAGTCGATCCAATGGGATATGAACTCCAAGTCGACGCGCGACTGCATGTACAGGATTATCTACGGCGGTCGCACGGCGGTCGAAGAGGTGATGTTGCAAGCTCCCCCTGATCTAATTCCGGAGCGGATCGTGAGCCAGAATGTGATGCCGAGCAGTACACCGTCAGCGACTGTAAACGGACTTCAGCTTTGCAGTGGAGACATACTTGTATCCCGCGGAGGAGCGCCCACTTCTGCGCTAATAGCCCGCGGAAATGACTATCCCGGCAACTTCTCCCATACCGCACTTGTGCACGTTGACGAATCGACCTCTCTTGTGTCGATCATCGAGGCACACATCGAGTGCGGAGTCGTAGTATCAAGCCCTGATCGCTACTTCAGAGACACAAAACTGAGGATAATGGTCCTCCGGCTGCGGACGGATGTACCTGGGACGACAGTCGACCCAGCAACTCCTCATGAAGCCGCCAAATCCGCTCTCCAACAGGCCATGTCAGGACATGTAGCATACGACTTTGAAATGAATGCAAGCGATCATTCAAAGCTCTTCTGTTCTGAGGTTGTGTCGGAAGCATACTCTGCGGTCGGAATCAACCTATGGAAGGGCATGTCGCACATTTCAAGCAGCGGAACGAGAATGTGGTTGTCTGCATTCGGAGTCGAGAATTTCACTACCCAGGAGCCGTCTGATCTGGAGTATGACCCGCAACTCCGTGTTGTCGCGGAATGGAGAGACAAAGAGACACTGGTGCGTGACAGAGTCGACAACGCGGTGGTTGACGTCATGCTTGAAGCGGCTGATGAGGGCGATCTGCTCGAGTACGATGCTTATATGTTGCCGGTAGCAAGAATTGCCAAAGCTTATAGCATCATTCTGAACAGGTTCGGCGTGGTGGGGCCGGTACCTGAAGGCATGGGAGCGATTGCTGCTCTCAAGAATCAGTGGTTTTCGCGAAGGCAGAAGGCTGTTGCTGATAGTGTCAGCGCGTTGATCCAAAACTTCAGAGTCAAGAACTCGTACTTTCCGCCTTACTGGGAGTTGGTCAAACTATCGAGGCAAGCCTATGGCAAGTAGCGCACCTTGGATAGCGCGAAGGTGGCGATCCTGTTTCCAAGAGCTGATCGCCAGTGACGCTAATGGAGCCGCGGGATGAGAACGCAGCATGCGATTATGGTTTGACATTGAGCAGGTATCGGGCGTATCTTCGCACATGAGGTTTAGTTGACAGGACGGATCGACATGAAGACATATTCTGGCATTCTGGCTGCTCTATTTACGACGCTCGTCATTCTGGGTTGCGGCGGAGGCGATAAAGGCGATGAGATATTGATCGGCGAGTTCGGTTCTCTCACCGGAACCACAGCTACCTTCGGACAGTCCACTCATCACGGACTTGAGCTCGCTGTTGAAGAAACAAACAATGCAGGCGGCGTACTCGGGAAGAAGATCAGGCTGCTTGTCGAAGATGATCAGTCCAAGCCTGAGGAAGCCGCAACGGCGGTGACGAAGCTCATCACGCGTGACAATGTGAAGGCAATCATCGGCGAGGTGGCATCGTCGCGCAGCCTTGCAGCAGCTCCGATATGTCAGCAATTCAAGATCCCCATGGTGAGTCCCGCGTCTACCAATCCCGAAGTAACAAAGAAAGGTGATTTCATATTCAGAGTCTGCTACATCGATCCGTTTCAGGGCGAGATGTTGGCCAGATTCATGTATAACTCTCTTGGATTCAAGAAAGCCGTGATACTCAAGGACGTGAAGAACGACTACAGTGTGGGACTGGCACAGTATTTCAGGCAGACATTTGAATCGCTGGGAGGCACGGTGGTTGCAGAGCAAGCCTACAGCGAAGGGGATAGCGACTTCAAGGCTCAGCTCACGGCTCTGAAAGCAGCCGAGCCGGAAGCCATGTTCGTTCCGGGATATTATATCGAAGGAGCTCTGATCGTCAAACAAGCGCGTGAATTGAATATGACGATGCCTATAGTCGGTGGTGACGGCTGGGATTCATCCAAGCTTCTTGAGGTTGGAGGCCAGGCGATGAATAACACCTATTTCAGCACTCACTACTCCACCGACGACACCGCGGCGGCGGTGCGGAGTTTCGTTACGAAATACAGCGCTCGCTTCAACGAAAGGCCCGACGCCATGGCAGCATTGGGATATGACGCTGGGCTGATACTGTTTGACGCCATCCGCAGAGCGGGAAATACCGACGGCACTGCAATCCGGGATGCACTCGCGGCTACGAGTGACTTCACGGGTGTCACGGGCAGCATTACCATTGACGAGCGCCGGAACGCTCGCAAGCCGCTCGTGATTTTGACCGTTGAGAACGCATCCCTGAAGTACAAAGAGTCGATACAACCGTAGCCTTGCCATAGTACTAATCAATGAGCGAATTCCTCCAGCAAGTCATCAACGGAATCTCGCTGGGCAGCATTTATGCGCTGATAGCGCTCGGATATACCATGATTTACGGTATTCTGAGATTCATCAATTTCGCCCACGGCGACGTCTTCATGGTTGGCGCGTTTATCGGCTACTTTGTCGCCCCACACGTTATTTCTCTGACGGGCGGCAGCCTCTGGATAGCTGCTCCGATCGTCTTGATTGTGACTATGGTGGGATGCTCTGCGCTTGGCGTCACAATCGAGAAGCTCGCATACAGGCCGCTGCGCTCACGTCCCAAGCTCACGGTTCTCATAACGGCGATCGGAGTCTCGTTCTTCCTCGAGTATGGAGGACAACTCGTATTCGGACCGGATCCCAAGCTGTTTCCGACTCTGATACCGTCGAGCTCGCTGATCAACACACAGCATGTAGTCATTGGAACGAATTCGATCGTTGTGATACTGACGGCAATCGTGTTGATGCTGCTTCTTCGATTCATTGTGTACAACACGAAGATGGGAACAGCCATGAGGGCAGTGTCATTCGATCATCGTGTCGCGAGCCTAATGGGCATCAATATTGACAGCGTCATCAGCTTCACATTTGTCCTGGGATCAGGTCTCGCAGCCGCAGCCTCGCTGCTGTATGCGTCGGTGTATCCGAGTATAAATCCCCTAATGGGCATATTCCCGGGACTGAAGGCATTCGTTGCCGCCGTGCTGGGTGGCATCGGAAACCTCGCGGGTGCGGCTCTTGGTGGGCTCATTATCGGCATCACGGAGACGTTCGTGTCGGGATACATCTCCTCAAGTTATAGAGACGCAATCGCATTCGCTATCCTGATCCTGATCCTGCTCTTCAAGCCGTCGGGCATCCTTGGACGTCACGATCGGGATAAAGTGTGAGACTCCACAAGTCAGGGTTGATGCTGATAGCGGCTATTGTGACTGGCTTCGCCATCTCTCGTTTTGAGCACCTGATAAATCCCTACTACTATCAAGTTCTCATCTACATCGGCATCAATATCATTCTGGCGTCCAGTCTGAACCTGATCAATGGTTTCGCCGGTCAGTTCTCGCTCGGACATGCCGGCTTTATGGCCGTTGGAGCATACACGTCGGCCGTCGTCACAAGTCAATTGCACTTCGCAAGCAGTTCGATGCTGAACACGGCTGCATTCTCGCTCGCATTGTTATTGGGCGGAATAGTGGCTGCGATCTTCGGCCTGCTGGTCGGAATTCCGAGCCTTCGACTCAAGGGAGACTATCTCGCCATCACCACGCTGGGTTTCGGCGAGATCATCCGCGTGATCGTGCAGAACCTCGATTTTCTTGGGGGGGCAAGAGGCTTTACCGGCATCCCTAAACTGACGAATTTCGTGTGGGTTTTTTCGACAGTAGCTATTGTCATCTTGCTTGTCAGCAATCTCATCAACTCAACCTATGGCAAATCTTTTCTGGCGGTACGCGACGACGAACTTGCTGCAGAAACGATCGGCATCAGTTCAACGCGAGTGAAAGTCATTGCATTCGTCACAGGCGCTTTCTTTGCGGGAGTAGCGGGAGCGCTCTATGCCCACTTCGTGACATACATAAACCCGGCGCAGTTCAGCTTTCTGAAATCGTTTGAAATTGTGGTAATGGTCATAATCGGTGGTATGGGAAGCATATTCGGCGTCATACTCTCCGCTATCCTCCTGACGATCTTGCCGGAGATGCTAAGGTCTGTAGCCCAGTATCGAATGGTCGTGTACTCCCTTCTCTTAATCGTGATCATGATCACTCGACCCCGAGGCCTTTTCGTGCGTACCCGAACTGCGAAACAGAGTGTGGCGCTAAAGACTCTACGGTGACCCATGGACCTGCTAACGCTCAGATCATGCACAATGCGCTTCGGTGGTTTGACTGCAATTGCCGACCTGAGCATCGGATTGGCGGCAGGTGACCTGTTAGGGCTCATCGGGCCCAATGGTGCGGGAAAAACCACTATCTTCAACATGATAACTGGCATATACCGGCCTTCGAGCGGGCAAGTACTCTTCGATGGTCACAGCATCGTAGGACTGAAACCAAACCAGATTGCTGACAGAGGCATCGCACGAACATTCCAGAACATCCGGCTTTTTCCATCCATGACCGTGTACGAGACTGTTCAGGCAGCCTATAGCAAGGGTGTGAAGTACGGTCTCATCCATGCGGTCAGCAGATGCGGGCCGTTCCACACATCTGAGGAGGAAACAGATCGCGCGATAGCGGAATTGTTGGAGTACTTCGAACTCGAAACGGTCAGAAACGAGATTGCGATTTCTCTTCCGTACGGACAGCAACGAAAGGTCGAGCTGCTGCGCGCTCTTGCCACAAAACCGAAACTCCTGCTTCTTGATGAGCCTGCCGCAGGTATGAATCCATCGGAGAAAGTTGCACTCATGGGCTTAATCGAGAGAGTCCGGAGTGATTTCAGAGTCAGTATCCTCCTGATCGACCACGATATGAGGGTTGTTATGGGCATCTGCAAACGCCTTGTTGTGCTTGATTACGGCGTTAAGATCGCTGAAGGCTCACCGAGGGAGATTCAATGCGACTCGAAAGTAATCGAGGCCTATCTGGGTGAGCCAACTGAGTGAGAGTATGCTGGAAGTAACGTCACTCGAAGTCAAATACGGCGCGATCGCTGCCCTGAGAGGAATCTCTCTGTCGGTAAAGACGGGGCAGATAGTCACGATGATCGGAGCCAACGGCGCTGGCAAGAGCACGTTGTTGCGGGCGATTTCCGGGCTGATCAGGGTTTGTTCCGGAAACATCAGCTTGGGCGATGCAGACATAACGAATCTGCCCCCCCATCGGATTGTGGGTTTTGGAGTCTCGCATGCTCCCGAGGGGAGAATGATCTTCGCTAATCTCACGGTAAGAGAAAACCTCGAGATGGGCGCATACCTCAGAAGAGACTCAGATGCCGTTGCCGGTGACCTTGATCGAGTCTTCCTTCTCTTCCCACGTCTTAAGGAGCGCATCAACCAGCAGGGCGGCACGCTCTCCGGAGGCGAACAGCAGATGCTCGCTGTCGGAAGAGCGATGATGGCGCGACCAAAGCTGCTATTGTTGGACGAACCATCGCTCGGCATCGGCCCGATTCTGGTAAAGGCGATTTTCCAGACAATAGTGGAAATCAACAGAGAGCTCGGAATGACCATTCTGCTTGTTGAGCAGAACGCCCATTTGGCGTTGAAGATAGCGCACTATGGATATGTTCTTGAGACAGGCAATATCATCCTCGAAGGTCCGAGTTCGGAGATAGCATGCAACGAATTGGTCAGGAAAGCATATCTTAGCGAGTGAATAGCACGGGAGAAATAACGGACACTGCGCGACACATGGTAGATGTAGCGAGTTCGACGCGCTGCCTGTGATGTGTTTCAGGCGCAGATTGAGTGAGACGGAGTGTATATGTCAGCAAACGAACATGTAACCGCGGCGCTTGACAATCATCATCCGCGTGGATTCTGGTTCATCTTCTGGGGAGAGCTGGCCGAGCGAGCCAGCTTCTACGGGATGAAGACGCTTCTGCTTCTCTATATGATCCAGAAGTTGGGTTATTCCGACGCCAACAGCGCTTCAGTAGTATCGCTGTTTACTGCCTTCTGCTACATTCTTCCGATCGCTGGTGGATATATCGCCGATCACTTTCTGGGGAAGTTCAAGACGATTATCTACTTCGCGATCCCTTACATTATGGGGCACATCATTCTGGGGACTTTCACGACAGAAGTCGGGCTGTACACCGCCCTGCTGCTCCTTGCAGGCGGTTCAGGTTCAATCAAACCGAATATCAGCACTCTGATGGGTCTGATGTACCAGAAAGCAGGCAAGACACACTTGATGACCCAGGCTTTCTCCTGGTTTTACATGGCGATTAACATCGGTGCAGCAATAACCACATTCTCCTTGCCGTTCATTCGCGACCACTACGGCTACGGCCCCGCGTTCATGGCTCCGACGATCCTGATGGCTGTGTCACTGGCGATCTTCTATTTGGGCAAGAAGCACTATCCTGTAGAAAACGTCAGAGAGACCAAGCGCGAGGTCAGGACCCCGGAACAGAGACGTCAGGATCGCAAGACGCTGATACGACTTTCCGGGCTATTCCTTCTGATCGTATTCTTCTGGTCGATATTCGATCAGTCATACTCGACATGGACATTGTTCGCACGTGACTACATGATTCTGGACGTTACGGTGTTCAACTGGACGTGGCGAATTCCACCAGATGCCGTCCAGAGTCTGAACCCGGTCCTGATCGTAGTCATGACCCCTCTCTTTGCCTGGCTCTGGTCGAGGACCGACAAAGACGAAACCCGGAAGCTCTCCTCACCGCGTAAGATGCTCATCGGGTTCGTGCTGGTTGTTCTGTGCATGGGACTCATGTCCGTTGCGGGTTATTTCGGCGTGAACGCCAAGGTCTCTATCCTATGGGAACTGGGCGCTTATATTTTGATCACTATGGCCGAGCTATGCATATCTGTCGTAGGACTACAACTCGCATTTGAAGAGGCTCCCGATCGTATGAAATCGATGATCACCGGCATCTGGCTCTTCACCGTCTTCATGGGTGACACGCTCGCCGCATGGTTCTCGCGGATATACACGGAGATGTCACCGGGGAACTACTTCGCTTTGATGACGCTGATGATCGCCATCGTCACGATGCTCTTCTACTTCGTAGGGAGGCGGTTCGAACACCGGATGAAGCGGGCTTAGCGGAGCGATTATATGAATGCTGACGAATCGACCGCTCACTTGATTGCGAGGCTCGAGGAACGTCTACTGCAACCCGAAATCAGGCGTTCCCGGACAGAGCTTCAGAGGCTCCTTGCTGCCGAGTTCGTCGAATTCGGAAGCGACGGGCAGCCATGTGATAGAGCATCAATCATACGCGAACTCGAGCATGAATCGGCAGTCAGCATATCGATGGAGGATTTCCGCGCTTCGCAGCTTGCGCCAGGGTTGGTTCTGGCCACATACATCGCAATCGCTCGCGATTCGATTGGTGGGCAGCGGAGGTCACTTCGAAGCTCGATCTGGAGATCGACCGACACCGGCTGGCAGATGATCTTCCATCAAGGCACTCCCGTGACCAGTAAGTAATCGAGCTTTGCCAACGCCGAGGATTTCAGTCAGATCACTTCTTCAACAGCTTCAGGGCGTGCGTCCACCGATTCTCGCGAAAACCGGGGATGCACCAGAGTATGGCGAGCGGTTCAATCGCACGGGCGGCCTCCGCAGTCCCCAAGTCCTCGAACTCCCAGCCAAACGTGGTAAGGATCTGCTTTACAGCTGTCTTGGCCTGTTCATTATTGCCGCATATGAACATCGTAGGCTTGATGCCTCCGAAGTCCGGATTGACCATGAAGGGACTGCCGACACAGCTGAATGCTTTGACGAAATTGGCCTTTGGCACGAGTTTCTGCAGTCGTTCCATCAGCGATTCATTCATCGCCGTGAAGTACTGCAGCACTCCGTTGACGGGGGGTGCATCGGAGATCGGATTGGTTGCGTCAATCAGCGTCTTTCCATCGAAATTGGCGATGCCCGCGAGTCGGATGGAGTTTTCAGCTGCGGCTCCTTTCGCCGCCATCACCAGGATGTCGCCGAACTTGGCAGCTTCTTCGAATGAACCGACCTTCGCTTTCCCGCCAGTCTTTTCTCGTAGCTCTGCGTGTTTCGCCGGATGGTTCGTTCCAATCAGCACGTCGTAACCGTGCTTAACAAATCCATTGGCAAGGGCTTGCCCAACCACACCCGATCCGATTATGCCAATTTTCTGACTCATATACTCTCCTTCCAACGGAAGCTTCAATATCGCAACCTGACAACACTCTGGTGTGTTCCAGATTGCTACAGGTCGTCGTTGCCATCGCAGAAGAACTCGCCGGAATTCGATGCCTGAAAAGCGTATGCACGATGTAGGAGAATGGCTTATGTTATCGGCGAAGCTGGACCGCTCTAAGCGGCCAACCGGAGATCAAGCCGGACAATGAATAGGAGTGATAAAGCCATGCCACAACTCCCTTCGCCGCGTGTGATGTACGAAGCGCTGCTCAACCGAGACAGCGCATTTGAAGGAATCTTCTGGGTTGGAGTAAGAACGACCGGTATCTTCTGTCGACCGACTTGCCCTGCTCGCAAGCCGAGGATTGAAAACGTCGAATTCTTC